>CAZJGZ010000126.1:0-7082 GCA_964545695.1 uncultured Ectothiorhodospiraceae bacterium | reverse complement strand
GCTGGGCGATGGCGCGGATCATGCTCTCGTCGATATCGACATGCTTGATCTCGACGTTGGCGACCTTGATGCCCCACTGATCGGTATGCGCATCCAGGATTTCCTGGATATCCGCGTTCAGCTTGTCGCGTTCCGAGAGCATTTCGTCGAGATCGTGCTTGCCCAGCACGGACCGCAGCGTCGTCTGCGCCAGCTGGCTGGTGGCATTGAAGAAATGCTCGACGTTGATCACCGCCTTTTCCGGGTCGATGACGCGGAAGTACACCACCGCATTGACCTGCACCGACACGTTGTCCTGCGAGATCACGTCCTGCGTCGGCACATCCATGGTCACCAGGCGCAGATCGATGCGCTCCATCTGCTGGATCACGGGAATGACGATGATCAGGCCCGGCCCCTTCACTTTCCAGAAGCGGCCGAGCTGGAAGATCACGCCCCGCTCATACTCGCGCAGGACGCGGATCGCACTCG
The DNA here is from genome assembly GCA_964545695.1 of uncultured Ectothiorhodospiraceae bacterium. Lineage (GTDB taxonomy): Bacteria > Pseudomonadota > Gammaproteobacteria > XJ16 > Halofilaceae > Halofilum. Next base: position 6,611 of record CAZJGZ010000126.1, on the reverse strand, counting down.
CGACGAGTACGACCAGCAGGCCGCCCAGCACACCCCATATCATCAACATGATTACTTCTCCTGGTTGGATTGAACCGGATCAACCGATTCAACCGGTTCAACGTGCACGATCAGGCCATCGCGGTGCACGACACGCACCGGGGTGCCCGGTGCCAGCGGCTGCTTGCTGCGCGCGCTCCAGCGCTCGCCCAGCAGCATGATCTGGCCCCCCGTCGAGTCCACCGGCGTAATGACCTCGCCGCCGGCCTCATCCACCTGCTCCGCACCACTGACCACCGGTCGGCGCCACGCACTTGCCGCGAGATACACCAGACCCGCCGTCACCAGCGCCCCCGCCAGAGCCATGGCCCCGATCAATTCGATGGCAATCTGAAAGCCGGGCACATCCGTATCCATCAACACGATCGAGCCGATCACCATGGCCACGATACCGCCGATGCCGAGCACACCAAAACTGGGCGCAAAGGCCTCCGCGACAATGAGTATCATGCCCAGGATCAGCAGCAGCAGACCGACATAATTGACCGGCAGAACCTGCAGGGCGTACAGCGCCAGCAGCAGGCAGATCGCACCGATGGTGCCGGGCAGCAGTGCCCCCGGGCTGTAGCCCTCCAGCAGCAGGCCGTAGATGCCGATCATCAGCAGCAAATAGGCCACCGTCGGGTTGGTGATCACCGACAGCAGTTCGCTGCGCCAGTCGGGATCGCGGCGCTCGACCCGCAGGTCCTTCGTCTCCAGGGTGATCGTGTCACGCCCGACCAGCACTTCGCGCCCGTCCGACAGCTCCAGCACCTCGTCGAGATCGCGGGCAATGAAATCGGCCACGTTCTGCTCGACGGCATCGCGCGCCGTCAGATTGGCGGCATCGCGAACGGCCCGTTCGGCCCAGTCGGCGTTGCGGCCGGTCTGCTCGGCCAGGCTGCGAATCCAGGCAACGGCGTCGTTCAGCGCCTTCTTTTCGCCGGGCGAGAGATCATCGGTATCGGGCGCTTCCTCGCCGCGCTCGGTGGACTCTTCCGCCGCGTCGGCGTCGTCGCCTTCCCGCGCTTCCTCGTTATCCGGGGCCTCCTGCTCGGCCTCGTCCGCCTCCTCGCGCTGCTCCTCTTCCGGCTCGTCGATCTCGTCCTGATCGGGCACCTGGGGGCCATCGCCGCCCAGCGCCACGGGCGTGGCGGAGCCGACGTTGGTGGCCGGTGCCATGGCGGCGACGTGGGCGGACAGCAGGATGAAGGTGCCGGCACTGGTTGCCTGCGCGCCCTCGGGAGCGACCCAGACCGCGACCGGGACCGAGGAGCCGCGGATGGCCTGGACGATGTCGCGCGTGGCGGCGACCAGGCCGCCCGGCGTATCCATGCGGATGATCACCAGGCGCACATCCTCTTCGTCCTCGGCACGTTCGATATTGCGCCGCAGGTAGTCCGTGGTGGCCGGGCCGATGGCGCCGTCGATTTCGAGCAGCACCGCGCGGTCGCGCTCATCGGTCGGTTCATCGGCCAGCGACAGGCCGCCCAGGGCCAGCAATCCGGTGCCGGCGGCGAGCAGGATGCCCCAGCACCAGAGGCGGAAAAGGTTACGCGGCCGCTCTGTACTCATCTCGAAACCTCTCGATCAATCCCACCCGGATCAATCCCACAAATAATCAATGGTGATTTCCTCATCGACACGAATATCGCGCCGGGCATACAGGTCGAAACCATCGAATTCCGCATTCGGGCGCGCATCGTGGTTCAGGTAGCGCAGCCGATTGAAGCCGCGGCGCCCGACCCAGCCATCGCCATCCTCGATCCACAGGACGTGGGAACCGTTGCGTTTCGCCGCCGGCCCCAGATAGCGGCCGATATAGGTACCGCGGGCAATCGGTTGCCGCGCGAACAGCCCCTTGCCGTGGATGGGCGAGCGGTCGACATACACCAGCAAGCGCGTGCGCTGGTCGATCCTGCGTTCACCGGGTCCGGGCGGCCAGCTCATTCGACTGCACCCCATCCCTGGTCCACTGCCTGCGCATCGTGTGGTGTACTCAATGCTCCAACCCTTTCGCTCGCCAGGGAGTTCCGGTGTCAGCCCCTGCCGCACCTTGATTGTCCGAACCGTCAACATCGCTGCCGCGCGAGCGGCGCACGGCCACAGGCCAAATCCTAACCAACGGCATCGGCGGCGCCGAAGGTGTGGGCCCGCAGCTGGTGTACCTGGTCACGCAGCCGCGCGGCTTCCTCGAACTCCAGGTTCTGCGCATGGTCGAGCATCTTCTTCTCCAGACGCTCGATCTCGCGCGCCACCTCCTTCGGCGAACGCGCGCTGTATTCCGCCTGGCGTTCCGCCACCTCGGCGAAGTGCTCCGCCGTCCCGGGCGCGCCGGCGTGATCCGCCTCCATGATATCCGCCACCGCCTTGCGAATGCCCTGGGGCGTGATCCCGTGCTCGGCGTTGAACGCCAGCTGCTTTTCGCGCCGGCGGCCGGTCTCATCCAGCGCCCGGCGCATCGAGCCGGTGATCTTGTCAGCATACATGATGGCGCGGCCGTTGATGTTGCGCGCGGCGCGGCCCACAGTCTGGATCAGCGAGCGTTCCGCCCGCAGGAAACCTTCCTTGTCGGCGTCGAGGATCGCCACCAGCGCAACCTCGGGCATATCCAGGCCCTCGCGCAGCAGATTGATGCCGACCAGCGTATCGAACTTGCCCAGCCGCAGGTCACGGATGATCTCGACCCGCTCCACGGTGTCGATATCCGAGTGCAGGTAGCGCACGCGCACGCCGTTCTCGGCCAGGTAATCCGTCAGATCCTCGGCCATCTTCTTGGTCAGCGTCGTCACCAGCACCCGCTCGTCGCGCTCGACACAGATGTTGATCTCGGACAGCAGATCGTCGACCTGGCTCGCCACCGGGCGGATGTCGATCTCCGGGTCCACCAGCCCGGTCGGGCGCACCACCTGCTCGACCACCTGGTCCGACACCCGCTGCTCGTACGGCCCCGGCGTGGCCGACACGAACAGTGTCTGCGGCTGCAGCTGGCAGAACTCCTCGAACTTGAGCGGGCGATTGTCGAGCGCCGACAGCAGGCGGAAGCCGTAATTGACCAGCGTTTCCTTGCGCGCACGGTCGCCCTTGTACATGCCGCCGAGCTGGGGAATCGTCACATGGCTTTCGTCCAGGATGAGCAGCGCATCCGGCGGGATGTAGTCGAACAGGCACGGCGGCGGCTCGCCGGGCTCGCGGCCCGACAGGTAGCGCGAGTAGTTCTCGATGCCCGAGCAGTAGCCCAGCTCGTGGATCATTTCCAGATCGAACTGCGTGCGCTGCTCCAGCCGCTGGGCCTCCAGCAGCTTGCCCTGCTCGCGGAACTCCTCCAGCCGCACCTTGAGCTCGGCCTTGATCTGATCCAGCGCCGACAGCAGCCGCTCGCGCGGCGTCACGTAGTGCGTCTTGGGATAGACCGTCAGCCGCGGCACCCGCCGTTTCACCTCCCCGGTCAGGGGATCGAACCAGGCCAGGTTCTCGATCTCGTCATCGAACAGCTCGACGCGGATCGCCTCGTCCTCGGATTCCGCCGGGTGGATGTCGATCACCTCGCCGCGCACGCGGAACGTGCCGCGCTTGAGCTCGTACTCGTTGCGCTGGTACTGCATGTCCGACAGCCGCCGCAGGATCTGGCGCTGGCCCATCTCGTCGCCGCGATTCAGATGCAGCACCATCTTGAGATAGGCCTGCGGATCACCGAGGCCGTAGATGGCGGAGACGGTCGCGACGATGATGGTGTCGCGCCGTTCGAGCAGCGCCTTGGTCGCCGACAGCCGCATCTGCTCGATATGCTCGTTCACCGAGGCATCCTTCTCGATGAAGGTGTCCGACGACGGCACATAGGCCTCGGGCTGGTAGTAGTCGTAATACGACACGAAATACTCGACCGCGTTGTCCGGAAAGAACTCCTTCATCTCCCCGTAGAGCTGGGCCGCCAGCGTCTTGTTCGGCGCCATGATCAGCGTCGGCCGCTGCGAATGCTCGATGACATTGGCCATGGTGAAGGTCTTGCCGGACCCGGTGACGCCCAGCAGCGTCTGGTGCATCAGGCCGCTGTCGAGCCCGTCGCACAGCCCGGCAATGGCCTCGGGCTGATCGCCTGCGGGCTCGAACTGCTTCTCGATGCGGAACGGCTTGGACATGGACTCCGCCGGGCGGTAAGGTTGGAACCTACGAAACGGCTGATCAGCAACGATCAGCCAGTCATCATAAAGCAACGCAACCACCCGGGAATACCGTCGTGACAGACCAGCTCTCCGATCGCGTCCAGCAGATCCAGCCCTCGCCCACCCTCGCCGTGACGGCTCTCGCCGCCCAGTTGCGCGCCCAGGGCCGGGACATCATCGGCCTCGGTGCCGGCGAGCCGGATTTCGACACCCCCGCGCACATCCGCGAAGCCGCCATCGCCGCCATCAACAGCGGCCAGACGCGCTATACAGCTGTCGACGGCACGCCCGAGCTCAAGCAGGCGGTCATGGACAAGTTCCATCGCGACAACGGCATCGACTACAAGTCGGAGCAGATCCTGGTCTCCTGCGGCGGCAAGCAGAGCTTCTTCAACATGGCCCAGGCGCTGTTGAATCCGGGCGACGAGGCGGTCATCCCCGCGCCGTACTGGGTCTCCTACCCGGACATGGTCAAGATCGCCGGCGGCGTGCCAGTGATCCTCGAAACCACCGTCGAACAGCGCTTCAAGATCACGCCCGAGCAGCTCGAGCAGGCCATCAACCCGCGCACGCGGCTGGTCGTGCTCAACAGCCCGTCGAACCCCAGCGGCATGGCCTACAGCGGCGAGGAACTGGCCGCGCTGGGCGAGGTACTGGCACGGCACCCCGACCTGATCATCGCCACCGATGACATGTACGAGCACATCCTGTGGAACGAGCTGCCGTTCACCAACATCGTCAACGCCCGGCCCGAACTGTACGACCGCACCGTGGTCATGAACGGCGTGTCGAAGGCGTACGCGATGACCGGCTGGCGCATCGGCTACTGCGGCGGCCCGCCGCACCTGATCAAGGCCATGAAGAAGGTCCAGTCGCAGAGCACGTCCAACCCCGCCTCCATCTCCCAGGCCGCGGCCACCGCGGCGCTGAATGGCGACCAGGAATGCGTCGCCGAGATGGTCGGCCACTTCCGCGAGCGCCACGACTACCTCGTCGACGCCCTCAACAAGCTCAATGGGGTCGAGGCCGTGCCCGGTGACGGCACGTTCTACGCCTTCCCGCGGGTACAGGCAGCGATCGACGCCTACGGCGCCAAGGACGACGTCGATTTCTGCTCGCGGCTGCTCGACGACACCGGCGTCGCCCTGGTGCCCGGCTCCGCCTTCGGCTCGCCCGGCTGCATGCGGCTGTCCTACGCCACCAGCATGGCCCAGCTGCAGGACGCCATGCAGCGCCTGGAAAAGGTCCTGAATCGCTGAAACGTACCTTGACCCCCAACCCGGGGATCATTACCATTCGCAGCGCTTCATGCCCTCCGATTCCCCGGTAGCTCAGCGGTAGAGCGGGTGACTGTTAATCACTAGGTCGGCGGTTCGAATCCGTCCCGGGGAGCCATTCAATCAAGCACTTGCGGCATTTCGACGCACCTGCTTTCGGCTCCATATCCACAGTGCCTTACTTGGTCTTCCCGTTCACCGCGACGGGCGCCACTCACTCGCCCGGACTGCGCGCAGAGGTGCGATAAATCGGAACCTCGGCCCTTGGCGTCTGTCTGACAAGTGTCCATAGCATGCGCGTAACGTGCTGAAAGTGCAGCCGCCGGTGCCGTAACCTGATCGTAAGTACACGGGGAGGCATCCATCATGTCCACAATGATCCGCATCCATGCCCAGTGGGACGCCGATGCGGCCGTATGGGTTGCCGAAAGCGACGACGTGCCGGGGCTGGTGACCGAAGCGGAAACATTCGAAGCACTCAGCGCCAAACTCCGCATATTGATCCCCGAGCTCCTGGCGGAAAATCGTCCCTCTTTAGCGGGCAATGATGGATTCCCGTTTCATATCTCTGCTGAGCGTGACGACTTCGCCCACCTTGCCACAGGCGGATGGCGTCCAGTTTCACACCGCAACTGAAGCGCCTGCTTCAGGAAACCGGTTACTATTTCGTCCGTCAGGGAAAGGCGACCCATGAGTTGTGGCACAGCCCGATTACCGACCGTCATTTACCTGTAGACCAAGCAATAAAGTCCCGACACACAGCGATCGGCGTATTCCGACAGGAGGGCTTACCAAAAGCTTTTTGATCGATTCGGGAGTGCCGGATACTGAGGAATTCCGGAGGGACTTCCGCGGCCAGTCCGCGACTTCCGGACACAGTAACCGAATTACGAGTTCAGGGGTGGCCCGATGAGGGATAATTTCGGTAACTGTCCCCAGAATTCCGACCCGGTCTCACCAGCGACTTCTTTTCTTCATCTCTTCGAACTGGAACTGAAACACACCGCCCTGTGCCGCTTTCAAGTCCTGATACCGCTCGTGGGCAATTAGCGACATCCACTTTTCGTCTTCTTTCCTCTCGTCCACGAAGGCGCGATTTTGTGCCATGTATGCTCCCCACAACCAAACGCCAAGTCCGATCATGGAAACAACG
>CAZJGZ010000125.1:0-7194 GCA_964545695.1 uncultured Ectothiorhodospiraceae bacterium | reverse complement strand
ACCGTGCTGCCTTCATTGACCTGCTGGATGCGGATCGGCAACCAGTCGAGTTCCGGCGCGAACCAGGCGATGAGCTGACGATCACGGTCCGCCCGATCGCGCGTGACCTTCACCGTGTCGAAACGCCCGAACGGGACGCGGATTTCCCCGCCATCGCCGACCTCGAAGCTGAGGGCGCGGACATCGCCATCATCATCGATGACCTCGAAGTCCGGCACGTCGCCATCGCGCGCCAGCGAGACCATCACCGAGAGGATGGCGCCATGCGGGTCGTGCTGACCGGGGGTCAGGGGGACGACGGAATCGCCGTCGTCGTTGTCGATCAGCGCCTGATGGCCGGCCCAGTCGAAGTCCACCAGCGCCGGCACCTTGTCCGGCGGGCGATGTTCATACCGCAGCGTACGCAGGCTCGTGCCATCGGTGTCGAAGATCGTGCGCTCGACGGCATCCTCGGACACCAGCATGCGCGCGACACCAGTCGCCGTGACCACGGTTCGGTATTCCCAGCCCTCGGAGACCGCACGCAGTCGGGTCACCGACCGGCCCAGCGTCAACGGCCCGCGCGCTACCCGGTACTCGGCCTCGTAGGCCTGCAGCGGTGCCGGCAGGTCCGCGCCATTGGCCACGGCATCGGCGCCCATCAGCGCAGCGCCGAGCAGCGCGCCCGCCAGTAGCCAGCGTGACCGTACCCCGGTCGGATGGCCCCCGAACTCAATCCGTGCCGCCTGCTGGCTCGGCATGCCAGGCCTCCTTGTCGATGACGGGCGTTGTCAGTGGAGCGCCATCCAGCCAGGCGCGTTCGCCGTCGAAGCGCAGCCGGCCCTCGGCGTACCAGCGCACGGCGCGGGGATAGATGCGGTGTTCCTGCCGCAGTACGCGCTCGGCCAGGGTGTCGGCATCATCGTCGGCAAGCACCGGCACCGTTGCCTGAAGGACTCCGGGACCGGCGTCGAGTTCCGTCGTCACGAAATGCACCGTCGCGCCGTGCTCGCGGTGACCGGCGGCGAGCGCGCGGGCGTGGGTGTTCAGACCGGTCAGATCCGGCAGCAGCGAGGGATGGATATTCAACAGCGACTGCCGGTAATGCTCGATGAAGGCGGGGGTGAGAATGCGCATGAAACCGGCCAGCAGAACCAGCCGCGGTTCGTGGCGGTCGATGGCGGCCATCAGCGCCTCATCGAAGGCCGTGCGCGTGGCGAAGGCGGCGTGGTCGACCACCTCGGTGGCCACGCCGGCAGCATGCGCGCGCTCGAGTGCGGGCGCCGCCGGGCGATTGCTGATCACCGCGCGCACGTCCAGCGGCACCTCGGGGTCGGCGCCGGCCTCCAGCAGCGCCTGCATGTTGCTGCCGCGCCCGGAGACGAGAATGACGACCGGCAGAGGCGTTGCCGTCATGCCCAGGACTCGACCACCACCTGTGGGCCGTCTTCCTCCGCAGCCTCGATCGTGCCGATGACCGCTGCCTCTTCACCGGCCGCGGTCAGTGCCGCGACCGCCGCGTCGGCATCACTCGCGGCAACCATCGCCACCATGCCGATGCCGCAGTTGAACGTGCGCAGCATCTCCGCCGTGTCGATGTTCCCGGCCTCCTGCAACCAGGCGAACACCGGCTGGCGGCGCCAGCAGTCGGCATCGAGGCGCGCCTGCACGCCGTCGGGCAGGGCGCGGGGGATGTTGTCCAGCAGGCCGCCACCCGTGATGTGCGCCAGCGCGTGCACGTTCACCTGCTCCTGCAATGCACGCAGCGCCGTGACATAGATCCGGGTCGGGGCCATCAGGGCATCGGCCAGCGTCGTATCGCCGCAAGCCGAGGTCGGATCGGCGCCACTGTGGTCGAGGACGCGACGGATCAGCGAGTAACCATTCGAATGGGGTCCGGACGAGGCGATACCGATCACGCGGTCGCCAGCGTGGACACGCTCGGGTACGAGGATCTCGTCGCGTTCGACGCAGCCGACGCAGAATCCGGCCAGGTCGTAATCGCCGGCCGCGTACATGCCCGGCATCTCCGCCGTCTCGCCGCCGATGAGCGCACAGCCGGCCTGCTGGCAGCCGGCGGCGATCCCGCGGATGACCTCGCTCGCGCGCTCGACATCGAGGTGCCCGGTGGCGAAGTAATCGAGAAAGAACAGCGGCTCGGCGCCGGTCACGATGACGTCGTTGACGCACATCGCCACCAGGTCGATGCCGATGCGGTCGTGGCGGTCGAGCGTGCCGGCGAGTTTGAGCTTGGTGCCCACCCCGTCGGTACCCGACACCAGCACCGGTTGGCGCCAGCGGCCCGGTTCGAGCGCGAACAGACCGCCGAAGCCGCCGAGGCCGCCCAGCACCTCGGGCCGCGTGGTCGCGGCGACATCGTCGCGGATGCGCTCGATCAGCGCTTCCCCGGCATCGATATCGACGCCCGCATCACGATAGGTCAGGCCGTCGGAATGCGCTTTCGAATCGGGCATGGGGACGAGGCTCCAGCATCTTGCGAGACGACGAAACGTGGTATTGTACATGGCTGCCACTGACGCCGGATATTGACCGCAAATGCATCCGCCGCCCGCATCATTCGCACGTCGTTCACGCCCACGATCACGCTCGCTGGCCGCCTGCGCAGGCGCCCTGGCGCTGTTGCTCGGCGTTGCCGCCGCCCATGCCGTCGAAGTCGAGGGCCTCTATGACGCCGAGGTCGAGGTCCGGGGGCAGGGCGGGGCCGAGCGCGAGCGCGGTTTCGAGGCCGCACTGCGCAAGGTCATCGTGCGCGTTTCCGGCAACTCCGAAGCGCCGCAGAATCCCGACCTGGAAGATGTGCTCGGCGCTCCCGAACGCTACGTCCAGAGCTTCCGCTATCGCAGTATCAGCGACGACGAGCTCGAGGCCCTCGACCACGAGGGCGATGACGACCCGCCGACCGACTATCTGGCGGTTCGCTTCAACGGCAGCCGCCTCGTGCGCGACCTGCGTGAACAGGAAATCGCGATCTGGGGCGAGCGCCGACCGGAAGTGCTGTTGTGGATCGCGGTCGACGACGGGCGTGAGCGCTACATCGTGGGCGAGGATGATGGCGCCGACGCCCGCGCCGCGCTGGAGGACCGGGCCGGCATGCGCGGCCTGCCGCTGCTGCTGCCACTGCTCGACGTCGAGGATCGCGAGCGCATCGACTTCATCGACATCCGCGCGCCCTTCATCGACGCCGTCGAACATGCCAGCGAGCGCTATCGCGCCGATATCATCCTGCTCGGACACGTCACCCGCCGCGGCGATGGGGACGATGACTGGACCGCCGACTGGACGCTGCTCGGCGCGGATCGCGAAGTGCAGTGGCGGCTCCGGGGCGGCGACCGCGATGCCATGCTCAACGCGGGTATCGATGGTGCGACCGACCGCATCGCCGCCCGCGAAGCCGGTCGCGAGGGCGGTTCGGTGGAACTCGTCGTCGAAGTGGCGGCCATCGACTCCGTCGCCGGATATACCCGCGTCGCCGACTACCTGGGCAGTCTCGCGCGCGTGAGCAGCGCGGATCTCCAGCGCGTGCATGGCGACCGCGCCGCGTTCCGGGTCGAATTGCAGGGACGGCCGGAGGAGCTGCAGCGCGCGATTGCCGCCGGCAGTCTGCTGGACCCCGCGGTCGCGCCGGAGATGGCCGACGAGCTTGCGCCGGTGACCGATACGGATGCCCTCGATGAACTGGTCGATGAGTTGATCGGGGCGGCACCCGGTGATGACGCAGACACCGATGCTGGTGACGACGACGAGCGGCCCGCCGAGCCGATCCGGCTCTTCTACCGCCTCGCCGGCTGAACGCGGTCATGCCGGCGGGTGCCGACACCCTTACGCCTCAGTTGCCGCTGGGCTTCTCGCTGGCGCCGGGTGCCACGTTCGACAGCTACTTCATCGGCCCGAACGCCCTCGCCGTCGGCTTGCTGCGCGACATGGCCGCGGGCCGCGGCGAACAGCAGATCCATCTCGCCGGCGCCGCCGGGCTCGGCAAGACCCACTTGCTGCAGGCCCTGTGCCGGGCCGTGGGCGCTGCCGGGCAGCCCGTCGCCTATCTACCCCTCGCCGAGGTCGGCCGCATGGATCCGGCCGTGGTCGAAGGGCTGGAGCACCTCGCCGTCGTCGCCATCGACGATGTCGCCGCCATTACCGGCGAGGAAGGCTGGGAGCGCGCCCTGTTCAACCTGATCAACGCCGCGCGCGCGGCGGGTACCCGTCTGGCCTTCGCCAGCCGTGCCGCGCCCGGGGATCTGGGCCTGCGGCTGCCCGATCTCGCCTCGCGACTCGCCTGGGGCCCCGTGGTTCGGCTCGACCCGCTCGACGACGATGCCCGGCGTGCGGCCCTGGCGGAGCGCGCCCGCGTTCTGGGTCTGGAATTGCCGCCCGCCGTTGGCGACTACCTCGTGCGCCACGACCGGCGTGATCTGGCCGGCCTGCTGGCGCGTCTGGAAGAGCTGGATCAGGCGTCACTCGCGGCCGGGCGTCGTCTCACCATTCCGCTCGTTCGCGCCATCCTCCAGCGCTGACGCCGCAGCATCCGCGTCCTGCCCGCCACCTGATTCGAGTCCTGATTCGGCCCTTGTCCCGGGCGCGGCTTCGGCCTCGGCGCGCCGGCGCAGCACGCCACGCGCGCGCACATAGGTAATGGTGCCGGTGAACAGCGCCAGACTGGCAGTCAGGGTCGCCGCCGGCAGCCAGCGCGGCTCGATGCCGGCGGCGATGCCATCGACGGCCAGCACAAAGTAGAGCAGCGACAGCAGGCTCACCCAGGCGTGGGTGTAGCTGCGGCCGCGCACCATGCCCGGCAGCGCGCAGGCGAGCGGAATCAACAGTACGGCGAGCACGAACGCCGTGGCCATGATCTGCGGTGGCGCCAGCCAGCCGTGCCACACCACCAGCAGAACCGCCAGGCCGAAGTACCCCACGAGCGCGAGCAGGCGCCCGAAGCGGCGCAGGTAGGCCGTCATCGGGACCGGGCCGCAGACTGCAGGCGCTGCGCCGTGTCGGCCACCCGGCGCCCGAGGGCGCGGCACAGGGCCTGTTCGGCGGCGTCGAATTCGCGCGCGCCGTCGAAGCCCGTGACGCGACTGGCGCCGTACGGTGTCCCGCCGCCCGCCGTCGCCATCAGTTCCGACTCCGAGTACGGCAGGCCGATCACCATCATGCCGTGGTGCATCAGCGGCAGCACCATCGACATCAGCGTCGTCTCCTGCCCGCCGTGCGGGCTGGCCGTGGCCGTGAACACGCCCGCCGGCTTGCCGGCGAGTTCTCCGCCGAACCAGGCGCCACTCGAGTGATCCCAGAAATACTTCAGCGGTGCCGCCATGTTGCCGAAATGGGTCGGTGAACCGAGCACCAGGCCGGCGCACTCGAACAGATCCTGCTCGCTGGCGTAGGGCGGGCCGTCGGCGGGGATGTCATCGGCCACGGCCGCGCATTCGGGCGATACCGCCGGCACCGTACGCACGCGCGCCTGCATGCCGTCGACACTGTCGACGCCGCGCGCCACCTGGTCGGCCATGCGAGCCGTGGCGCCGGTCTGGCTGAAATAGAGTACGAGAATATCCTGCATTGCTGCTGCGCTCCTGCGTGGTCCGGGTGGCGTCAATCCGGCAGTATCGTCGAGGCCCTTTCGTACCGGGGCCGGGGAACGATTCCGCAATCATGACCACAATTGTGCGGCGGATGTCATGCCCGTGCATTGCCGTTATGATGCAGGCCGAGGATGATCCCTCTGATCAGAAACACCGGGATCCAGTGATCTGCCCGGGGCAATGATTTCCCCGGCTCACCGACAGCTCGGGGCAAGGAGTTTCCGTGATCGTGGCGAGCATACTGCAACACTCTTGGTGCGCGAAATTGCCACACGCCGTGGCAATGGTCGTCCTCGCCATCGCCGTCGGGGCCTGTGCCGCGATCACACCGTATCAGTCCATGAGCGATGCCCGGCAGGCCATCTCGGCCGCCGAGCCCGTCGTGGTCGAGGACACCCCCTCCGGAGACCTGCTGGCCGCAGCCCGGGAGTATCTCGAGCAGGCGGAACGGTATCTGCGTGCCGACGAGCACGAGCGTGCGAGCGAGCATGCCGAACGCGCTCGCGATCTGGCTGTGAGAGCGCGTCAGACTGCCGCGGAGGAGGCGGAATAGCGCCTGTGTCCAGCTTGACCGACAACAGGGCGGGTGGTAATTTGCTTTCACGCTGTGACAACAGGGCAACCCGCGTCCTGAAATAACTTGCGCAAGCGAGACAATATAAAGACCGACTACTTTCCCGTGCCTGGAGGCAAAAGGAATATGAAGATTTCCGCTCTAACCAAGCATGTATTCGCCGCGACCTTCGTACTCGGGTTTGCGGTTGCATGTGCGACCGCCCCTGAAGAAGAAGATGTGTGCGAAGGGATTACCGACGAAGCGCAGGCTTCCGTCGATGATGCTCGCGCGGTTGTTCAGGAAGCCCGAGACATGGGTGCCCAGTGGCGTGGTGCCCGTCGCATGGTGAACCAGGCCGAGTCGGCCGGTGCCGACTGCCGCAATGAAGAGGCCATGCAGCTTGCTGCTGAAGCCGAAGAGATGGCGCGCAGCGCGATGGATGCCCACCGTGCAGCGATGGAAGACGACGACGGTGACATGGAAACCTACACCGTGCGCCGTGGTGATTCCCTGTGGGCCATTTCCGGCATGTCCCGCATCTATGGCGACCCCTACCAGTGGCCGCTGATCTTCCGTGCCAACACGGACAAGATCGAGGATGCCGACCTGATCCACCCGGACCAGGTACTGGATATCGACATGAACCCGAGTTCGGCGCATGTTGATGCTGCCATCAACCACGCCCGCACGCGTGGCGAATGGTCGCTGGGTGAAGTCGAGAGCTCCGATCGTGACTATCTCGACGAGTACGGCATGTAAGGGTTCGCCCGCTGTCGTATCCGAAAAACCCCGCTCCGGCGGGGTTTTTCATGTCGGGATATCGAAACCCCGCTCCGGCGGGGTTTTTCATTTGCGGGTGCGGAAAGATCGCTGGCACCATCCATGACTTGCCGGCTGTGGTCCTCCGACACCGGTGGTGATCGACTGTCGGATTCGCTGCGGATCCGGTGATGCTTGTCGACGAACCCCGCGTTGCCGCTATACTGGGCACACCATGAACGAACCGATACGTGCATTGATCAGTGGTCGCGTTCAGGGCGTGTGTTTCCGCGCCGCCAC
>CAZJGZ010000124.1:0-7246 GCA_964545695.1 uncultured Ectothiorhodospiraceae bacterium | reverse complement strand
ATGCGCTCGCAGGCGAAGGCCTCGGAGATCGCCGTGGCGATGTCCGTGCCGGTCTGCTGGGTGATGATGTTGAGCATCATGTCGAGGGGCGCGGTACCACCGGCGCTTGTGTACCGATCACGGTCGATTTCGAAAAGTTCGTAGGAGACCACCACCCGCTGGAACGCCTCACGCATGCTCGCGATGTTCTCCCAGTGGATGGTGCAGCGATAACCGTCGAGCAGCCCGGCGCGGGCCAACACGTGACTGCCCGTGCACAGGGCGCCGAAATTCATGCGCTGCTGGCTCAGCTTGCGCAGCCAGCCGATCGTGTTGCGGTCGGAGGCCGCCTCGACTTCAACACCGGCGCAGACAAACAGCGTGTTCAGGTCACTGGCCGCAGAGATCGGGCCATCCGGCGTGATCATGAGGCCATTGCTCGCCGGCACTGGCTGGCCGTCGATGGTATAGCTCACCCACTGATACAGCTCCTTGCCGCTCAGCCGATTGGCCATGCGCAGGGGCTCGATCGCAGAGGCAAAGGCGATCATCGAGTAGTGCGGCGTGAGCAGAAAGCCCAGCCGGATCGGCTTTTGCGGTTGCTGGTTGCTCTGCGCCATTTGCCCCACGTCGCACCGGGCGGAAGAGTCCGCGCTGTCCAAAGAAGCCAATGTATGCGGAAACCCCGATGGGCCGCAAGCCGTGTGTACAAGCCGTGTGTGCATGGGTTGCGTGAACCGTATGGATTGCTGCCGGTTGCGAGGCTCATGGTAGCGACCATCGGCGGGCCCGGCCGAGACGATCCTGCAATCATCCCATGACTCGGGCTACCCGATGACTCGTCCTGGAACATGCCCTCGCGGCTTGTGTGCACGGGTCTGCAGGCAGGGTCCCGGGTTGCCACGAAGCCCGCGCAACTCCGATGAGATGGCCTCCCGAGCGCTCTGTTTTCTTGCCTCGCGCTACGCAGCCATATGACGTGCTTCGCTTGCGCTGACAGCGGCCGCTTGTGCAGCTGGTTTCGTCATGCTACAAATTGGATACGAAAATCATCGTATGCGTTTATTCCGGGGAAACCGGTATTCAGGGGGGGGGGGCAATGCGCACGGATCACTGTGACAACGCCGGACAGGGCACCGACAAACCCGACCCAGCACCGGGCGCGATCCTGGCATCGCTGAATACGGGGCATGCGGTTCCGGTCGTCAGGCGTGCGGCCCCCCGTCGTGTACTTCTCCATAAACCGTTTGGCTGCACTACAGGGATGCCGGCTGCAGGCGAGCTGACGTCAATGCACGCAGTTGCCACGGAACTGCGCAACGGCCACGGGAAGGCGGACGCATGAAGATCTGTATCTACGGCGCTGGTGCCATCGGTGGGTACCTCGCAGTGTGTCTGGCGGAGGCCGGTCACGAGGTCAGTGTCGTGGCGCGCGGGCCACACCTGGACGCCATGCGCCGTCAGGGCCTGACGCTGCTGATCGACGGTGATCGTCGCGTAGCCAGGGTTCAAGCGACCGATGATCCGGCCGAGCTGGGGCCACAGGACTACGTCATCACGACGCTGAAGGCGCATTCCATACCAGCGGTTGCCGACCAGCTGCCGGCACTCTTTCATGAGGATACGGCCGTCGTCACGGCCGTGAACGGTATTCCCTGGTGGTACTTCCACGGGCTGGATAGTGTCTACGCGGGCAGCAGCCTGAACGCTGTCGATCCCGGTGGCGTGCTGTGGGACACGATCGGCCCCGAGCGTGCGATCGGCTGTGTGGTCTATCCGGCTTGCACCGTGACCGAGCCCGGCGTGATCGAGCACGTCGAGGGTGACCGGTTCAGTCTGGGTGAGCCGGACGGTACACGCAGTGAGCGAGTGGAAGCCCTTGCCGACGCGCTACGTGCTGGTGGGTTGAAGGCACCCGTCAAACCACGCATCCGCGACGAGATCTGGATCAAGCTCTGGGGCAACGTCAGCTTCAATCCCATCAGTGGTCTGACGCGCGCCACGCTTGATCGCATCTGTGGCGACGCCGATGTCCGCGCCGTGGCGCGCGCAATGATGCTCGAGGCCCAGGCGATCGGGGAGGCCATCGGCGTGCGCTTTGCCATTGATGTCGATCGTCGCCTCGCGGGTGCCGAAGCCGTCGGCGTACACAAGACCTCAATGCTCCAGGATCTCGAACGCGGTCGCCCCATGGAAATCGATGCCACGGTGACTTCGGTCCAGGAGCTCGGCCGCATGACCGGCCGACCCACACCCACCATCGATACCGTCCTTGCACTGATACGTCTCTGTGGCCGCGAAGCGGGCTGCTACAGCCAACCACCAACCCTTGAATCAAAAAGGTGAACCGCATGTCTTACGAAAAACGTGTCAAGGAACTTGGTCTGGAAATCCCGGACTTCTCGACGCCCGGCAAGTACTACGGGCAGAAGTACGGCAAGATGAAACCGTTCTCACGCTACGGTGATCTTCTCTTCCTCTCTGGCCACGTACCGGACGATCACGCACACAAGGACACCAACGGCGAGCCTCTGGTGCTTCATCCCGGTCAGCTCGGTCGCGACGTGACGGTGGAGCAGGGGTACGAAGCAGCACGCCTCACAGGCCTGAACTGCCTTGCCGGCATCCGCCAGGCGGTTGGCAGTCTGGACAATGTGAAATGTCTCGTCCGGTCGCTGAACTTTGTGGTGTGTGACCCGGCGTTCACCGATCCGAATCTGATCTCCAGCGGCACTACCGACCTGTTCGCCGAAGTCTTTGGCGAAGAGGCGGGTACCGCCCCGCGCGCGACCATCGGCGTGACTTCGCTGGCCAACAATCACTGTTTCGAAACCTGGATGACGCTGGAAGTCAGCTGATCAACGGGCGCAAGGCCCCATTGGAGAAATGAGCAATGAGCATTGAAAAGACAGTTGCCGATATGGGCATCGTTCTACCCGATTTCGGACCGAACGGTTTCTATGGCCAGCGTTACGGCACCATGCGTCCCTGGCGCCGGGTAGGGAATCTGCTGTTTCTGTCGGGCCATGTGCCCGAGCAGGAGAATGGCGAGCCGCTGCATCCCGGCCAGGTCGGCCGCGATGTCACGGTGGAGCAGGCCTACGAGGCGGCCCGCCTCACGGGCATCAACGCCCTTGCGGGAATCAAGCAGGCCGTCGGTAGCCTGGATGAGGTAGTGGCGCTGGTGCGTACGCTGAACTTCGTAGTCTGCGATCCAGCATTCACCGATCCGAACCTGATTTCCAGTGGTACGACCGACCTGTTCGCCGAAGTCTACGGTGAAGAGCGTGGTGTCGCGCCGCGAGCGACAATCGGTGTCACCTCACTGGCGAACAACCACTGCTTCGAAACCTGGATGGAGCTGGAAGTCCGCTGATGACGGACTGGTCCATCATCCTTGCTCTGCCGGGGTCGCGCCGACGCGCGCGACGCCGGTCTTTTCCCTGAGGCGCGCGTAATATGCTGCAGGTGCTTCTCGATAGTCTGGTTCGCAGTTCCCAGCTCGCCCTGCTTGCGATCGGCCTGACGATGGTCTACAGCGTGCTGCGATTTCCGAACTTCTCCCATGTCGAGTTTGCGCCGCTTGGCGCCTATCTCGCACTCGCTTTCATCAGTGCCATCAGCCTGCCACTCGCGCTGGCCGCGCCGGCTGCAATCGTCCTGACGGGGCTGTTCGGGCTCCTGGCTGATCGTGCGGTGTTCAAACGCCTGCGCGGACGTCCGCCAGCGTTACTGCTCATTGCCTCGTTTGCTCTCGGCATCATCATGCGTGAGTCGATTCAGGCCATCTGGGGCCCTTCGCCCCATCTTTATCCGCTTGGTGACATGCGCATGCCGATGATGATTCTCGATGCCCGCATCTCGCTGATCCAGATCTCCATCATCGCTTCCGCAGCGTCCTGCATGGTCCTTTTCCATGTCCTGCTCAACCACACCCGACTCGGCATGGCCATGCGTGCGACGGCCGACAACCGCGATCTGGCAGAGGGCTCGGGTATCCCGGCCGAGCGCGTGATTCTCTGGATCTGGTTCATCGGTGCTGCCTTCGCCGGCCTTGGCGGCATTCTTCTGGCACTGGATACGCAGTTATTTCCGATGATGGGCTTCGGCATCATCATTCCGGTCTTTGCCGCGGTGCTCATTGGCGGCATCGGTCGTCCCTATGGCGCCATGCTGGGGGCCCTGATCGTCGGTTTCGCCGAGAACATCGGCCTCGAAATCAACTGGGCACCCGTGCTTGAGTTGGTGGGCGTCGCGACCAGCGGCTACGTCTATATCCCGACCGGCTACAAGGAAGCGATACCGTTCATCTTCCTGATTCTGGTGTTGCTGGTGCGTCCCCACGGCCTGCTGGGAGGGCGCCGCTCATGATTGACCTGCTCGTCTATATCCTGACCATCGCCTGCATCTGGGGGCTGCTGAGCCTGAGTCTGAATCTGCAGTTCGGTGTTACCGGTCTGCTCAATCTCGGGCACATCGCTTTCTTCATGCTGGGTGCGTACGTCACGACGATTGTCAGCCATCCCGATCTGCTGGACCTGCCGATCGTGCTCGGTATCGTTTCCGCCATGGTGGTCGCGGGCGTATTCGGTGCCCTGATTTCCCTGCCCACTGCACGCCTGCGTACCGATTACTGGGCCATGTGGACGCTGGCCTCTGCCGAGGTCGTGCGGCTGATCTTCCTCAATCAGACCCTGGGGAGTCCCTACATGGGCGCATCGTTCGGCATCGGCGGCATCCCGCGGCCCTTGCGCGAATACTTCACGTCCGACACCTACGGGTATTTCTACCTGGCCCTTGTCATTGTCTGTCTCGTGGTGGTGTATCTGCTGGTTCGGCGACTCACGGAAATGCCCTACGGCAGGGCGCTGCGCGCGATCCGTGAGGGCGATGAGGTGCCGCTGGCGCTGGGCAAGGACGTGGGCTGGTTGCGCATCCGGGCAATGGCTGTCGGCGGTGTCATCGCCGGTCTCGCGGGTGCGCTCTTTGCCCATTTCAATGCTTTCGTCGGCCCGGATTATTTCCTGCCGATCGAGACCTTCCTGATCTGGGTGATGGTGATCGTCGGTGGCGCCGGTAATCATCTGGGGGCCCTGGTCGGGACCGTGGTGATCCTGGCCATCTACAACTCGACCCGTTTCCTCGGCGACTTTGTGCCGATCGAATCCAGCACGCTGGCATCGCTGCGCATGATCGTGATCGGAGCTCTGGTGATCGCGATTCTGATCTACATGCCGCGAGGCTTGCTGCCCGAAAGGAGACGTCGCCATGACCGATGAAGCCCTCCTCGAGCTGCGTGACATTCACAAGCGTTTCGGCGGCATGGTTGCGGTCAACGGTGTGTCGCTGCGTGTCACTGCCGGCCAGATATTCGGCCTGGTGGGGCCCAACGGATCGGGCAAGACCACGCTGTTCAATATCATCACCAGTTTCATCAATCCCGACAGCGGCAGCGTGATCTTCGACGGTGAAGACATCACGCAATTGCGACCAGAGCGAATTGCCCGCCGTGGTTTGGTACGTACCTTCCAGTCCACGCTGAATCCGGGCCGGCTTACCGTGATGGAAAACATGCTGCTGGCACCGGCCGGACAAGTCGGAGAGGGGATCCTCGGTGGCTTGTTCCGACCCGCGGCCGTCCGGCATGCGGAGATGACGAACATCGAGCGCGCACGCGAGATTCTCGCCCGGGTCAAGCTGGATCACCAGATCGACACCTATGCCGCTGATCTTTCCGGTGGTCAGAAGAAACTTCTCATGCTGGGCCAGGCGTTGATGCTGAAGCCGCGACTGGTCCTGCTCGATGAGCCCGTGGCCGGCGTCCACCCGAATCTGATCAATGACATCGTCGACACCGTTCGCGGCCTGAGTGAAGAAGGTCAGAACTTCCTGGTGATCGAGCACAACATGGGCGTCATCCGGGAACTCTGCGACAGCATCTGCGTGCTTGACGCCGGCGAGGTGCTTGCCACCGGACCGACCGAGGAAACACTGCAACGCGACGATGTGCTCAACGCGTATCTGGGCAGCCAGGCGGTCGCTGCGGGAGACGAGGAATGACTACATCACCAGCCGGACCCGTACTCAACGTGGATTCGATTTCCGCCGGCTACGGCGATGTCCAGATCCTCACCGACGTGCGGCTGCACGTCGATGAGCGGGAGATCGTCACCATTATCGGCCCCAACGGTGCCGGCAAGTCCACGCTGCTGAAAGCGGTCATGGGCTACCTCCCGCTTTCCGGGGGGCGGGTCGAACTTGCGGGGCGCGATGTGTCCGCACTGCGCCCGGATCAACGCGTGCGCCATGGTGTGGGTTACGTGCCGCAGCTGGCGAATGTATTCGGCTCCCTGACCGTTGAGGAAAACCTGAAGATGGGGGGCTACATCCTCGACCGGGCGGAATGTCGCCGACGGATGGCTACGCAGTACGAACAGTTTCCTCGCATCGCCGAACGCCGGCGGCAGCGTGCGGACACCATGAGTGGCGGTGAGCGGCAGATGCTCGCGATGGCGCGGGTATTGATGACCGATCCCGCCATCCTTCTGCTGGATGAGCCGTCGGCGGCGCTCTCGCCGAAGCTGTCCCAGGAGGTCTTCGAGACGGTCACTGCGGTCAACCAGGCCGGCAAGGCGATTGCCATCGTTGAACAGGAAGCGCAGGCCGCTCTGGAAATCTCGCATCGTGGCTATGCGCTGGTCGACGGCCGGAACAGCCTTGACGGACCGGCGGCCGACTTGCTCGTGGATCCCCGGATCCGCGAAACGTTTCTTGGCACCCGGGCCGAAGGGCGGTCCCGGCAGGCAGCGGAGCAATGATGCGATTCGACAACATGGATCCGTTGCAAGAAGGACCTCATGAGCGGCGCCAACCGGCGGTCCGCATGAAGAGAGAAGATCGTGGAGGTATCAAACCATGAATCACGGGAATCCTGGCAAGGCGACCATTGTATGCGCGACGGCTGTAATTCTGAGCGTGTTCGGCCTCGGCAGCGTCAAAGCCGACGATCATCCAATCGGCTTCGGCCTGCTGGCCCCCATGACCGGCACCAACGCGGTCCAGGGGCGGGATATGGATCGTGGTGCGCGGCTCGCCGTGCAACGCATCAATGAAGGCTATGAAGTCACACTCAATGACGGCAATACCCGGACCATCGGCCCGGGGCTGCTCGACCGTCCCCTGAGGGTCTCGACCGAAGACAGTGGTGCACGGCCCTCCGAGGGAATGGATGCAATTCGTCGACTGATCAGTGCTGTGGGGGTCGATG
>CAZJGZ010000123.1:0-7385 GCA_964545695.1 uncultured Ectothiorhodospiraceae bacterium | reverse complement strand
TTGCTCCGCAGGTCGTCGAAATCGACCTCGGCGAACAGCAGCACCTTGCCGTCCACCGTGATGCGATCGGAGCGCCGGTCGCGCGGGGCCGCGTAGCCAAATGAGCCGGCGGTGGCGATCAGTTCGTCGACCTCGTCACGGATGGAGAAGTCATCCGGTTTCAGGCCCTTTTCGTCGAGGCCGTAGACGCCGTCGGCCATCACACCGATGCCGCCGACCACGGTGCCGTTGATATAGAGGGGCATGCCGCCCGGATCGCCGGCGAGGCCGAGTGGGGAGCGGAATGGTCCGGGCCCGAACCCGTCGTCAAAGCGCTGACTGAGATCGGAGCAGGCGAGCTGGCTGAACTGGACGCCGAACAGCGGGCCGCCGGGCTGGTCGAACTCGCCCGGGTTGAAGTGCTCCTGGATGATCTGCGAGGCCGACCGGGTAGTGAAGGCATTGCCCTCCGATGACAGATAGGCGCCGGTCATGGCCTTGGCGATGGCTGCCAGGGTGTCGGGAATGAACTCGATGTTTTCCAGGCCACCGGTGATGTCACGCTCCGACTCAATGGTGACGAACTCGTCCGCGCCGTTCATGCGAAACAGACCGAGGACGTTGCCGACGCGGTCGACCACCGCGATGGTGGCGGGTGCATTGCGCGCCTCGGCCTCGCCCACGGCCTGGGCGATGATGCGCTCGACATCATCGACCTGAAGGCGCGTGGCTGTGTCCTGACAGTTGCCGTCGCAACCACCGTCCGGATTGACGCCCGTACCCTTGTCGCTCTTGCGATCGCCGCTGCCGATGCAGGTGGTCAGCAAGAGGGCAAGGCCTACCAGCAGGTAGCCGGGAACTCTATTCATGCAGGTCTCCCAGCGCATGCAATGACGCATCGATGGCGGCGTCGAGCCCGATGTCATTGATCCCGGGCAGGCGCGCTTCATGGAAGCCGTGGCAGTCGATGCAGGTTGATGGCACGCGGTCTTGCGCCTGACTGCCGCCATGGCACTGCAGGCAATTGTCGATATCGGGGATGAGGACGTCACCCGCATCCGCGGAGTCCTCGGCGGCGTGGCAGTCGGCGCAGGCCATGCCGTCGTGGCGGGCGTGGGTGAAATCGGCGGCGACGAACCAGCGGTCGGTGACGTGCACCGGCATCACGTGCCAGCCGGCGGGGCTGGCGTCGCTGCGCTCGACTTCATGGCAGGTCGTGCAGCTCCGGTACTCGAACAGTTCGGCGCCGACGCGCTGGGCGTGCGCCTGTGCCCAGCTGAGTGCGCTTGCCTGTTCCGGTGGCGACAGAACCCGATCCGGCCGCCGGCTCTGGCGCACGATATCGGGCGCTGGTTCGCCGTCGGTATCCGGACTGAAACCGCCGGTCAGCGCACGGGTGGCGTAGTACTCGAACAGGTGCGTCATGACCGCATCGGCATCGCCGTGGGGAACGGTCCGTTCGGGGTCGGCCGGCTCGAAGTCGAGGCGGTGGCAGTCCGCACAGTGCTGTTCCATCGTCACCGGCTTCATGCCTGCGCCACCGGGCTCCGGTGTGTGGCAGTCGGCGCAGGCGAGGGTCTGACGACCCGACGGCGTCTGCATGCCGTCCGGGTCCATGTGGACATCATGCGGGAAGAGCAGGCCGGACTCTTCTTCCGGCTGATCCGCAAGGCGCTCGCGCTGCTGTACATGTTCGCCGTGATCGGTCAGGCGTGTGACCTGCACGCGGAAGCCGGGGTGATGACGATCGAATTCACCGACTCGTTCGAGCCCGGACGAGGGCATGTAGCTGTCCGGATTCATGTGACAGTCGGTGCACTGCCGGGCGTCGCTGGCGATGAGGTGCTCGTCGCCGTCGTGCTCGCGGTGACAACTGGCGCAGCGAATCTCGTCGAGCCCGGCCTCGTGAATCAGTGCGTGATCCTCGACATGATCGGCCTGGTCGACGTGGCAGCCCGTGCAGCTGCTGTCGGGCACCCGTTCGAACGGTTTCTGGTGGCACACCCCGCAGGCCTCGCCCATGTTCTTGTGTGGGCCACTGAGGGCGCCGCTGTCCCAGAGCAGATCGGCGCCATAGATGCGCAGATCGCCGCGGCCGTCGTCGACCGGGCCGGCAGTGATGGTGGCCTGCGGCGGTTCCGGTGCGGTATGGATCTGGAACAGTGGGATGGCCAGACCGAAACCGAGAATGGTGAAGAACAGCAGCCAGGACCACGGGGCCTTGCGCAGGCGGGTCTGCTGCAGGGAGACCGGGGGGCGTTCCCGAGTGCCGTCGGCCTCGATTTCGCCCTCGACGACCAGCGTCAGGCTGGAGTCGGCCGCCGGTTGCTCGACCCGCAGTGCCGTGCGGCCGATGCGGATTCGGTCCCCGGGTTCCAGGGTTGCCGTCTGACAGAGCCGATCGTTGACCCACAGACCACTGGCGGCCAGCGCGTGGATGGCGATGCGCTGGCCGCGGATCGGCCGGATGACGGCATGTGCCAGCGCCACTCGCAGATCGCCCAGTTGCACGTGCTGGTCCGTGCCGCGGCCGATATGCAGTTCGTCCGTGTCAATCCGCTTGTCACTGTAGGTGACACCGGTCGCGGTGCGCTGGGAGATGGTCCGGATGAGACAGTGCATGGTCATCACCAGTACGCAAAGACCGCGACGACATGTGCCGTCAGGGCAGCCAGCAGTGCGATCGACAGGGGGACGTGGAAATAGAGCCAGATCTGCAGCAGGGCACGCTGCTGGATGTCACGGTTGAGCTCGCGCGCGAGATTGCGCCGCCGCGTCATGATGTCCATCAGCTCACGCAGCTGGCGGCTGGTCTGATCGGAGCCCGAATCGGCGAGATTGCCGGCGAAGAATTTCATGGTCGACTCGGTATCGACGGTGCGTGCGGCCTCGCGCTTGCGCAGTTCTTCCAGATCGGCCACCACCGTTTCGCTCATGCTGGTGAGCGCCTCCTGTGCCTGCCGGCGTGCACTGCGCTTGCGTTGCGGCGGTCCGCCGCGCAACTGCGTCCACATTCCACCGCCCACCGGATCGCTCTGGATCGAGCGCACGACGACCTGATGCGTGCGGTCGTCGATGTCGGCCGCCAGGGTGATGGCCTGGTCGTCGAGGTCGGCGAGTTCCTGCAGCTGCATCTCGCGACCGGCGGCCTCGCGATCACTGGTCATCAGGGCGGGGTAGCGGCGGTAGGCATAGATGCCGTAGAGGCCGCTGAGAATGACGCCGAGCATCAGCGCCCAGGCCAGGGTGTGGATGTTCCAGCCGAACTGGAAGCCGCTGTGGAGCGTGGCGACGACAATGAGGGCGAGGCCCAGATAGACATGCGCCGATAGCCAGCCGCGCACGGTGCCGGTGCTGGAATGGAAGCGACGCTTGCGTATGCCGTACCAGAGCAGCAGCAGGATGATGGCGGCGCCGATGCCGCCAAGGGTGTAACCGAGCCAGGTGCCCCCGCCGGGGCGGCCGATCGGATCATGGACGATGTAGGCGGCCACGGCGGCCAGGCTCAGCCCCAGGGCCAGCTTGAGATGGAGGAAATTGGCGTGCGTCAGAAACGACTGGCGCAGCACGCCCGACCCCCGCCGGCTCATCGCTCCGCTCCCGCGAGGCCGAGGAATTCCTCCGGGCTCACGCGCATCGCGGCCCCGGTCGGGCAGGCGCGGACACAGGCGGGGCCGCCGTCGAGGTTCTGGCACATGTCGCACTTGACCGCCTTCGGGTGGTCGCGCTCGCTCTTGGCGATCTTGACGTCGGTGCCGGGCTCGTCCCCCAGGCCGAGGAACCAGGCGAGAATGCCCGGGGGGCGGTCGCTCTCGATGCCCATCTGGATGACGCCATAGGGGCAGTTGCGTTCGCAGTTGCCGCAGCCGATGCAGGTGCCGTCGATGTAGACCTCGCCATTCGGATTGCGATGGATGGCGTTGGGCGGGCAATCCTTCATGCAGTGCGGGTGCTCGCAATGCCGGCACGAGGTCGGCACATGCACGCTGGCGAACGTCGGTCCGGCCTCCCGGTTCAGACGCGAAACGCCGCCATGGGTGTCGGCGCAGGCCCTTTCGCAGTAGTCGCAGCGAATGCAGAGGGACTCGTCGATGAGCAGGACGTCGGTCGCCTCGCCGACGCCCTGGGAGATCAGGAACGACAGGATGTTGCCGGTCTCCACGGTGGGCGAGGTGCTCATCTCCGCCTCGACGCGTTCGCGATAAACGCTGCTTACACGGTCGCGGACATCCGGGTGTTGCGCCATCAGGCGCTTGAAGGCGTCCCCCTCGAGGCGGATGGTTTCCGTCGCCGTGGCGGCACGCACCGTTGCACTGCGGGGGGCATCGCTCATCAGGGCCATCTCGCCGACGTACTCGCCGGCGGGAAGATAGGCGAGCACGACGTCGCGCCCGGCGAGCCGGCGCGATACGGTGACCGAACCGCTGCGGACAAGCTGCAGACAATCACCGCGTTCGCCTTCCTCGAACAGGGCCTCGCCGGCGGCGAAACGCTCGATCTGCGCGGACTCGACCAGCTCCGCCAGATCGTCGGCGCTGCACCCCGGCGCGATGCGCGCCTGGATCGCCCGCACCAGGAAGGTTTCATCGATGACCCGCTGTACCGCGGGTATCGAGCGCATCAGCGTGAGCACCGAGCGGCGCGGGCTTTCGATGACGATGCAGTCCGCGCCGGCCTTGACCGTGGCGGCCCGGCGGCGCCCGGAGATCAGGCTGAGCTCGCCGCAGAACTGGCCCTCGGGCAGGCGGATCGGGGGCGGCGGTGATTCCGCCTCGTCACTGCCGGGCTGGATCCAGACCTCGCCCTGGAGCACGGCGTGGATCGAGTTGCTGTAGTCGCCGTAGGCGAACAGGGTGGTGCCGGGTTCGGGCACATGGATCGTGCTGTCGAGCAGGAATTCCCGCAGCTGCAGGGTTGTCAGTGGTGCCAGCAACGGGATCTGTCCGCGGATGCGGTCGAGCATGGCGTCGATGTCGTCGCCGCCGGGCACATTGGCGAAGCGCTCGCGCAACAGCGGCGTGTCGGCGGGCTCGACCGGCTCGCCGCGAATGCGCTCAATGACCTCGAAACCCTGGTTCAGACCCTGCTTGATCAGCGGGTAGCCGGCGAGCGCGCCGATGATGTAGAGCCCCGGCACGTTCGACTGGTAGGTGGAGTCGACCGCCGGCATGGCACCCGGGTCGTTGCTGGAGAACTCCACCCCGCACGCCTCGACGAAGCGCCGCGGGGGAATCGCGCCCAGGCGGGCAATGACCCGGTGGCAATCGACCGTTGCCTCTTCGTCAGGCATCTGGATCGTGACCCGTGCGCGGAATCCCTCCGTGCCGGCGGCCTCCGCGTCGAGCGGTTCCACCTGCGCGATCGAGGCCTTGTAGAAGCCGTCAACGGCAGCGCGCGGATTGTCGATGGCCTGGGTGATGGCGCGACCATTCGCATCCTTCGCCCGACTGAAGTCGTCGTTGCGATTGATCATCACGATGCGGTTGTGCGTGGCCAGCGCAAGCGCATTCTCGATACCGGCGTCGCCGCCGCCCACCACAACGATGGTTTCGTCCCGGTAGGCATCCGGATCGTCGAGCTGGTATTGCACACACGGCAGATCCTCGCCGGGGACACCGAGCGTGCGCAGATTGCCCTGCACGCCGATGGCGAGCACGACGGTTGCGGCTTCAATGACGTCACCGTCGGCGAGGGTCAGGCGGAAGTGTCCGTGCTCGCCGTCGATGGCCTTCACTTCCGCGTTGTAGCGGATGTTGGCGCCGGTCTTTTCGGCGTTGTCCTGCCAGGTGGCAAGGATGTTTTCGCGCGTGCCGGCGGCGAATTCCACGTCCGCGCGCAGGGGCAGGATCATGGGCTCGGCCATGACATGCTTGCCCTTCTGGTAGCGCTGGATGGTATTGGCGATATGCGGCGAAGATTCGAGCAGGACGTGCGAGACGCCTGCACGGGCGGCGTGGCACGCTGCACTCAGGCCCGCAGGCCCGGAACCGACGATGGCAACGTCGGGTACCCCCATGCTGTTCCCCCTGCCAGCCGCAGCGAGAGAATCGGGCTTCGACCGCACCGCCCGGTTCGTCTGGATCTGCGCCTGCTGTGTCTTGTCGTTATCGAAACCGGCGCCGAATCGGTGCCGACTCCCCCCTGGCACCGGACTGGCCGGCGCCCCTGCGTGCCGCATTCTGCGGACGCGTTTCTCTGCCTCCCTGTGGTCGATGCTGCCGATCGCATTCCGTGACCGGCATTTCTCCCCGGCACCATGAACTGCCGCCGGCGCGCTTGATGGCTGTCAGCACGGGCGACCAGCCGTCGCCGGAATTGTCCCCTCGCGCCGCAACCGCTACCCTCCGGTTTGAGAACGCCGAATCCGCGCATGCGGGCCGGCGTCACGGGGGAGCAAAACCACGAATGACCATCTGCGATACCTACTCCGGACAAGAGAGTAGCAGACTGGGCGCGGCGGGCAAGGCAACAGCGAACCGATTCCGTGACCGTAATATGCGGGCCGCGAGGCGGGTAGACTGGCGGACGGCCCTCCTGTTGCTGCTGCTGACTACGCCCATGGGGGTGCTGGCATCCGAGCTGCCGCTGCTGCCGCAGTTCGATGAGCGCATCCATGAAGGCGTGAAGACCTGTGCCAGCTCGACCTGCCACGGCGCCACCGAGCCCTTTCAGGACAGCCGCATCCTGCACAACGCCTATCTGACATGGCATCGTCGTGATCCCCATTCGCGCGCCTGGGAAACGCTGTGGAGCGAGGACTCGCAGCGGATGGCGGAGCGCATGGGGCTGGGGGCGGCCCACGAAGCCGATACCTGTCTGGCCTGCCACAGTGGCAAGGTGCCCGAGGCGTATCAGGGCGAGCGCTTCCAGGTGAGCGACGGGGTCGGCTGCGAAACCTGCCACGGCGGTTCGGGTGACTGGCTGGAGGAACATGTCAGCGGCGAGCTGAGCCACGAGGCGCATATCGAACGCGGTATGTATCCGACTGCGGATCCCGAGGCGCGCGCCGAGCTGTGCATGTCGTGCCACTACAGCCATCCGCAGGCGCCGATGACCCACGACCTGATGGCGGCGGGTCACCCGCCGCTGCTGTTCGAGGTGGAGACCTTCCGCCGCCTGCAACCGCCTCACTACGAGTACAGCGAGGCATACCGCGAGCGCAAGGACGTGGCGTCGCCGCTCGATGAATGGTTGATCGGGCAGGGCGTGGCGGCGCGTGCAGAACTCGGCGCCATGGGCGAGCGGATCCATGGCAACGGCGGGCCGTTCCCCGAACTCGAATTCTTTCACTGCGGCTCGTGTCATCACGACATCCACGAGCCGTCCTGGGAGACCCGCGAGATCGCGGGCCTGTCGCCGGGTACGCCGCCGATCGCGGACGAGACCCTGCGCATGGTGGGCCTCAT
>CAZJGZ010000122.1:0-7418 GCA_964545695.1 uncultured Ectothiorhodospiraceae bacterium | reverse complement strand
TCCGCGCCCAGCCAGCCCGCATCCAGGGCCTGCGGGCCGGTATCGCGCACGACCAGCTGGCGGTGGCTTTTCAGATCACTGAAGGCCAGCGTCCGTCCGAGCTGATGCAGTACGTGGTCGGGGCTGGCGACGGCGACGAACTCGACCTCCGCCAGCGCCTCGAAGGCAAAACCGGGCGGCACCTGGGTCGTCAGCGCCAGATCCACCCGGCGCTCGACGATGGCCGCCCGCGTGCCCGACAACACCGTTTCATGCAGATCGATCCGGGTCCACGGGCTGCGCTCGCCGAATGCCGTCAGCGCCCGCATC
Organism: uncultured Ectothiorhodospiraceae bacterium; assembly: GCA_964545695.1. Classification (GTDB taxonomy): domain Bacteria; phylum Pseudomonadota; class Gammaproteobacteria; order XJ16; family Halofilaceae; genus Halofilum. The sequence continues at coordinate 7,109 of CAZJGZ010000122.1, read as the reverse complement.
ACCAGCTCGGGGGGCGAGATGGCATCGGCCGCCAGCGCGATCTCCGCGGCCCAGCCGGCGGCGAGATTGTGCGCCAGCGCGTCCAGTGCACCGGCCTCGTCGGTGAGCGCGCGCGAGCGCCGCAACAGCGCCTCGCCGGCGTCGGTCAGTACCGTGCGTCGTCCGCGCTGGACCAGGATCGCCACCGGCAGACGTTCCTGCAGCTGGTGCACCGCATGGCTGACGGCCGACTGGCTGCGATGGAGGTGCTCGGCAGCGGCGGCGAAGCTGCCGTGGTCGACGACCGCCTGCAGCACCCGCCATTGATCGAGCGAGGGTTGGGAGAGCGTGCCCATTGATCGATAAAGTCGATGGATATCGCCAAGATTATGCGCCCACTGTTCATTACTGTCGATGCATCATGACCCTATCAGCAACGTCATGGAGAAACGGATATGAGTCACATCCTGCACATCGACAGCAGCATCTTTGGCGCCGACGGTACCTCCAGCACCCTTGCCGCGGAGTTCGTGGCCCGCCAGCGCAGCGCCGATCCGACGATCACCGTCACCCGACGCGACCTGGGCGGTGAACCGCCGCCGCACCTCGATGCCGACACCTTCAGTGCGTTTCTCACGGCGCCGGACGAGCGCAGTCCACACCAGCAGAAGCTGGCGCAGTTGTCCGATGACCTGGTGGCCGAATTGCAGGCGGCGGACACGCTCGTCCTCGGCGTGCCGATGTACAACTTCCAGGTGCCGTCCGCGCTCAAGGCGTGGTTCGATCACGTCGCCCGTGCCGGCATCACCTTCCGTTACACGGCGGACGGTCCCGAGGGCCTGCTGACCGGCAAGCGTGCCTACGTCTTCGCCGCGCGCGGCGGCATGTATTCTGCCGACCAGGACACGCAGACGCCCTACGTTCGTCAGTTCCTGGGTTTCCTCGGCATCACCGACGTCACCATCAGCCATGCCGAGGGGTTGGCGATGGGGGATGAGGCACGCGAGCAGGGTTTGGCGCAGGCGCGCACAGAAATCCACGAGCTGACCCGGCAAGCTGCCTGAACATGCACACGAACGCGCCGGCGCAGTGACGCCGGCCCTGCAGGAAAAGGAGAAACATCATGGGTTTATTGGTCGACGGTGTCTGGCACGACCAGTGGTATGACACCAGCAAGCACGGCGGGCGCTTTGTGCGCTCCGAGTCCCAGTTCCGCAACTGGGTGACACCCGATGGCTCACCCGGCCCCAGCGGCGAGGGCGGCTTTGCCGCCGAGGCCGGGCGCTATCACCTGTACGTCTCGCATGCCTGCCCGTGGGCGCATCGCGCGCTGGTATTCCGGCGCCTCAAGGGGCTGGAACACGCGATCGATGTCTCGGTCGTGCATCCGCACATGCTGGAAAACGGCTGGGAATATGCCACGGATACCAGCGACGATCTCCATCGCTTCGCCGGCACGGGCGATCGCATCAACGGCAGCCGTTATCACCACCAGCTCTACACGAAGGTCGACCCGACCTATACCGGCCGCGTCACCGTGCCGGTGCTGTGGGACAAGCAGCGCGAGACCATCGTCTCCAATGAATCGGCGGACATCATCCGCATGTTCAACCACGGCTTCACCGGCGTGGCCGAGCACGAGGATGATTACTATCCCGAGGATCTGCGTGGCGAGATCGACGCCATCAACGAGGATGTCTATCACAACATCAACAACGGCGTGTACAAGTCCGGCTTCGCCACCACCCAGGAAGCCTACGAGGAGGCGTTCGACAATCTGTTCGCGGCACTCGATCGTGTCGAGGATCGATTGTCACGCAACCGCTATCTGCTCGGCGATCGCCTTACCGAGGCGGACTGGCGCCTGTTCACGACGCTGATTCGTTTCGATGCCGTGTACGTCGGTCACTTCAAGTGCAACCGCAATCGCATCGCCGACTTCCCGAACATGGCCGGCTACCTGCGCGAGCTCTACCAGTGGCCGGGTATCCGCGAGACAGTGAACTTCGAACACATCAAGCAGCACTACTACTACAGCCACGACATGGTGAACCCCACCCGCGTCGTCCCGAAGGGCCCGGACCTCAACCTGGACGCACCGCACGGGCGGGGTTGAGTACGGTAATCCGGTGGGGCGGTACGCCATGGATTACATGTCGTACTGACCTCTCGCGAAGACGCGAAGCTCGCGAAGGAAAATCATTTTTCCCTTGGCGTCTTCGCGTGCCTGGCGTGAAATATTGTGTGCGTGGGATGTATCAAAACCATTCACGATCTCTCGCAAAGACGCAGAGCTCGCGGATGATATTTCCTCTCTGCGAGCTCTGCGTCTCCGCGAGATTCTGGATCGGCGCGTCATCGATACCGCGCCGAACCTTGAATCACGCCAAGCCGCCAAGAACGCCAGGAAATAATTCTTCCTCTTCGCGGGCTTCGCGTCGTCGCGAGAGGCAAGTGCGGTGCGTCCAACAATGAAGTGGCGTCAGGAAGGCCCGCCTCCCTTGAAGGATTCGGCGACCAGCGCATTCCACGCTCCCGAACCGGCCAGGCCGCCGCCGCCGTCGACGTCGAGGATGACGCCGTTGATGAAGCTGGCGAGCGGTGAGGCGAGGAAGGCGCAGGCGGCGGCGATGTCTTCGCGATCGGCCAGGCGGCCGAGGGGGACGATGCGGGCTGCCTTCTTTGCGGTGTCGCCGGGCAGGAGGCGGCGCACGCCCTCGGTGCCGTTTACCGGGCCGGGTGCGACGGCATTCGCACGGATGCCGTACTGCCCCCACTCCAGCGCCAGCGTGCGGATGAGCTGGTCGACGCCGGCCTTGGCGGCGCAGACGTGGGCCTGTCCGGCGTAGGGCACCTGTGCCTGATGGGCCGAGACGGCGATGATGCTGCCCTGGCTCTCGCGCAGCGCGGGCAGCGCGCTCTTGCACGCATGGAAGGTGCCGTTGAGGTCGATGTCGACCACGCTGCGGAAACCATTGGCGGACAATGCCTCCGCCGGCGCCGGGAAATTCCCCGCGGCACCGCAGACGAGCACATCAAGCCGCCCGAGCGCGGCAACCGTGCCGTCGATGGCGCTGGCGACGGCTTCCGGATCACGCACGTCCGCGACCGCTGTGTGCACATGCGCCGTCAGTTCGGCCAGTTCCGCCTGCGCGCTGGCGAGGCGTTCGGCATCGCGGCCGCAGATGGCCAGACTCGCGCCGAGCCGGGCGAAGCCGCGGGCAATGCCGAGATTGATGCCGCTGCTGCCGCCGGTGACGAACACGACGCGGCCAGCGAACAGATCCTGCGGCAATACAGCGAGTGGGTCGTGCATGTCAGCGCATCCGGTTGCGCGGCTTGAACGGCAGCTTGCCGCGCCAGTAGAGGATCAGGATCAGGCCCGCGAGCATGCCGCCGAGATGGGCGAAGTGCGCGATGCCGCCCTGCGTCCCGGTCATCCCGAAATAGAGCGTGACCAGGCCGATGATCAGCACGAAGTACTTCGCCTTCATCGGAATCGGCGGAATCAGCAGCAGGATGTACTGGTTCGGGAAGCGCATGCCGAAGGCGAGCAGAATGCCGAACACCCCGCCGGAGGCCCCGACGGTGGGGTAGATCGGCCCCATCGCGCCCGATACCACCACCAGCTGTGCCAGCCCCGCGCCGACCACGCAGAACAGATAGAAGAACAGGAACCGCCGCGAGCCCCACGTGTATTCCATCTGGGTGCCGAACATCCACAGCACGAACATGTTGAAGAACAGGTGGAGCAGGCCGCCGTGCAGAAAGGAATACGTAACCAGCTGCCAGATCTGGAAGTCGGGCGCCGTCGGTGGCGTGCCGATCGGCCAGAGGGCGAAATTGAGCATCAACTGGTCGCCGCCGCCGAAGGCCTGCAACAGGAAGATCACGCAGTTGCCGATCAGCAGTGACTGGACGACGGGTGGAAAGGAACCTCGTCGGTTCGGATGGGTGAAGTATTCGCTCATGCCGCGAGCATGACTGGGCGGGTGGACCATTTCAATTGCACCGGGCATGCGCCCGCGTGCACGGCCCGGACTTGCGTCAACCTTTTTGGCTCCATCATCTCATTCACTCCGTGGCCGCCCTTGCGGCAATGCCTGTACCCAGCTCGACTGCTCATCGGTCTCGATGGCGAAGTGGCGGGCTCGACGCACGGCACGGATCGCGTCGTCCGGTTCATGACCCCTTTCGATCAGCAGTCGGGCAGCGATGCAGCCGCTGCGCCCGAGACCGGCCCGGCAGTGCACGATCAGGCGCTGATCGGCATCGAGCATGGCGTGCAGACGCGGCGCGACCGCCTGCCAGCCCGGTTCGAAGCTCGCCGCCGGCGCAAGGCCGTCCGGTGTCGGCAGGTGGAACCATTCCAGGCCGTGTTCGCGCACGCCGGGCCCGAGATTCGGCACCCCGAGCAGCTCCATCTCGCGGGCCTCGACCAGCGTCACCAGCGCCACCGCACCCCAGTCGACCAGCTCCGCCAGATCGCGTTCCAGACTCGTTTCGTGTCCGGCGGCATCGATGGTCGGCGGGCGGGTGCCCGGACAGCGCACCAGACCGATACGGCCGCCGCCGGGCGCACGCACGTTGTCGATGCCGCGGAACCAGTTCGCCATTACCGCTCAGTCCAGCGCCTTGAGCCAGAACTGCAATGGCTTGCTGGTTTCCTCGGTGTCACCGACGTCGCGCCAGGGGAAGGTCGTCTGCAGCGCCGACCGCGGCGCGAAGCCGAAATGCCGCCAGACGGGGTCCAGCGGCTGATGGTCCTGCGGTTTGCGGGGATGGTCATCGGGCCGCTGTACGGCGCAGAAGGTTGCCCAGTCGTACGCGCCGAACGAGCGGGCGTGGTCCTCGCGTTCGCGGAAGAACTGGCGGTACAGACCACGGCCCCGGTAGGGCGGCAGCAGCACGGATTCCGCGAAGTAGAACACGCGCTCGACGTCGAAGCCCGCGTCCTGGAAGGGCTGCTGGATCAGCGCATCCTCGTCGGCCATGGGCATGGCCGTGGTCACGCCGACGACCTCGTCTCCGTCGCGTATGGCGAGGCAGAACGAGCGCGGCGAGTCGACATAGATTTGCAGGTAGCGGCGTTCGTATTCCTCGTCACCGTCGTAGAGATACGGCCAGTCGCGGAACACGGTCATGCGCAGGCGGGCGATGTCCCACAGGCGCCGCTCCAGCTCGGCACCGTACAGGCGCTCACAGGCGAGTTCGCTCATCGTGTGCGCTCCTTCATGAGCCGGGCTTGCGAGCCAACGGACCCGTATGAGCGCTGTCGCTACGCGCCCGCGCCGTCGCCCGGTTCCGGATCAATCTCGATATAGCGGCGTACGACGATGCTGCGCGCGGTGAAGTCATGCAACCCCTGACGCCGGGCCGTAAGGGGGATGACCACGATCGCGGCCAGCGACACCACCAGCAGCACCGGCAGCAGCTCGCCGGTGACCCCGAGCATCGCGCCCGGCAGCCAGAAGGGCCAGGCGCGCACGGCGGTGGCGGCGAAGGCCAGCTGCGCACCCTCCGGGTTGATCACCTTGAGATCCATCAGTTTCTTGCCGATGGTCGCCTGCCAGCTCGAGCCTTCCAGCACCATGCGGTAGAACATGATCAGCCCCGAGGCCAGCACGATCAGGGTCGCCGCCGCCCCCTCCGCGTCGCTCGGGATGAGCAGTGCGGCGGCGCCGACGGCCACGCCGATGATCGCGGCATCGATTACGCCGGCCAGGGCCCGGCGCCAGACTTCGCCATAGTGGATCGTATCGTTCACACGGCGGCCCCGTTACGCGGCGCGCATTGCGCCCCGCGACTAATGGTCGTGGGTATCCTCGATCGTGTCACGCGGCACGACCGAGAAGGTGACTTCGATGTCGCCCACGGAGGTTTCCAGCGTCACCACAAACTCGTCACCCGGAGTGAAGTCGTTCTCGGGCGTGTACAGCATCAGGTGCTTGCCCCGCGGCTCGAAACGGACGTCACCGCCCGCCGGCACAGTGAGGCTTTCCAGCTCGAACATCCGCGCCGAGCCACCCTCCACTTCCGTATCGTGCAGTTCCACATAGGCGAACACCGGGCTGCGCGCGCCGGTGATCTCCACATCCTGCTCGCGGTCGTTCTCGACCTGCATGTAACCGGCGAGCACGGGCGCGGACGGCGGTGGCTCGGGCGTGCGCGCATGGCGCACATCCAGGGCATGGGCGGCCGGCGCCATCAGCAGCAGCAGACAGCAGGCGAACAGGGCACGGGACATCAGCGTCATGTTCGATCTCCCCGGGTCAGGCAGTCTGTCGACTCGCACGCTTGCGTTCGTGTTCCTTCAGATGGCGCTTGCGCAGGCGCAGGGCCTTCGGCGTGATCTCGACCAGCTCGTCATCATTGATGAATTCCAGCGCCTGCTCCAGCTCCAGGCGCACCGGTGGCGTCAGGATCACGGCATCGTCGCTGCCCGAGGCGCGCACGTTGGTGAGCTGCTTGCCCTTCATCGGATTGACGGTCAGGTCGTTGTCGCGCGAGTGGATGCCGATGATCATGCCCTCGTAGATCGGGTCATTGTGGCTGACCATCATCTTGCCGCGATCCTGCAGGTTGAACAGGGCATAGGCGACCGCCTTGCCGTCGACCTGCGAGATCAGCACGCCGTTGCGCCGCTGGCCGATGCCGCCGGGTCCGGGCGGGCCGTAGTGGTCGAACACGTGCGTGAGGATGCCCGAGCCCGAGGTCAGGGTCAGGAACTCGCTGCGGAAGCCGATCAGCCCGCGTGCCGGGATGATGTATTCCAGCCGCACGCGGCCGCGGCCGTCGGGCTGCACGTCGCGCAGATCGCCGCGGCGCTGGTTGAGGGCATCGATCACCGCCCCCTGGTGCTGGTCCTCGACGTCGGCGATGAGCTGTTCCCACGGCTCGCGCTTCTCGCCGTCGATCTCGCGCACGATCACCGAGGGCCGCGACACGGCCATCTCGTAGCCTTCGCGGCGCATGTTCTCGAGCAGCACCGACAGATGCAGCAGGCCGCGGCCCGAGACGTTGAAGCGGTCCGCATCATCGGTCTGCTCCACCCGCAGGGCGACGTTCGACTTGAGTTCGCGGTCGAGGCGCTCGCGCAACTGCCGGCTGGTGAGGAACTTGCCCTCCTT
>CAZJGZ010000121.1:3220-7526 GCA_964545695.1 uncultured Ectothiorhodospiraceae bacterium | reverse complement strand
GAGGCCGGTGACGACATTCTGCGCACCGTGGCCCGGCAGGTGACGGCCACGCTCCGTGGCGACGATCTGCTCGCGCGCATCGGCGGCGATGAGTTTGCGGTGCTCGCGCATGTCGCCGAAGCGGTCGACGCCGAGCACCTTGCCGCACGTCTGGTCACCGCGACGAAGATCCCGACCACTGGTGACCTGACCGTGACCAGCAGCGTCGGCCTTGCGCTCTACCCGCGCGATGGTGACGATCGCGACAGCCTGATGGCCGCCGCCGACGAGGCCATGTATGTCGCCAAGGCGGCGGGTCGCAGCTGCTGGCGCTCTGCCGGCTGAATCATCGAGTCGTTTCGCGTATGTTCATGGCTACGACGGCAGCCGTCGTAGCCGACGTCAGCGAATGGGCCTTCCATATTCGCCGATCGGCAATTGATCCCGATTCCATGAAGGTGAGCATCGATGGCAGCCGATACCCGGCATGACGTGCCCCATGGCGATGAAACCGCGCGTCTCGCCGAGCTGAGTGGCCTCGGCCTTGTCGACAGCGGCGGGGATGAGCGCGTGGACCAGCTCGTGCGCCTGGCGGCTGACCTGTATGAAACACCGATCGCCCTGGTGACGCTGGTCGACGACAGCGACCAGCATTTCTTCTCGACTTGCGGGATCGACCTCGGCGGGACGAGCATGCCGCGCGAGACCTCCTTCTGTAAGCACGCGCTGCATTACGATGATGTCCTGGTGGTCCCCGACTTGTGGGAAGACCCGCGTTTTGCCCATAACCCGCTGGTCGTCGGCGAGCCCCACGTTCGCTTTTATGCCGGCGCGCTGCTGCGCGGCCCGTCGGGCTATCCACTGGGAACCCTCTGTCTGATCGATTTTGTCCCGCGCGAACTTGACGCCGCACAGCGGAGCGGCCTGATTCGTATCGCGCGCGTCGTCGAGGCCCAGCTGTGCCTGCTCGGGGGCAGTCACGCCGGTGAGGGCCGCGAGCGTTCCGTTTCCACCGATGCGCAAACCGGCCTGTTCAAGCGGCGAACGCTGGAAACGAGGCTTGAGCGGATGCTCGAAGGCCGGCCGACACCGGCTGTCACAGTGGTGAGCGCACATGTGGCGAACACCGCCGACGTGCGTGCCGCGCGCGGCGCCGCTGCAACCCGCGCCTTCATCCTCGAACTGGCCGAGCGCCTGCGAACCGGGCTGCCCATGCAGGTCGAGATTGCCCGCTGGGACCACGACGAATTCCTGCTGGCAGCGCCAGCCGCGGTGGAGGGTTGTAGCGCCGATGCGCTGGCTCGCCATGTCGCCGAGTTGCTCGCCGCCCCGGTCACGATCAACGGCGACCTTCTGCGCCCGCAGGTCACGCTCGGAATCGGCCTGGCGCCTGATGACGCCGAGAGCACCGATGCCCTGATCGGCCTGGCGCGCTCGGCGGGTCGCCAGCTCGATGGCACCCTCGACGGCGCGCTCGAAGGGACCAGCCGCATTGCCCCGCGGCAGGATACCGCCACCATCCAGCACCGTCTGCGGCTGGTTCAGCGCTTCGAACACGCGCTGGCGGACAACACGATCGAGGCCTGGCTGCAGCCGCGGGTCGATCTTGCCAGTGGCCGTATCGTCGGTGCCGAAGCGCTTGCGCGCTGGCACGACGCCGAGCTGGGCTGGGTAGCACCGGACGAGTTCGTTCCCGTGGCCGAGCGACTGGGCCTGATCGGCGAGCTTGGCCGCATCATGCTTGCGCAGGTGTCGGCGCTGTTGGCGAGCTGGCAGGACACAACGCTGGCTGACCTGCGACTTGCCATCAACGTCGGTGCGGGCGAGTTCATCGCCAGCGATTACCCGGCTGGCGTACACGAGCGGCTGCAAATCAGCGGCGCACGGGCACAGCGGCTCGAACTCGAACTCACCGAAAACGCGCTGCTGACCAATTTCGGCGCCGTGCGCGACAACATGGAGGCGCTGGCTGCCAGCGGCGTGCGCATCGCGATCGACGACTTCGGTACCGGCTACTCGTCATTCCGCTACCTGCAGGAACTGCCGGTGCACCAGCTCAAGATCGATCGCAGTTTCATCCGCGATATCGCTACCGACGCCAACGATGCCAGCATCATTCAGGCGATTCTCGCGCTGGCCCAAGCGCTTGAGCTGGAAGCCGTCGCTGAAGGGGTGGAGGACGATCGGCAGCTCGATCATCTGCGTCGGCTGCGCTGCAACCAGGTTCAGGGTTTCCGTTTCAGCGCCGCGGTGCCGCCCGCCGAATTCATGCGCATGTGCCGGGCGGAGCAACCGTTCAGTCGCTGATGATTCCCTGCAGCGCCTGCTGCACAAACGCCGGCTGTGCCAGTGCGGCACGCTGGACATCGGCGGTGTAGTACGCCGTGGCGAAGCGAGCGGCCTCGGCATCGCCGGCGCGCGCAAACCGTACCGGGCCGTCCGCTGCGGCGATCGTTGCACTCCACCAGCCGCTGGGATAGGTCGGTTGCGGGAAGCCGAGCAGCTGGCTGTCGGCGAAACCCGCGCGGCGCATCGCCGCATGCATCGGCGTGACGATCGAGTCGAGATGGATCAGCGGTGACTCGCTCTGCTGCACGATCAGCCCGTCGGTCGCGAGTGCGCGGTGGCAGTCGCGGTAGAACGATTCCGTGAACAGGCCCTCGCCGGGGCCGACCGGGTCAGTGCTGTCGACGATGATCACATCGAGGCTGCCGGCTTCCGCCTGCTTGACCCAGTCGATGGCATCGGCGAACAGCAGCTCGCCCCGTGGATCGTCATTGGCGCTGCACAGTTCCGGGAAATACGCTTCCGACACGCGCGTGACGCGCTCGTCGATATCCACCTGCGTGGCCTGCTCGACGCCCGGGTGCTTCAACACTTCGCGCAGCGTGCCGCAATCGCCGCCGCCGACAATGAGTACGCGGCGCGGCTGCGGATGCGAGAACAGCACCGGGTGCGCCATCATCTCGTGGTAGATGAAATTGTCGCGCTCGGTGAGCATCAGAAAACCATCAATGGTCATCACCCGACCGAAATGCGTGGTCGCGAACACCTCGATGGTCTGGAAAGGCGACTCCTCTCGATGCAGCCGACCCTCCTCCGCGAGCGCCAGCGCGAAGGCCGATCCCGCCTCCTCGCAGACCTCGATGAACCATTGATCGTCCTGTAGTGCCATGCGGGTGTCCCCCAGCATCAAGTCGGTACACTGCCGGTGTGCAGTGATGGAATCGCGGAGCGTGCGGCGCGATAATGCCGCCGCGTTACCGTCCGCGCAACATGAATGGAGTCGCCCCCCAGCAATGACCGACTGGACACTCGACGACAGCCGTCACCTCTACAACGTGCCGCACTGGGGGGATGACTACTTCGGGATTGATGAATCCGGCCACGCGGTCGTGCGCCCGCGGCGTGACGCACCCGCGATCCGCCTTACCGAAGTCATGGCCCAACTGCGCGCGACCGATCTGCCCGCGCCCGTATTGCTGCGCTTTGTCGATATTCTCGATGACCGCGTGGAAGCCATGCAGGCAGCCTTCGCCGCGGCGCGCGAGCGCCACGACTATGCCGCGTCCTATACCGCGGTGTACCCCATCAAGGTCAATCAGCAGCGCAGTGTGGTCGAGCGCCTGCACCGGCCGGGTGATCCGCATCGTGGCCTCGAAGCCGGCAGCAAGCCCGAGCTCATGGCCGTGATGGCACTGATGGAGCCGGATTCCGGGCCGGTGATCTGCAATGGCTACAAGGATGCCGAATATGTGCGCCTGGCGCTGATCGGTGTGTTGCTCGGTTTACGCGTGTACATCGTGGTCGAACAGCCCGCCGAGATTGATCTGGTCATACGTACCGCCGCCGAGCTCGGTGTCGAACCGTTGATCGGCGTGCGTCTGCGGTTGACGGCCACCGGCTCCGGCCACTGGCAGAACTCCGGCGGCGATCGGGCCAAGTTCGGCCTTTCGGCGCAGCAGGTGCTCGATGTTGTCGAAGGCCTGCGCAAGCATGATCGCCTGCACTGGCTGCGTCTGCTGCATTTCCACATGGGTTCGCAGATCGGCAATCTGCGCGATATTGCGGGCGGCATTACCGAAGCTGCGCGCTTCTATGCCGAGCTGCGCGCCCTGGGCGCACCGATCGACACGGCCGATATCGGCGGTGGTCTCGCCATCGATTACGACGGTGCCCGTGCGCGCGACGGGTTTTCCATGAACTACCAACTGGCGCAGTACGCCGATACCGTCATCGACGGCTTCGCTCGTGTCTGTGCCGAGTGCGGCCTGCCCCATCCGGCCATCATCACCGAGGCCGGGCGGGCGATGACGGCGCATCATGC
>CAZJGZ010000121.1:0-3120 GCA_964545695.1 uncultured Ectothiorhodospiraceae bacterium | reverse complement strand
TTCTCGGTCTTCCAGTCGGTGCCCGATGTCTGGGCCATCGGCCAGCGCTTCCCCATCATGCCGTTGCAGCGGCTTGCGGAGCAGCCGACGGTCGACGCAACATTGCACGACCTGACTTGCGACTCCGATGGCCAGATCGGTTTCTACGTCCAGGGCGACGGCGTGTTCCGGACGCTGCCGCTGCATCCGGTGCGCGCGGACGAGCACTACCTGATCGGCTTCTTTCTGGTCGGCGCCTATCAGGAGATTCTCGGCGATCGCCACAACCTGTTCGGCGACACCCATGCCGTCAACGTCGAGCTCGACGATGCCGGCGGCTGGCGGCTGGTCGATCCCGAGCATGGCGATCGCGTCGACGAGCTGTTGCGCTACGTCCACTTCGAGCCCGAGGACCTGCTGGAGCGGTTCCGCACCCGCATGCACAGCCGCGGCGTCGGCGCGGACCTCGGCGAGTCGCTGCTGGCCGAACTGGCGGCTGGACTCTCGGCCTACACCTATCTGCAGAATGGAGAGACGAGCCCCTCATGAATGACATTACCAGCGAATCGCTGCAGTTCGAGGCCGCGGGCGGCCACATGCTGGACGCGCGCATCGACCGCCCGGCCGCCGGCACAATCGAGGGCTGGGCCCTTTTCGCCCACTGCTTCACCTGCGGCAAGGACTTCATCGCCGCGCGCCGCATCAGCCGAGCCCTGGCCGCGCGCGGCATCGCCACACTGCGCTTCGATTTCACCGGCCTCGGCGCCTCGGAAGGCGAGTTCTCGGCCACCACGTTCTCGTCCAACGTCGACGAACTGATCGCCGGTGCGGACTGGTTGCGTGCCCAGGGCAACGCACCCCGCATCCTCATCGGTCACAGCCTCGGCGGTGCCGCCGTGCTGGCTGCGGCCAGCGAGATTGCCGAGGTCAATGCCGTCGCCACCATTGCCGCGCCCAGTGATCCGGCGCATGTCCGTCATCTGTTCGAGGACGCAACGGACACCATCCGCGAACAGGGCGAGGCCGATGTCGATCTGGGTGGACGCGAACTCACCATCGGCCGCGACTTTCTCGATGACATCGAGCGCTGGGATTTGCCGGCGCGCGTGCGCCGCCTCGATTGCGCGTTGATGGTCATGCATTCGCCGCTGGACACGCTGGTTTCCGTCGAGCACGCCCGGCGTATCTTCGAGGCGGCCCATCACCCCAAAAGCTTCGTCTCGCTGGATGATGCCGATCATCTGCTCACCCGGGAGGCCGACGCCGATTATGTCGCCGGCATGCTGTACGCCTGGGCCGGGCGCTATCTGCCGACTGCGCAGCACGATGACGCACCGCCACTCGCGACCGGCGAGGTCATGGTCCGCGAGTCCGGTTTCGGCCGCTACACCAACGACGTCCATGCCGGCAATCATCGTCTCGTTGCCGATGAACCGCACAAGGCCGGTGGCGACGATACCGGCCCGTCACCCTACGACTACCTGCTCGCCGGGCTCGGTGCCTGCACGTCGATGACCCTGCGCATGTACGCCGAGCACAAGCAGTTGCCACTCGAACGGGTGACGGTGACCCTGAACCACAGCCGCCTGCATGCGGAAGACTGTGCGGACTGCGAACACAAGCGCGGCCAGATCGACCGCATCGATCGGCATATCCATATCGAGGGTGATGACATCACCGACGCCCAGCGCAAACGCATGTGCGAGATCGCTGACCGCTGCCCGGTGCACCGCACCCTGCGCGGGCAGCTCGAGATCCATACCCACCGCGCCGACACCAACCGTGCAGACTGAGCACTGCGAGTGAGCATGCGCCTCGTCGTCGACGCGAACATGGCCGGTGTCGAAGCCGCGTTCGCGGGTTGGGGCGAGGTGGTCCGGCGGCCCGGGCGCACACTGGCGCCCGACGATGTCGCCAGCGCCGACGCACTGTTCGTGCGCTCGGTCACGCGGGTGAATGCGGATCTGCTGGCCGGGTCGCGCGTGCGTTTCGTCGGCTCGGCCACCATCGGCACCGACCATGTCGACACCGCCTGGCTGCGCGAGCAGGGCATCGGCTTCGCCCACGCCCCGGGCTGCAACGCCGATGCCGTCGCCGACTGGGTGGTGGCATCGCTGGCCGCGCTGGACGCCAGTGGTCGCCACACGCTGGGATCCGGCTCGGTCGGCATCATCGGCGTCGGCAATGTCGGCACGCGTGTGGTCCGGCGCCTGACCGCGCTCGGCTACACCGTGCAGGCTTGTGATCCGCCGCGCGCGGAACAGGAGGGCGAGGCCGGCTTCGTCGACCTGGCGACCACGCTGACCAGCGACGTGGTCAGCGTGCACGTGCCGCTGACCACTGCCGGCCGCCACGCCACTCATCACCTCCTCGACACGGCCGGGCTGGCGCGGATCCCGGCCGGCGGCATCCTGCTGAATGCCGCCCGCGGCGGCGTGGTCGATGAAGAGGCGCTGGCCACGCGCCTCGACGACGGCCCGGATCTGCACGCCGTCATCGACACCTGGGCGGATGAACCGGAGATCGCAGTGGATTTGCTGGCCCGGGTGACGCTGGGTTCCCCGCATATCGCCGGCTACAGCCTCGAAGGCCGCCTGCGCGGCACCGCCGCGGTCGCGCGCGCAGCGGCAACATTCTTCGGGCTGGAATGTGCCTGGGACTGGCGGCAGGACTTGCCCGCAGCGCCGCCTGCCGTGCGGTCGGGACCGCTCGCCGACGCCATCCTCAACGCCTATGACCCGCGCAGCGACGACCGGGCCCTGCGCGACATTGCACGCCTGGCACCGGCCGACCGCGGTGCGGCCTTCGATGCACTGCGCCGCGACTACCCCATGCGGCGCGAATTCGCTGCCTGGCCTTGCCCGCCCGCGCGTGATGATCTTGCCGCGGCCGGTTTCGGCGTCGGCCTCGACGTCTGCTGACGGGGCCTTACCCCGGTCGCCGGTCCTTCTCGCGCCTTGCTCCCTCCGCGCGCAGGATGTCCGCCAGCGCCCGTGTCGCCGGGCCGCCGCCATCGGCCGCCACCTCGACCAGGTTCAGTGTGGCCCGGCGGGTGCCGCCGGTTTCCAGTGGCAGCGGTCGCAGCCGATCCTCAGCCAGGTCCTCGGCAATGAGATCGCGCGGAATCCACGCGAAGCCGAG
>CAZJGZ010000120.1:0-7569 GCA_964545695.1 uncultured Ectothiorhodospiraceae bacterium | reverse complement strand
TTGGTGTAGACGTTCTGCACGTCGTCCAGGTCGTCGAGCATCTCCAGCAGCTTCAACGTGGCGCGCGCATCGTCGCCCTCGATGCGCGCATCCGTCTCCGCGCGCATCGTCACCTCGGCCTGTTCGGGCGGGAAATCGGCCGCGATCATCGCATCGCGCACCTCGGTGAACTCGTCAGCGGCCACCAGCACATCCAGCGAGCCGTCATTGTTGGTGATCAGCTCCTCGGCGCCAGCCTCGAGGGCCGCCTCCAGCAATGCATCGTCATCGGTTTCAGCGGCGTAGGAGAGCACGCCCGTGCGCCGGAACAGGAAGGCGACCGAGCCGTCGGTGCCGAGATTGCCACCATGCTTGCTGAAGGCATGCCGGACTTCCTGCACCGTCCGATTGCGATTGTCCGTCATGCAGTCGACCATGATCGCAGCGCCACCCGGTCCATAGCCCTCGAAGCGCGCTTCCTCATAGGCCTCGCCCTCGAGCTCGCCCGCGCCCTTCTTGACGGCGCGCTCGACGTTGTCCTTCGGCATGTTGTGCGCGTAGGCCTTGTCGATGGCAAGGCGCAGGCGCGGATTGGCGTCACGGTCGGCACCGCCGACGCGGGCGGCAACGGTGATCTCGCGAATGAGCTTGGTGAACTGCTTGCCGCGCTTGGCATCCTCGGCGGCCTTCTTGTGCTTGATGTTGGCCCACTTGCTGTGACCGGCCATGGCGCACTCCTCGACTCGTTTCCGACAGGCGCTTCCGTCCGCTCAGTCTATCATTCCGGTGTCGGCGAATCCGGCTCGGGGCAGATTTCACTGCCGGGCAGCACCCCGGCCTGCAGCCAGACCAGCATCCGCGCCATCACCTCGCGATTGACCAGCAGGCCGGTATGCGTGACCGGCAGCACCGCGCGCGGTGCACCGGCGATTTCGGTCTCGCGCAGGGCCACGGCGCCATCACTGGTCTCGTCCATGCGCGCGACCAGCCGCCCCAGACCAACGGGCTTGTTGCCGGCGATCGCCGCCACCGGCACTTCCGCGCGCCACGCCGGACGCTCCCCGAGCAGACCACCGCCACCGCCCTTGCCCAGCGCCCAGGCGACGCCCATGCGGTCCATGCCCCGGGCCGCCTGGCAGTCGCGCATGGGTGAACCGAGCAGTACTGCCCGCCCCGTGCGCGCCGTCACACCGCGATCGAACAGGTGCGCCAGCACGATGCCGCCGAGGCTGTGCGCGACGAAATGCACGACCGGGGTCCTTGTGCGCAGGACCATGCGACCGAGTCGGCGCGCAGCAGCCTCCGGGGTCTCGGCGGTCGACGAGTAATGGAACAGACGCACCCGATAGCCGGCACGTCGCAAGCGCCAGGCCAGCAGCGCCATCGACGGGCTGCCCATCCACAGGCCGTGCACGAGAATGACGGTGGCCTGGTCCGGTGCCACCGGCAACAGCCGGATCGCGACCCGATTGGTCCAGCTGGCGGCCAGCCCCAGGGCCTCGCCACGGCCGCGCCAGCGGGCGCGATCATGCTCCCCCCGGGCGAGATCGGGCTGGGAACCGGCCGGCACCCGCAGACGGAATTCGTGTTCGCGATTGCGGGTCGCACTCGCGTCGTAGCGCACGCGCCACGCCCCCGTGATCGGAAAGCGCCGGCAGCGCCCACAGTCCTCCAGACCGTCGGGATCGAAACCCGTCTCTTCCCGCACTTCACGACGGGCCGCGGTCAGCGGTGTCTCACCCGGCTTCAGGCTGCCGGTCACCGATTGCCAGAATCCGGGCTGATCACGCCGGCGCAGCAGCAGTACGCGGCCATCTTCGCTGTAGATGACCACAAGGACGGATTCCGGGATCTTCAGCGACGTCATGACCTTCCACCAGCGTGCCGGCAGCCGTGCCGGCAAGGGCTCACCCGCTTCACTCGGTGGCCGGGTTCGCGGCACCACTGCGTGGCCGCAAACGGATGCCCAACTCGCGCAGCTGCGCCTCGGCGACCGCCGAGGGCGCCGCGGTCAGCGGGCAACTCGCCGTCTGCGTCTTGGGGAACGCCATGACGTCCCGGATGGAGCTGGAACCCGTCATCAGCATGACCAGGCGATCCAGGCCGAACGCCACGCCGCCATGCGGCGGCGCACCGTACTCGAGCGCGTCGAGCAGGAACCCGAACTTCTCGCGCGCGGCTGCCGTGTCGATGCCGAGCACCTCCAGCGCCGCCTCCTGCAGTTCGCGGTCATGGATACGGATCGAGCCGCCACCGATTTCAGTGCCATTGAGGACCATATCATAGGCCCGCGACATCGCCTGTTTCGGATGCGCCCGCAGCTCGTCCACGCTGTCGACCGCCGGTGCGGTGAAGGGGTGATGCAAGGGATGCCAGCTGTGGCTCTGGTCGTCCCATTCGAACATGGGGAAATCGACGACCCACAGCGGGTGCCAGCCGGCTTCGACGAAGCCGCGCTCGTGGCCGATCTTCACACGCAGCGCGCCGAGCGCTTCGCTCACGATACTGGCGCGGTCCGCGCCGAAGAAGATGATGTCGCCATCCGCGGCGGCCGTGTAATCGAGGATGCCCTGAATCGCCTCGTCCGGCAGGAATTTCAGGATCGGCGACTGCAGGCCTTCCCGCCCGCGTGCGATCTCGTTGCACTTGATGTAGGCGAGACCCTTGGCGCCATAGCGACCCACAAACTCGGTGTAGCCGTCGATCTCCTTGCGCGTGAGCGTGGCGCCACCGGGTACGCAGAGCGCGGCCACGCGACCGTTCTCATCGCGCGCCGGCCCGGCGAAGACCTTGAAGTCGACGTCGCGCAGGAGGTCGGCCACCTCGACCAGCTCCAGCTTCACGCGCAGGTCGGGCTTGTCCGAACCGAAGCGGAACATCGCTTCGTGCCAGGTCATGCGCGGGAATTCCGCGGGCAGCGCGGCACCGAGCACGTCGCGGAACAGATCACGCACCAGGTCCTCGACCAGGCCCATGACATCGCGCTCCTCGACGAAGGCCATCTCCAGGTCGAGCTGGGTGAACTCGGGCTGGCGATCGGCGCGCAGGTCCTCGTCGCGGAAGCAGCGCACGATCTGGTAGTAACGATCGACACCGCTCATCATCAGCAGCTGCTTGAACAGCTGCGGCGACTGCGGCAGGGCAAAGAACTCGCCGGCGTGGGTGCGGCTGGGCACGAGGTAGTCGCGCGCGCCCTCGGGCGTGGCGCGGGTGAGCATCGGCGTCTCGACGTCGATGAAGTCGCGCTCCTCGAGAAAACGGCGGATATAAGCGCTGATGCGCCCGCGCATGCGCAACCGCTCCTGCATCTCCGGCCGGCGCAGGTCCATGTAGCGGTACTTCAGGCGCTGATCCTCGCCCACGGCATCGGCTTCATCCAGCGGGAACGGTGGCGTGCGGGCGCGATTGAGCACGGTCAGTGACTGCCCCAGCAGCTCGATCTCCCCGGTGGCCAGGTTCGGATTCTCCGTGCCTTCCGGGCGGCGCCGCACACGCCCCTGCACCCGGATCACGAACTCCGTGCGCAGCTGCTCGGCCAGGGCGAAGCGCTCGGCGTCATCGGGATCGAACACCACCTGCACGCGGCCGGTGTGATCACGCAGATCGACGAAGATCACGCCGCCATGATCGCGTCGGCGATGAACCCAGCCGGCAAGATCAACCGTGGAATCGATGTGACTGGCGTTGAGTTCGCCGCAAAGATGACTGCGCATGGAAGGCCGCATTTTTCGAGGGAATCAGGGCGCGCAAGGGTAGCGGGCGGAAGCACGCGCTGCAAGCTGCGCGGGCGGATTGTGTGCGCGTGATCCGTACCCCGCCGCCAGGCGCAGCGACAGCGCGTGACGCGAGGCGTCCGTCGGCGCCGCATTTGCCTTGCGGCCAGCGCCCGGTCCGCTGTAGCTTCGCGCCATGACCGCCCGTCCCAGTATTCTCATCACCGGTTGCTCCTCCGGCATCGGCCACCACTGCGCCCATGCACTGGCGGCGCGCGGCTGGCGGGTGTTCGCATCGGCGCGCAAGCCGGAGGATGTCGAGCGCCTGCGCAGCGAGGGACTGGAAGCGATCGAGCTCGACCTGGCCAGCACCACCAGCATCGAAACGGCTGTGGAGACCGTTCTCGCGCGCACCGACGGCCACCTCGATGCGCTGTTCAACAACGGTGCCTATGGCCAGCCGGGGGCGATCGAGGACCTGTCGCGCGACGTACTCCGTGCGCAGCTCGAGACCAACCTGCTCGGCTGGGTCGAGCTGACCAACCGCGTCATCCCGGTCATGCGCCGACAGGGTCATGGCCGGATCGTGCAGAACTCGTCCGTACTCGGCTTCGTGACCCTGATGTGGCGAGGCGCGTACAACACCAGCAAGTTCGCGCTGGAGGGCCTGACAGACACCCTGCGCCTGGAGCTGCACGGCAGCGGCATCGACGTAATCCTGATCCAGCCTGGCCCCATCGCCAGTCGCTTCCGCGCCAATGCCTGGCAGGCCTACCAGCGCAACATCAGCCCGGCCGGCAGCGCGCATGCGGAGACCTACCGGCGACTCGAACAGCGCCTGCAGAGCGAGGACGAGCCCGCTCCGTTCACGCTGGGGCCGGAAGCGGTCTCGCGTGCCCTGATCCACGCCCTGGAGAGCCGGCGACCCCGTGCGCGCTATCGCGTTACACTGCCGACCACCGCGCTGGCGCTCTGCCGCTGGCTTCTGCCCGTGCGGCTGTTCGACCGACTGCTTCGCCGGGTCAGCGGCACCTGACGCAGGGAACGCAAATGATGGTACTGCCCGAATCGGGACTGCTGAATCACCGCCAGTTCGCAACACTGCTGGGCGTGTCCGCACTCGCGCTGGCGCCATTCGCGATCGCACATGCCCGGGCGGGCGCCCTCGAATTTGCCATGATCACGACGGCCACCACGTTACTGTTGGTCGCGCTCATGGTATGGGTCGCGCGGCGCGGTGCCATCGCACTGCCGGCGCTGCTGCTGATGGGTGGCGTCGGCATCGCGCTACTGATTTCGATATGGCTGCACGGTGTGAACGCGACCTTCTGGGCGTTTCCCCTGGTGCTGGTCAACTATCTGGTATTCGCGCTGCGCCCGGCGATCATCGGCAATGTCGCCCTGGTCATGGCACTGATCCTCGTGGCGATCCCCAGTCTGCCCATCGAGCTGTGGTCGCGTTTTCTGGTGACGCTGTCGATGGTCAGCGTGTTCACGGGCGTCTTCTCCTATGCGGTGCACGGCGGACTCGCCACCCTCGACCGCCTCACGCAGGTCGATCCGCTGACCGGACTGTGGAATCGGCGCCACCTCAACATGCGCCTGGCGGAGCCCCGCAACTGGATGGAGCGCGACGACATCGTGACATCGTTTGTCATGCTCGATATCGACGGCTTCAAGCGCATCAACGACCGTGTGGGCCATGCGGCCGCAGACGACATTCTGCGCCAACTGGCGGACCTGCTGAGCCGGCGGACCCGCGATCGAGACCTGGTCTTCCGCTATGGCGGCGAGGAATTCACGCTGATGCTGCCCAACACGGACGAGGACAGCGCCCGGTTCCTCGCCGAGCAACTGCGTCTGCGCGTGGAAGCCACCCGCTTCCCGTCCGACGTGCCGGTGACGATCTCCGCCGGCGTCGCCGAACTCCTTCCCGACGAATCCGCCACCGCCTGCCTGGAACGCGCGGACGTCGCCCTCCTGGCGGCGAAGGCACAGGGACGCAACCAGGTCCTTGCCGCCTCCGACGTCGCGCCAGCCTCGACCGCGGCCGCCCGCGCAAACTGACTCAGGGATACTGAAACGCAGCGGACTTCGCGCGTGCCACGCGCGGGGGCAACTTCATTGCGCTGGTGCTTGTCCGTTCATGAGCGGGAACAGCGCCTCCAGCTCCTGCGCAGGCACCGGCTGGCTGAACAGGAATCCCTGCCAGCGATTGCAGCCCTCGGCCTCGAGCATGGCCCGCACGGCTTCAGTCTCCACGCCCTCGGCGACCACGCCCAGGCCCATGGCCCCGGCCAGTGCGATGATCGTGCGGATGATGGCGGCATCATTACTGTCGATCAGGGCGTCGCGGACGAACGCCTGATCGATCTTGAGATCATCGAGCGGCAACTGCTTGAGGTAGGCAAGCGACGAGTACCCCGTCCCGAAATCGTCCAGCGCGAACCGCACACCCAGCTGCTTGAGCTGGTCCATGCGGGCAATGGTGTCGTCCACGCTGCTGAGCAGCATGCTCTCGGTAAGCTCCAGGCAGAGGCGATGTGCCGGCGCCCCGGTACGAGCGAGCACCGACCGCACCGTTGCCTGGAACTCCGGATGATGGAACTGGCGCGCACTCACGTTGACCGCGATCTCGAGATGGGCGGTCGCGTCATTCCAGGACCATGTGGCCAACTGCATACAGACCTGCTCCAGCATGCGCTCACCCAGCACCAGGATCAGATCGCTTTCCTCGGCCACCGGGATGAACTGGCCGGGTGGGACCACCCCGCGCTCGGCATGCACCCAGCGCGCCAGCGCTTCAGCGCCGACAATGCCGCGACCTGCGGCAACCTGGGGCAGGAAATGGGGAACGATGGTGTCCGCATGCAGGGCCTCGCGCAGGTCTGCTTCCAGACTCACGCGTGAGTGAATGGCGGTGCGCATCTGCGGATCAAACACACGGACCGTACCGCGACCGGCATCCTTGGCCTGATACATCGCCAGATCGACCCGCTTCATCAAGTCATCGGAGGAATCATCGGCCGCATCGAACAACGTTACACCGATGCTGGCAGTCAGGTAGCGCTGATGTTCATCGAGATGATAAGGCTGCGCCACCGCCTGCAGGATCTTGTGTCCAACCTCGGTCGCCATGCGCGTTGCCTGCACTTCATCCACGTCGAGATTACCGAGGACGATGGCAAACTCATCTCCGCCGAAGCGCGCCACCGTGTCACTGTCGCGCACACAGGCAGCCAGACGGCGTGCGACCTGCTGCAACAGCCGATCGCCGTAGACGTGCCCGAGCGTGTCGTTGAGGTTCTTGAAGTTATCGAGATCAAGGAAGAGCAGCGCCACGTTGTACCGCCCGCGCTGATGGCCGGACAACGCCTGTTGCAGCCGGTCCAGCAACAACCGCCGATTGGGCAGTCGCGTCAGAGGGTCGTAGAGCGCAAGGAACTCGATTTCCTCGTTCGCGCGCTTGCGCTCGGTCACGTCACGGAAATAGACCGCGAGACCGTCCTCGGAGGGATAGGCATGGATCTCGAGCCACATTCCCAGTGGCGAGTAGAACTCCTCGAGATGCACGGCGCAGCCCTCGTTCAGCGCCCGCCGGTACCCGCGTTCGATCGGTGTGTTGCACGCCTCGGGAAACTGCTGCCAGTAGTCACGACCCAGGAGCTCGTCACGTGAACGCTTGAGCAGTCTTTCCGCCTGTTGATTGATGTAGGTGAAGCACCAGTCGCGATCAACGACAAAAAACGCATCGGTAATGCTTTCCAGCGTATTCGCCAGCCGGCGTGACAAATCCTCTGCTTCCTGTTCCGCCCGCTTGCGTTCGGTCTCGTCGATGGCGATGCCATCCCAGACGACCGTGCCGTCATCGAGCTGG
>CAZJGZ010000119.1:0-7816 GCA_964545695.1 uncultured Ectothiorhodospiraceae bacterium | reverse complement strand
TGTAGCGGTAGATGTTGTCGATGAACATCAGCACGTCGCGGCCCTCGTCGCGGAACGCCTCGGCCATGGTCAGGCCGGTCAGCGCGACACGCAGGCGGTTGCCCGGGGGTTCGTTCATCTGGCCATAGACGAGCGACACCTTGTCGAGGACGTTCGACTCGGTCATCTCGTGATAGAAGTCGTTGCCCTCGCGGGTACGCTCGCCGACACCGGCAAACACCGAATAGCCGGAATGCTCGATGGCGATGTTGCGGATCAGCTCCATCATGTTGACCGTCTTGCCCACGCCGGCACCGCCGAACAGGCCGACCTTGCCGCCCTTGGCGAACGGACACAGTAGGTCGATCACCTTGATGCCCGTCTCGAGCAGTTCCTGCGCCCCGGCCTGCTCATCGTAGGTGGGCGCCTTGCGATGGATCGGCCAGACCGTGTCGGCGCCGATATCGCCCTTTTCGTCGATGGGCTCACCGAGCACGTTCATGATGCGCCCAAGCGTCTGTGTACCCACGGGCACGGAGATGGCCGCGCCGGTATCCGTGGCGCTCATGCCGCGGCGCAGGCCGTCGGTGCTGCCCATGGCGATACAGCGCACGACGCCGTCACCCTGCTGGCCCTGGACTTCAAGCACGAGATCCTCGTCGTCGAGCCTGATGGCGTTGTAAACCTCGGGCACGGCGTTGCGTGGGAATTCAATGTCGACGACGGCGCCGATAATGGAAACGATCGTTCCGGAACTCATTTGGCTGTCCTCTGGAATGCGGTCGTGAATACGGATTCGATTAGCATGCGGACGCGCAGTCAGACTGCGGCCGCGCCACTGACAATCTCGCTCAGCTCCTGCGTGATCGCCGCCTGGCGCGCCTTGTTGTAGGCGAGCTGCAGGTCGTCGATGAGATTGTCGGCGTTGTCCGACGCGCTCTTCATCGCGATCATGCGCGCGGCCATTTCGCAGGCGATGTTCTCGACCACGCCCTGATACACCAGCGATTCGAGGTAGCGTTTCATCAGGGTGTCGAGAATGTTTTCGGCGTTCGGCTCGTAGATGTAGTCCCACAGCTTGGAACGCATCGAGCCCTCTTCTTCCTCGCTCGGCTCAAGCGGCAGCAGGCGGACGATCTCGGGTCGCTGGGTCATGGTGTTGACGAAGCGATTGTGCACGAGGTTCAGTTCCTGGATGCGGCCCTCGTCATAGGCGTCGAGCATGACCTTGACCGGACCGATCATGTCATCGAGGTGAGGGCGGTCCCCGAGGTCCATGGTCTGCGCCTCGACCTGCACGCCTGTGCGCTTGAGGAATTGCACGCCCTTGCGCCCGATCGCCGAGGTCTGCAGGTCAATGCCGTTGTCATCGCGCTCGGAGAATTCGCGCACGAGCTTGCGGAACAGGTTCACGTTGAGGCCGCCGCACAGACCCCGATCCGTGGTGATGACGACATAGCCGGCGGCCTTGACCTCGCCGGGGTCCACCACATAGGGGTGCTGGTACTCGGGATTCGCGTGCGCGAGGTGGCCGATGACGTTCTTCATGCGGTCGGCATAGGGCCGCGTGGCGGCCATGCGATCCTGGGCCCGGCGCATCTTGCTCGCCGCGACCATCTCCATCGCGCGCGTGATCTTCTGAGTATTCTTGATACTCGAGATCTTGCTTCGAATTTCCTTAGCACCAGCCATGTTCGGCTCCGCTTACCAGGTGCCGGTCGACTTGAATTCCTCGACCGCTTGCTTGAGTTCGTTCTGAATCTCGTCGTTGTAATCGCCGGTCTCGTCGATCTTGGCAACCAACTCGCTATAGTTCGAGTTCATGTGCGCGTGCAGCGCCTCCTCGAAGCTAACGATCTTCTTGACCTCAACATCGTCGAGGTAACCCTCAGTGGCGGCGTACAGCGACACGGCCATGTAACCGATGGTCAGCGGTGAATACTGCTTCTGCTTCATCAGTTCCATCACGCGCTGGCCACGCTCGAGCTGCTTGCGGGTTTGCTCGTCCAGATCCGAGGCGAACTGGGAGAAAGCAGCCAGTTCGCGATACTGGGCCAGGGCCAGGCGAATGCCGCCGCCGAGTTTCTTGATGATCTTGGTCTGGGCCGAGCCACCGACACGCGACACCGACAGGCCGGCGTTGATGGCGGGACGGATACCCGCGTTGAACAGATCCGACTCGAGGAAGATCTGACCGTCGGTAATCGAGATGACGTTGGTCGGCACGAACGCCGAAACGTCACCAGCCTGGGTCTCGATGATCGGCAGGGCCGTCAGCGAGCCCGTCTTGCCCTTGACCTCACCGTTGGTCAGTTTCTCGACGTGGTCGGCATTGATACGCGAGGCGCGTTCGAGCAGACGCGAATGCAGGTAGAACACGTCGCCCGGATAGGCTTCACGCCCGGGCGGACGGCGCAGCAGCAGCGACACCTGGCGATACGCCCACGCCTGTTTGGTCAGGTCATCGTAGATGATCAGCGCATCTTCACCACGGTCGCGGAAGTACTCGCCCATCGCGCAACCGGCATAGGGCGCGATGTACTGCGCGGCGGCCGACTCGGAGGCGGCGGCGGCGACGACGATGGTGTGATCCATCGCGCCATGCTCTTCGAGCTTGCGCACGACGGCGGCAATCGACGACTGCTTCTGGCCGACGGCGACGTAGATGCATTTGATGCCCGTGCCCTTTTGATTGATGATCGCATCGACCGCGACCGCGCTCTTGCCGGTCTGGCGGTCGCCGATGATCAACTCGCGCTGGCCGCGGCCGATCGGCACCATCGCGTCGATCGCCTTGAGGCCCGTCTGGACCGGCTGATCCACGGACTGGCGGGCGATCACGCCGGGTGCGACGACTTCGATGGGTGCGGTCTGTTTGGCGTCGATATCACCCTTGCCGTCAAGGGGTGTGCCCAGCGAGCCGACCACGCGGCCGAGCATTTCCTCGCCAACCGGCACCTCCAGGATGCGCCCGGTGGTGCGCACGGTGTCGCCTTCGGACAGGTGGGTATAGTCGCCGAGGACGACTGCACCCACCGAGTCGCGCTCGAGGTTGAGGGCGAGCCCGAAGGTGTTCTTCGGGAACTCGATCATCTCGCCCTGCATGATGTCGCCGAGACCGTGAATACGGACGATGCCGTCATTGACGCTGACGATCGTGCCCTCGGTACGTACCTCGGAGCCCAGGTCGAAGTCCTCGATCCGCTTCTTGATCAGCTCGCTGATTTCGGACGGGTTGATTTGCATCACTGATTCCTCTTGATGAGCCTTTGCTCAGTGGCCAAGCCGGTTCGCCAGACGCTGGAGACGGCCCCGGATCGAGGCGTCAATCACCAGGTCGCCGGCGCGCACGATCACGCCACCGATGAGTTCTTCGTCCACGCGCTGCTCGAGCCGGACGTCGCGCTTGAGGCGCTTCGTCAGACTTGCAGCCAGGCGTTCCTGCTGCTGATCGTCGAGTTCCCGTGCGGTCTCTACCGTCGCGTCGACGCGGTTCTCTGCCTCTGCCCGCAGGCGCTCGAACTCCCGGGCGACCTCGGCGAGCACGGGCAACCGACCGTTTTCGGCAAGCAGCCGAATCAGGTTGGCCATTCCCTGTGGCAGGTCATCGCCGCAGACCTCGATCAGGAATTCGCCGCGGCGTTCCCGTGACAGACGCGGATCGGCAAGGATCGTCGCCGCCTTGGGTTCGGTCGTGACGATACGGGCGAGCAGATCCAGGGCTTCCGCCCAGCTCACGACCACATCATGCTCGCGCGCGTACTGCAGTGCCGCGCGGGCGTAGGGTCGAGCCAAATGCGTTAGCGCCATGCCGATCTCCCCGGTTTACAGTTCCGCGACCAGGTCTTCGAGCATCTGCTCATGCGCCTTGTCATCGATTTCCTTGCGCAGCACGCGTTCCGCGCCGGTCACGGAAAGACCGGCAACCTGACCACGCAACTGTTCCCGCGCACGGTGCACGTCCTGTTCGATCTCGGCCTGCGCCGCCTGCTTCAGACGCTCACCCTCGTCGCGCGCCTTCTGCTTGGCTTCCTCGATGATCTCGTTGCTGCGCTTGTTGGCCTGGTCGACGATCTCCGTCGCCTTGGCGCGCGCTTCGCGGATCGTTTCCTCGGCGCGTTGCTCCGCCAGTTCCTGTTCCTGCTGGCCACGCTCGGCAGCCGCCAGGCCGTCGGCAATCTCCGCGCGCCGCTTGTCCATGGCCTCCTTCAATGGCGGCCATACAAACTTCATCGTGAACAGGACGAACACCAGGAAGGTGCCCGCCTGCCCGATCAGCGTGATGTTGATATCCACGAGACCCCCGCTAGCGGTGGATGGTGGTATGCGACATCGAGGCCTAGTTCAGCGCCCCGAGCAGCGGATTCGCGAACAGCATGTACAACGCGATACCGACGCCGATGATCGACACCGCGTCGAGCAGGCCCGCGATGATGAACATGCGGCCCTGCAGCATGTTGGCGAGCTCCGGCTGGCGCGCCGCGCCTTCAAGGAACTTGCCGCCGAGAATGGCGAAGCCGATGCCCGTGCCCAGCGCGCCGGCACCAAAGATGATGCCGATCGTCAGGGCTGTCATTGCCTGGATTTCAGCGATCGCTTCCATGATTCCTCCCGAGAATAGAATCAGACGAGTAGATGAATATGTTCCTGTGCGGAACCGATGATTGCTGGACCCACTGCGCGCCCGAGGGCCCGGTCATCAGGTCCGGCGTGTAACGTTCGACTCCACGCATGTCAGTGCTTCTCATAGGACAAGCCGATGTAAACCACCGTGAGCACCGTGAAGATAAAGGCCTGCAAAGGCACGACCAGTACGTGGAAGATGGCCCACGCACCGCCGGGGATGAACTGGATCCAGAACGGCAGCAGGGCGATCAGGATGAAGATCAGCTCGGCGGCGTAGAGGTTGCCGAACAGGCGCAGTGCGAGCGAGACCGGCTTGGCCAGCGTTTCAACCACGTTGAGCACGAGATTGAACGGGAACAGCCAAGGCCCAAAGGGATGCGTGACGTACTCCTTGCAGAAACCACCGAAACCCTTGCCCTTGACGCCATAGATCAGCATCAGGGCGAGCACGCTGAAGGACAGGCCAAAGGTCGCGTTCAGGTCGGCGGATGGCACGATGCGCAGATACTCGACCCCGAAGACCACGTTGAGCAGATGCGGGAACAGGTCCACCGGGATGAGATCCATCAGGTTCCACAGGAACACCCACACGAAGATGGTCAGTGCCAGGGGCGCGAGGAAATGCCGCGAGCCGTGGAAGCTGTCCTTGACGAGGTTGTCGATGAAGTCGAGCAACGACTCGACGAAATTCTGCAAACCGCCCGGTACCCCCGCGGTGGCGCGGCGAGCAGCGAGCCAGAAGGTACCGACGAAGATGATACCCAGGATCCACGAGACAGCGAGCGTGTCGAGATGGAGGGTCCAGAACCCCTCACCCACGGTCGCGTGGGTCAAGTGGTGCAGGACATATTCCTGCGCTACGTCATCGCCAGAGGCCATGGATGGATCCTTGTCGTTCTTTGCACCTGCGTTATCTGACCCAGAGCAGCGCGAACCAGTGCACCGTCAGCGCCAACCCGAGCGTCGTGATCAGCGCCGGAAACTCGTCCGCGAAGACCATTGCTGCCAGCGCAAGCAAGCCGACCGCGAGGCCGAGTTTCATGGCCTCGGCCTTGTAGAACACCGCCACGAAGGACTCGGCGGGCAGACCCTCGCCTTGCACCAGGCGCAACGCCATGTACAGATTGAGCAGCGCCGGCGTACAGCCACCAGCCAGTGCGGCGACCGCGTGCATCGCGCTGGTCGTGGTCAACAACCAGGCAGCCGCTGCGGCCAGGCCGACCGCCGCCTGAGCGGCGGCAATCTGGAGCGCGGGTCGAAAAATCCGGGGACGATTCTCCGTCGTCACAGCGGCGGACTCCGGCGCTTCGGGTTGTGCTGGCGGTTGCTGCCGGCGCGCACAGGCAGCGGAGTATAAAGACCGGCCGCGCGCAAGGTCAACGCGCCCTGCCCGCGATCCCGGGCGGTGCTCACCGGATGTGGGCGAGAATCCCCTCCAGTTCGTCCATGCTGTTGAAGGTGATCTGCAGTTTGCCGCCGCCCTTGCGCCCGGTCTGGACACTGACCGCCGCGCCCAGGCGTTCGGACAGTTCATCTTCGAGGCGGCGGGTATCGGGGTCCTTGCGCCGCTCGCGTGCCGGGTTCGGCTTGCCGTCGTCGCCCATGTTGCGCCGGACCAGCTGTTCCGTGGCGCGCACGGTCATGCCCCGGGCGACGACCTTGCTTGCCAGCTGGGCCTGCTGGTCCGCGCTGAGGCCGAGCAGGGCCCGCGCATGGCCCATCTCCAGCTCGCCGTTCTGCACCAGTTCCTTCACGCGGGGGTCGAGGTCGAGCAGGCGGAGCAGGTTGGACACGGCGGCCCGGGAGCGGCCGACGGCCTCGGCAACCTGCTGGTGCGTGAGGTCGAACTCCTGGATCAGACGGCCGATCGCGCCGGCCTCCTCCAGCGGATTCAGGTCCTCGCGCTGGATGTTTTCGATCAGCGAGACGGCCGCGGCCGCTTGTTCGTCGAGATCGCGCACGATCGCCGGGATCTCGTGGAGCCCTGCCTGCTGCGCGGCGCGCCAGCGGCGTTCCCCGGCGATGAGTTCGAAGCCGTCGTCGGCTGCACGCACGACCACGGGCTGGACCATCCCCTGGGCGGCGATGGAATCGGCCAGTTCCTGCAGGGCGTCGGGGTCGAAGTGCCGCCGTGGCTGGTAACGTCCACGGCGTATGCGTTCCACCGGCAGGTAGCGCAACGCCTCGCGCTTGTCCTGCTCGGACACCTCGGTCACTTCGGCGACCGACTGGCTGTCGCCAAGCAGGGCATCGAGGCCGCGACCCAGTCCGCGTTTCTTGCTCATGTTGCGCTCTACTCCATTGCGTTACGTAGGGGGTCGGCTCGCGGCGTGGTCATCCCGGCGCCCAGGTCAGGCGACATCCGCACCTTCCCCGCGTCGCTGCCGGGTATCCTTGCGCAGGACCTCGCCGGCCAGCGCCAGATAGGCAAGGGCACCGCGGGAGGTGCGATCATAGTACAGCACCGGGCGACCGTGGCTGGGCGCCTCGGCCAGGCGGACGTTGCGCGGGATGATGGTGCGATAGACCTGGTCACCGAAATGGTCGGCCAGCTGGCGCGAGACATCGCTGCCGAGATTGTTGCGCCCGTCGTACATGGTGCGCAACAGGCCCTCGATGCGTAGATTTGGATTCACCGTGTCGCAGACGTCGCGGATGGTGTTCAGCAGCGCCGACAAGCCCTCCAGCGCGTAGTATTCGCACTGCATCGGGATCAACACGCCATCGCTGGCGACGAGCGCGTTGAGGGTGAGGATGTTCAGCGACGGCGGGCAGTCGATGATGATGTAGGCGTAATCGTCGCGGATAGGCTCGAGCGCGCGCTTGAGCCGCTGCTCGCGGGCCAGCTTCTCCATCAGCTTGACCTCGGCTGCAGTCAGATCGCCGTTGCCGGGTAGCAGGTCGTAGTGCAGCGAATCGAGTTGGATCGCGGCGTCGGCCGCGCCGCACGCACCCATGAGGACGTCGTAGGTCGAGCGCGTGAGCTGGTTCTTCTCGACGCCGCTGCCCATGGTGGCATTGCCCTGGGGGTCGAGATCGACCAGCAGGACGCGGCGGTGGGTCGAGGCCATCGACGCCGCCAGATTGATGGCGGTGGTGGTTTTGCCGACACCGCCCTTCTGGTTTGCGATCGCTATGATCCGGCCCATGACTCTTGTTCCCCGCCTCGCGTGCGAAACAGCCGGACGGCGTGGCGTTCGGCATCGATACC
>CAZJGZ010000118.1:0-7873 GCA_964545695.1 uncultured Ectothiorhodospiraceae bacterium | reverse complement strand
CGGCAGCGTGACCTCCTGCGTGTGGCCGCGAATGGTCAGATCGGCCGTTGCCCGGTAGTCGTCGCCGTCGATGTGCTCGATTCGGGTGGTTTGGAAAAAGGCCTCGGGATATTCGTCGAACCAGAAGAATTGCTCCTCCGCCAGTGCATCGTCGCGATCGCGCGAACCGGTTTCGACGGTGGTCACATCGATGGTCACGTCGAACGCGCTGTTGTCGAGATTGTCGCGGTCGAAGCGCATGTCGGCCGTGAATCCGAAGCGCCCCTCGAAGCGGCTGCCCTGCTGGGTGGTGGCGAAGCCGAGGATGCTCTCGTCATGGATCACGTTCCACTGCTGGGCGAGCGCGGGTGCCGGCAGCAGCAGCGAGGCGGCGAGCAGGACGGTGCAGTGATTGCGCATTACTCTCCCCGGATCGGATCGCTGGCGCGACTGAAGGGCAGCATGCGGATGAGCACCTTGTCACCATCGAGGAGATGGTGCTTGAGTGCCGCCAGTATGTGCAGACCCACCAGTGCGCAGATGGCGATGAACAGCCAGTAGTGCACTAACGTCGCCTGATCCTGGACGGCGGATTCATCGGCCGACTCCGGCACGATGTCGGGGACCTCGAACAGGCCGTAGAGTTCCAGCGGGAAGCCCGACGCCGAATGGATCATCCACCCGGACAGGGGCATGGCGATCATCAGCAGGTAGAGCCCGAAATGGCTCAAACCGGAGGCGAACTGCTGCCACAGCGGCATCGCCGGTGGCGGCTGCGGCGGCGGGTTGCCGAGTCGCCAGAGGATGCGCAGGACCACGAGGCCGAGGATGGTCAGCCCGGTCGTCTTGTGCCAGTAGAAGGCATCCATCTTCGCCGGCGAGGTGGGTAGATCGACCGCATACAGACCGAGGGCGATATTGCCGACGATCGCCAGGGCGATCACCCAGTGAAACAGCTTGGCTACCGCGCCCCAGTTCTCCCGGGTGTTACGCCACCGCATCGGCATTGCCTCCCGCCTTCAGTGTGTAATTCCGCTGGCCACGTTGACGGGATGCGCCGTGAAACAAGCCGGTCAGGCCTTTGCGCATCCGCCGTGAGCGGTCAGTCGTCCAGATCGGCGGCCCGGGGCATCTCGGCCGAGATGGTGATCGTGACGTCATCGCCGACCATCGGCGTGTACATGCCCATGCCGAAGGCGCTGCGACTGACCGTGGTCGTGGCATCAAACCCGATGGTACGCGCTTCGCTGATCGGGTTCTCGCCGATGCGGTTGATGGTGACGTCGAGGGTCACGTCGCGCGTGGTGCCGTGCAGTGTGAGTTCACCGTCGACCGCGTAGCGGTCATCGCCCTGGTCGTGGATCTCCCGGCTGACGAAGCGGGCGTCCGGATAGGTGTCGACATCGAAGAAGTCGTCGCTGAGCAGGTGTTCGGTGAACTCGGCGCGACCGGTGTCGATGCCGGCGATGTCGATGGTCACGTCGATCTCGCTGTTGGTCGGCTCGTCCTCGTCGTACAGGAGCGCGCCGTCGAAGTCGCGGAAGTAGGCGCTGGTGGTCGAGAAGCCCATGTGGTCCCAGCTGAAGCGGATCTCCGTGTGGTCGGGGTCGAATACATGGCGTTCGGCGGCGATTGCCGGCGTGGTGGCCACCAGACCCAGCGCGAGTACGGTGCCGCAATGGACGAATGAGCGACAAGTGCGTGAACGATTCATGGTTTTGTTTCCCCGGACTGTGTTGTCGTGGATGGTGAAGATTGAACGGGAATCGGTGACGGCGCGTCGAGGTCGGGCAGCACCCTTCTCGGCGAATGATCAAACTGCGAGCCGCGCAGGCCCTCCGTCAACGGGTCCCTCGCCAGACGGCCCCGCTGCTTGCTGCGGACGTCGTCGAGACGTGCCCGGAGACGATGCTCGGCGTTGGAGCCGGTTTCCACTTCGTCGAGGCCGATTTCAAGTTGCCGCACGGCCTCATCATACCGGTGTGAACGGGTGTACCACTCAGCCAGTGCCTCGCGACTGGCGATCGAGCGTCCGGCTTCCTCCAGGGCGCGGC
Source organism: uncultured Ectothiorhodospiraceae bacterium (assembly GCA_964545695.1). Classification (GTDB taxonomy): domain Bacteria; phylum Pseudomonadota; class Gammaproteobacteria; order XJ16; family Halofilaceae; genus Halofilum. The sequence goes on along the minus strand of CAZJGZ010000118.1, from coordinate 5,840 downwards.
CCTGGGCCCGCCACATGCTGGCGGGGACGTTGTCATGCTCGCGCAGAAAACGGGTCAGGATGCCGGCGGCACCGTCCGCATCCCCTTGCTGGCGCAGCATCTCCGCATGTTCAAGCACGGCCGGCCAGGAGGTCGGATGCAGGTCGCGCGCCTGCCGGAAGTAGCCATCGGCCTGCTCGGCATTGCCCATGGCGCGCGCGGCTTCGGCCGCCGCCAGCAGCAGATGCAGGTTGTCCCGGTCACCCTCGCGCAGGCGCGCGATGCGGTCGGCGGCCGGCCCCGGCCGGTCACGGCGCAGATCCAGCAGGGCGAGCCCGTACTGGCGGCCGAGCTCGACGTCCGCGCGTGAGTGTTCACCCTGGTCGCTCCAGCGCTCGGCAAGGGCGGCTGGGTTGGTTGTCTGGAGCGCCCGCAGGCGGGCGCGCATGAGCTGGAATTCGGAGGTATCCCGGCGCATGTCGGGTGTTGCCAGATCGCGCGCACGCCCGCGCGCTTCGGCCACGCGACTCGACGACAGCGGGTGCGTGCGGAGATATTCCGGAACGGAATCGACCGCTCCCAGCTCCTGGCGCATCAGGATCTCGAAGAATTCGGCCATGCCTTCCGGGTCGTAGCCGGTGGCGGCCAGGATCCGGATCCCGACACGGTCGGCCTCGGCTTCGATCGAGCGGGTGTAATCGAGTTGTTGCTGTGCGGCCCGGCCCATACCACCCATGATGGCGGCCTGGCCGGCCTGCGGATTGACCGTACCGATGAGGATGCCCGCGATGATCTGCGCCAGGGTCACGGGCATGGCCTGTTGCTGTTCGGCGATGCGGCGCGCGATATGACGCTGGCTGACGTGGGCGATTTCGTGGGCGAGGACACCCGCCAGCTGGCCCTCGGTTTCGGCCTCCGCAATGAGGCCGGTGAACATGCCGACATAGCCACCCGGGGCGGCGAGTGCGTTGATTTCGTTCTGGTGGATCACAAAGAACGTATAGCCGTCGATGGGCTGGCCATTGGCATTGGCCGCCAGCCGTTGGCCCACATCGTTGATGTAGGCCGCGATCTGCGGGTCGCGATCGATATCGAGCGTGCGCCGGGCATGGATCATCAGATGGCGGCCGATCCGTGCCTCGTCGCGCGGCGACAGCGCCTGGTCCGCCGGTTCGCCCATCTGCGGCAGGCGCACCTCTGCCTCGGCTTGACCGCCCGGGCCCGTTAGCGAGAGCAGGATGAGGCTGACAATCAGCGTCAATGGCAGGTGAACGCGCATGAAACTCCATGGTCGAGATGATGGAACCCGCTGTCGCCAAGTCCGACCGCGGCGCATGCATGCGGTTCCGTCGGCCTCCATTATGCCGTTGTCGGGCCCGCGGGACACCCGGGCTCGATCGGCGCGCCGGGTGGCCGTCATGACGTCATCCGACATCGGGTCGTGAGCGAAGCGGTGGGTACGAGTCCGGAGAGGTTCTCGATCGCCTGAGGCCGTGAATTTCTTGCAGGCTCGTATTACACTGTGACGCGGTGCCGGCTCCCCAGCTGGCGCCAGTCGAACCCCGCAAGCCCAGAGGAGTGCAAGCCGTGGAATTGTCCGGTGGTCAAATCGTGATGGAATCCCTCCGCCGCGAGGGTGTCGAACACATCTTCGGTTATCCCGGTGGTGCGGCGCTTCATATCTATGACGCGCTGTATCAGCAGGACGCGGTAGAGCACATCCTGGTTCGCCACGAGCAGGGCGCGGTCCATGCCGCGGACGGCTATGCCCGGTCGACCGGCAAGCCCGGCGTGGTCCTGGTGACCTCCGGGCCCGGGATCACCAATTGCGTGACCGGGATCGCGACGGCCCACATGGACTCGATTCCCATGGTCGTTCTGGCGGGCCAGGTGCCGACGCGCGCGATCGGGTCCGATGCCTTCCAGGAGTGTGATGCGACCGGGATCACTCGGCCCTGCGTGAAGCACAATTTCATGGTCACACGGCTGGAGGATCTGGCCGAGACCATGCGCAAGGCATTCTACGTCGCCACCAGTGGGCGCCCCGGGCCAGTGGTGGTCGATATCCCGAAGGATGTGACCGCGCCGAACGTGAAGATTCCGTTCGAGTATCCCGAAACCATCGAGATGCGCTCGTACAAGCCGACCATCAAGGGCCATCCGGGCCAGATTCGCAAGGCGGTCGACCTGCTCATCTCGGCCCAGCGCCCGATGATCTACAGCGGTGGCGGCGTGATTCTCGGGGAGGCGTCCGCGGAACTGACCGAAATGACGCGTGAACTCGGCTATCCGATCACCAATACGCTCATGGGCCTTGGCGCCTATCCGGCAACCGATCCGCAGTTTGTCGGCATGCTGGGGATGCATGGGACGTACGAGGCCAACATGGCCATGCATGAGTGCGACGTGCTGCTGGCGATCGGTGCGCGCTTCGACGACCGAGTGACGGGCGAGCTGGAACATTTCTGCCCGCATGCGCGGATCATCCATATCGACGTCGACCCGGCATCGATCTCGAAGACGGTCCACGTCGACGTGCCCATCGTGGGCGACGTCAAGCATGTCCTGCGCGACATGACGTCGGTGCTGAAGGCGAGCGAAAGGCGGGCGGATCCGGAAGCGATCGCGACCTGGTGGGAGCAGATCCACAAATGGGCCTCGACCGACTGTCTCGCCTATGATCGCGAAAGCGAGCTGATCAAGCCCCAGTACGTGCTCGAGACGCTGAATCGGCTGACGCACGAGACCGGCCGCGATACCTTCGTGACTTCCGATGTCGGCCAGCATCAGATGTGGGCCGCGCAGTTCTATCAGTTCGACAAGCCGCGGCGCTGGATCAACTCGGGTGGGCTCGGCACGATGGGTTTCGGCCTGCCTTCGGCCATGGGCGTGAAGCTCGCGCATCGTGATGCCGACGTGGTCTGCGTGACCGGCGAGGCGAGCATCCAGATGTGCATTCAGGAACTGTCGACGATGAAGCAGTACGATCTGCCCTGCATTGTCGTGAATCTGAATAATCGCTACATGGGCATGGTGCGTCAGTGGCAGGAATTCTTCTATTCCAAGCGCTACTCGCACTCGTACGTGGATGCGCTCCCGGATTTCAAGGCCCTCGCCGAGAGCTTTGGTCATATCGGCGTCCGGGTCGACCGCAAGGAGGACGTCGAGGGCGCGTTGCGCGAAGCCCTCGAGAACCGCGATCGTCTGACGTTCCTCGACTTCATTACCGACCAGTCGGAGAATGTCTACCCGATGATCGCGCAGGGCAAGGGTCATCACGAAATGCATCTGGCATCCGAGCGCGAACTCGCATAAAGGGCACTGCATGCGGCACATCATTTCGCTCCTGCTCGAAAACGAGTCCGGCGCACTCTCGCGAGTCGCCGGGCTTTTTTCGGCGCGGGGCTACAATATCGAATCCCTGACCGTCGCGCCCACGGCCGACCGCTCGCTGTCGCGCATGACGATCGTCACCGTGGGCACGGAAGAGGTCATCGAGCAGATCAAGAAGCAGCTGAACAAGCTGGTCGATGTCGTTCGTCTTACGGACCTGACCGAGTCGGCTCACGTCGAACGCGAGATGCTGCTGATCAAGATCCGCGCCGAGGGCGCACAGCGCGATGAGGTTCGCAGCCTGGTCGACATTTTCCGTGGGCGGATCGTGGACGTTACTGAAAAGAGCTATATCGTCGAGATGACGGGTGATGGTGCCAAGATCGACGCTTTCATGAACGCACTCGGAGAGCACGCCGTGCTGGAGGTTGTGCGGTCGGGCACCACCGGCATTGCCCGCGGCGAGAAAATCCTGCGCTATTGAGTTTGCGCAGCGTGGTTCCGCGGCGCCGCGCCGCGGTGCCGGCGTGCAGCAGCAACGACGAAGCCGCCTGCGGGCGGCTTTACCTGTTGGGGAATATCCGATCGCTTCGGACCTCGCAGCAGGACATCAGTAGGGTATGGCGGTTGACCTGCCCGTGTTTCGCAGCCTGACCGGGTCCGATGCGACCTGCAGTCAGAAGAACCTTCGAAAAACCAGACGGAGACAAAACCCGTGATGAATGTGTACTACGACAAGGATGCGGATCTATCCCTGATCACGCAGCGCACCGTGGCCATTATCGGCTATGGCTCCCAGGGCCATGCCCATGCCAACAATCTCAAGGAATCCGGCGTCGACGTTGTGGTCGGTCTGCGCCCGGGATCCGCTTCCGAACACAAGGCGACGCAGGCCGGCCTGCGCGTAGCGCCGATCGAGCAGGCCGCCGCCGAGGCGGATGTGGTCATGCTGCTGGCGCCGGACGAGCACCAGAAGGCGATCTATGACGGGCAGCTCGCCGGCAACATGAAGGCCAATGCGGCGCTTGCGTTCGCGCACGGCTTCAATATCCACTTCGGGCAGATCGAGCCGCGCGACGACATCGACGTGATCATGATCGCACCCAAGGGCCCCGGCCATCTGGTGCGCTCGACCTACACGCAGGGTGGCGGCGTGCCCAGCCTGATCGCCGTGGAGCAGGATGCGAGCGGCCAGGCCCGCAACATCGCCCTGGCCTACGCCTCGGCCAACGGCGGTGGCCGCGCCGGCATCATCGAGACGAGCTTCCGCGAAGAGACCGAAACCGATCTGTTCGGCGAGCAGGCTGTGCTGTGCGGCGGGACCACTGCGCTCGTCCAGGCCGGTTTCGATACGCTGGTGGAAGCCGGCTATGCCCCGGAGATGGCCTACTTCGAGTGCCTGCACGAGCTCAAGCTGATCGTGGATCTGCTCTATGAGGGCGGTATCGCCAACATGCGCTACTCGATCTCCAACACGGCGGAGTACGGGGATTTCACCCGCGGGCCACGCATCGTCAACGAGGAAACGCGTGAGGAGATGCGGCGCATTCTCGGGGAAATCCAGTCGGGTGAGTTCGCCCGCGAATTCATCCAGGAGAATCAGTGCAACGCCGTTACGCTCAAGTCCATGCGCCGCCTGGGTGCCGAGCACGAGATCGAGCAGGTTGGTGAGCGTCTGCGCTCCATGATGCCCTGGATTGCGGCGTCGAAGATCGTCGACAAGTCAAAGAACTGAGCCCGCTGGGTCAGTCGATCGATCATGCGTCTGCTCACGCTTTTCCGGCTGCCGTTCTTCGCGGCGTTGCTGATCGCGCTGGCGGCGCTGCTTGCCGGGCAATGGCTGGTTGGGATGCTGGCGCTGCTGGCAGCGGCGGTGGTGTTCGGACTGGGGCGGGATCCGGTTCGCGACGTGCCGTCGCGCCCGCTCGGTGTCGTCAGTCCGGTCGACGGCCGGGTAATTGCGTGTGGCGACCATCGGGATCCCTTTCTCGATCGCGATGCGTTCATGGTGCGAGTGCGTCAGGGGGTGATCGATCCCGCAGTGCTGCACAGCCCGATCGAGGGGCGCGTGGAGCACATCTGGGGTGGCAACTCCATGCCCGACGCGGCGACCCCCGCGGTCGCGGCCGTCCATGTGCGCACACCGGAGGGCGACGACGTCGTCTTCTCCCTGTCGCGCCCCTGGCTGCCCGGTCCGCTGAACTGGAAGGTGCAGCCCGGAGAGCGGGTGGGGCAGGGGCAGCGCCGTGGCCTCGCCGGCTGGGGCAGGGTGGTCACGGTCTACGCCGCGGGCAACTGCCGTGCTGAGGTACAATGCGGGGACCGGGTTCACGCGGGCGTTGATGTGATTGCCCGTCTGGTGCATACCGGTCGCAAGGCATGAGGCAACGGATGCGAAGGGCGGCGGATGTGTGTCGCCGCCCTGCCGGCATCCGGCCGGGCGGGCAGCATTGCTCCCGGTCCGCGGATTGATCGAGCAGCCTGTCGGACTTAGGCTCATCGACTGCGGCGCGTGGGAATCGGTCCAT
>CAZJGZ010000117.1:4704-7919 GCA_964545695.1 uncultured Ectothiorhodospiraceae bacterium | reverse complement strand
GGCGACTCCCAGTTGTCCTCGACGAAGCGGATGTCGTGGACCAGCGGGTCGATGCCGATCGCGCGCAGCGAGCCCAGATACATCTCCTGGATCGCGGCCGGCGACGGCTTGATCAGCACCTGGAACTGATAGTAGTGCTGTAGCCGGTTGGGATTCTCGCCGTAGCGGCCGTCGGTGGGCCGGCGCGACGCCTGCACATAGGCGCAGCGCCAGGGCTCGGGGCCGACCGCGCGCAGGCAGGTCGCCGGGTGGAAAGTACCTGCCCCCACTTCCATGTCGTAGGGCTGCATCAACACGCAGCCCTGCCCGATCCAGTATTCCTGGAGGGCGGTGATCAAGTCCTGAAAGGTGGCCACAAGCGGCTGTTTGTCGGCGGACACGGCGGGTCCAGCAATGGCTAACGGGGCGCGGCAGTATAGCGATGCGTGGCCGTCATTGCAGCAGGCAAGCGCGGCGGGACGAGCCGGCAGGGCCGTGATCCCGACCAATGCGAACCTGTGCGCCGGGACCAGTGGTAGCAGACAGCCGACCTGCGGGCGCGGCGCGGGCTTCCTCGCCGATCGATTTGTGGTATCCATGGACATGAAGACCCTGCAAAGGGGGACATTCGAGGAGACGCGACCATGTCCGGAATGCAGCTCGAACCGACCGCGATCGCCCAATGGCATACCCTGGTCCGAATTGCCCGCGCCGAGTGCGGCGCCGATCTCGACGAACCGGTCGAGGCCTATCTGGTGTTCATGCTGATGCGTTTCGCCGAACGCACCGGCGTCGGCCGTCAGGCACTGGCGCTGGAATTCCTGCAGGGTCTGCAGGACGGCCCGGGCGGTGCCGAGCGACTGCGCGCCACCGGCGATGAGTGTCTGCTCGTCTGCGGCCTGTTTCCCCAGCGCATCCGCCGGCGCCGCGTGCCCTTCCGCTACTACGTCGACCTGGGCCGGGGCGCCTATGGTTCACTCGCCCAGGCCGGCGCCGACAATCAGGCCGAGCCCTTCGCCGCGCTGGCGGCGGAATTCATCACCCTCATGGAGGTACTGCAGGCGATGCGCGCCGCGGATGCAGAGCAGCAGCTGTCGGCCATCGAGGCCGCCGAGATCGCCACGCAGACGGGCTCACAGCAGGCATGGGACCGCGTAGCCCCCACCGACGGCACACTGGTTGGCGGCAGCAGGCGCAATCACTGACGATCCCCTGAACCCGGTACTGGGTCCGCCCGGGTCGAGCACGGACCGTGAGCATGACTTTCCGGTGTGCATCGCCCCAGGTGGCGGGATACAATTGAGGACTTCCCCGGTCCACTTTCCCCACCAGTCATGACCGACGATTTCCACGAACAACTCGCCGGCACGCCGGCGCGTGCCACACGCTATCGAGAGACGCGCCGGATCACCCTGGTCGGGGTCGGCGTCAATCTCGTGCTCGCGCTGGTCAAGATCGTCGGTGGCGTGCTGGGCAATTCGCAGGCATTGGTCGCGGACGGCGTGCATTCGCTCTCCGACCTGTTCAGCGACGCGGTGGTCGTGCTGGCCGCCCGCGAAGCCGCGCGCGATCCCGATCACGACCATCCCTACGGCCACGGGCGCATCGAGACGGCAGCCACGGTCGTGGTCGGTGTCCTGCTGCTGGCGACGGCGTTCGGCCTCGGCTACCGCGCGGTGGAGTCCCTGATCAATGCCACCGGGCTGGTGGCGCCGGCAGCGATCACGCTCGCCATCGCGTTGGCCTCGATGGCGGCGAAGGAGGCCCTGTTCCATTACACCCGCCGTTGCGGCCGCCGCATCACCTCGCGCCTGCTCGAAGCGAATGCCTGGCACCATCGCAGCGATGCGCTGTCCTCGGTGATTGTTGCCATCGGTATCGGCGGTGCGCTCGCGGGTTTCGTCGTGCTGGACGCAGTCGGCGCGCTCATCGTCGCGGTGATGGTGGCCAAGGTCGGTTGGGACCTGATCTGGCCGAGCCTGCAGGAACTGGTCGATACCAGCCTGGACCCGGAGCTGGTGGACGAGCTGCACGCCGCCGCGGCGACCATCGATGGCGTCAAGCATGCGCACACGCTGCGCTCGCGCTCGATGGGCCACAGCATCCTGCTCGACCTGCATATCCAGGTCAGTCCGCGCATCAGCGTATCGGAGGGCCACCGCATCGCCGAGGCCGTGCGCCTGGCGCTGCGGGAGCGGGCGCCGCGCCTGGCCGATGTCATGGTGCATGTCGATCCGGAGGAGGATACTGATGGCGGCCCGTCGAACGCGTTGCCGCTGCGCGGCGAGCTGGTGGAGCGCCTGCGCCCCGCCTGGCAAGGACTGGCAGCAGCCGAGCGCATCGAGGGCCTGACCCTGCATTATCTCGGTGGCAAGGCGCACCTGCAGATCGTCCTCGGACCGCCGGCGGCCGGTGCCGAACCGGTGGCGGAAGCGGAGGCGCTGCGCCGGGCGACGTGCCGCGATCCCGACGTCGGCAACGTGACCGTGCTGGAACGTACTGCACCAATCGAGTGCATACGTTGCCTGGAACGCATCGGAGTGGTGCAAGGCCCCATGGCCGAGAAACACACAAGTGATTGATTTTCCAGGATTTAATGCCTGCACCAAGAAGTGGCACGGTCCATGCTCTCAACAACGGACGCAATTTCACGATCACTCAACCTGACCCACGAAAGGAGCGAACATGTCCGCCAGCGACGTTCTCAGCACCATCAAACAGGAAGGCGTGCGCTTCGTCGACCTGCGTTTCACCGACACTCGCGGCAAGGAGCAGCACGTCACGCTGCCGGCCAGCGCCGTCGATGAGGATTTCTTCGAAGCCGGCAAGATGTTCGACGGCTCGTCGATCCAGGGCTGGAAGGGCATCAACGAGTCCGACATGATGCTGCGCCCCGATGCCTCGACCAGCGTGCTCGATCCCTTCACCGACGAGCCGACGCTCAACCTGCGCTGCGACATCGTGGAGCCGACCACGCTGCAGGGGTACGAGCGCGACCCGCGCTCGATTGCCCGCCGCGCGGAGACCTATCTGCAGTCGACCGGGATTGCCGACGAGGCCTTCTTCGGCCCGGAACCGGAATTCTTCGTGCTCGATGACGTGCGCTGGGGCACGGATATCAGCGGCTCGTTCTACCGCATCGATTCCGAGGAATCGTCGTGGAACGCGGAGAAGATCTACGAGGACGGCAACATCGGCCACCGGCCGTCCGTGAAGGGCGGCTATTTCCCGGTGCC
>CAZJGZ010000117.1:0-4604 GCA_964545695.1 uncultured Ectothiorhodospiraceae bacterium | reverse complement strand
GACAACGGCAGCGGCATGCACGTGCACATGTCGCTGAACAAGGGCGGCGTCAACCAGTTCAGCGGCGACGGCTACGGCGGCCTGTCCGAAACCGCGCTGTACTACATCGGCGGCATCATCAAGCACGCCAAGGCCCTGAACGCCTTCACCAACGGCTCGACCAACAGCTACAAGCGGCTGGTGCCGGGCTTCGAGGCGCCGGTGCTGCTGGCCTATTCGGCACGCAACCGCTCGGCCTCGATCCGCGTGCCCTTCGAGGCCTCGACCAAGTCCAAGCGCATCGAGGTCCGCTTCCCGGATCCGACGGCCAACCCCTACCTGGCGTTCTCGGCACTGATGATGGCCGGCCTCGACGGCATCCAGAACCGGATTCACCCCGGTGAGGCCATGGACAAGGACCTGTACGACCTGCCGCCCGAGGAAGAGAAGGCCATCCCGCATGTCGCCGCCTCGCTGGAAGAGGCGCTGGACGCGCTCGACAAGGATCGCGAATTCCTCACCGCCGGCGGCGTGTTCACCGATGACGCCATCGACGGCTACATCGACCTGAAGATGGAGGACGTCACGCGCCTGCGGATGACGACGCATCCGGTCGAGTTCGACATGTACTACAGCGTCTGAGGTGACGTTCGGCAGCGAGGGCTGCATGAACTGTTGCCTTACGGAAAGTGCGCGCCCGGCTGCCGGATTCGGCAGCCGGGCACCAGCGGCGTTCGGGGCTGTCTACAGGGGAGTACAATGACCGTGCACGTGAAATCCCCGGAGTTGCCTCATGAACAAATGTACTGGTTGTCGGCTCCCGGCCGTGACCGTGACGCTGCTGGTGTCGGCTGCGCTCTGGGGCCTGCATGGCGCCAGTGCATCCGAGGTCTATCGGACCGTCGATGAGCACGGCAACGTCATGTTCACGGATCAGCCGCCCGAGGGTGACGTCGAGGCGGAAAGCATCGGCGACATCAATGTCGGCCAGCCGCTCGAGGTGCGCGAGCGCCGGCAGGATCGCCAGGCGGCGAATGACGCGGAGGAGGATGTCGATGCCCTGTATGACGGCGTCGAAATCGTCTTCCCGCCAGCCGAAGAGGCAACCCGTCGCGTCACCGGTGACGTGCCGGTGCGCGTCAGCCTGAAACCCGACGACGCCGAGCTCGCGCCCGGTCATCGGGTTCGCATCGTCGTCGATGGCACATCGGAGGGCGAGGCCCCGTCAACGGAGGTCGTCGTGGGGCCACTGAATCCGGGTCCGCACAACCTGCGCGCCGAGGTGGTAACGGCTGAGGGCGAAACGATCGTGACATCGCCGGAAATCAAGTTCTACCTCATCCGCCAGACTGCCAATAACTGACCCTGCGCCTGGCAGCTGATCGTTGCGGGCCATGGGTTCTCGGGCAACCGAGGATACCGCGTGGGTGATCGAACCCAGCGGCCGGTCGCCACCGATCATGCTGTGCACTAAAATGGTGCAACGATGGAGTCAACGGTCGATACCGCGTCCTCTCCGGGCGTCATCACGGAACTGCTGGCAACGGCGGTCGTGATTGTCGCGCGGCCCGGGCTGGAGATTCGCTATGTCAACGCCGCGGCCGAGGAACTGCTGGGCGTCAGTCGGCGGCGGATTCAGCGCCTGCCGCTGGCGGATGTGCTCCCCCTGGACGAGGACTGGACCCGCCGCATCGCCACCGCGGGCGAACGGGCTGAGGGCTTCACGGGGCGCGAGATTGCCGTGGGCATCGGCGCCGAGCGCAGATTTGTCGATATCGTCGCCAATCCCTCGCGACAGGACGACGGCGAGGAGGTGCTCGTCATCGAATTGACGGCGATCGATCGCCACCGGCGCATTGCCCGCGAGGAAGCACTGCGTGCCCAGGAACGCGCGAATCGACTGCTCCTGCGCGGACTCGCGCACGAGATCCGCAACCCGCTTGCTGGCCTGCGTGGCGCCGCGCAGCTGCTCGAACGCGAGATCGAGGCGGCACATCTGCGCGATCACACACGCGTCATCGTCCACGAAGCCGATCGCCTGCAGGCGCTGGTCGAACGCATGATCGGCCCGGCGCGGCCGCTGCAACGTACCGAGCTCAATATTCATGAGGTGACCGAGCGGGTCGCATCCCTGCTGATGGCCGAGGCCAAAGCCGGCGTCGTGATCGACACCCGTTACGATCCAAGCATACCGACCCTCGCCGCCGACCAGGACCGACTCATCCAGGCCCTCCTGAATCTCGGGCGCAACGCCCTGCAAGCGGTGGGCGAGGAAGGCCGGGTCACACTGGCGACGCGCACATTGCGTCAATTCACGATCGGCGCCGTGCGCCACCGCCTGGTGGCAGCGGTGGAAGTGATCGACACCGGCCCCGGCATCGCCGACGACGCGGTCGAATCCCTGTTCCAGCCCATGGTCAGCGGTCGGGCCGACGGCAGTGGCCTCGGCCTGACCATCGCGCAAAAGCTGATCAGCCAGCACGGCGGGCTCGTCGAATGCGACAGCGAGCCCGGCAACACCGTATTCCGTGTGGTCCTGCCGCTTGCCGACGAGGAGGCCCGGGATGGCTGAGGTCTGGATCGTCGAGGACGATGACTCGATGCGTTGGGTGCTGCAGCAGGCACTGAGCCAGGCGGGCTTCGATGCCGTCGGCTTCGCCAGCGCCGAGCCGGCACTGGCGCAGTTGGCGACTTCGCGACCCGACGCCGTCATGACCGACATCCGCATGCCCGGCATCGACGGCCTGGAGCTGGCATCGCAACTGCGCCAGCGGCATCCGGAACTGCCCGTGGTGGTGATTACCGCGCACTCGGACCTCGACAGCACGGTCGCGGCCTTTCATGAGGGCGCGTTCGAGTATCTGGCCAAGCCGTTCGACCTCGACGAGGCCGTCAACGTGATGCGCCGTGCCTGCGCTTCAGCGCAATCCATGGCGGTGGACGACGGCGAGGAGACGCCGGCCAAGGAGACCGGGCTGATCGGTCAGGCCCCGGCCATGCAGGCGGTTTTTCGCGCCATCGGCCGGCTCGCGCGGGCACCGGTACCGGTGTTGATCACAGGCGAATCCGGCTCCGGCAAGGAGCTCGTGGCGCAGGCACTGCATCAGCACAGCCCGCGCGCCTCGGGCCCGTTCGTGGCGCTGAACATGGCGGCGATCCCGCAGGATCTGCTGGAATCGGAGCTGTTCGGCCACGAGCGCGGCGCGTTCACGGGTGCCGATCAGCGGCGCACGGGCCGCTTCGAGCAGGCCGCCGGCGGGACCATCCTGCTCGACGAAATCGGTGACATGCCGGCACGCCTGCAGACCCGATTGCTGCGCGTGCTGTCGGAAGGCGTGTACCACCGCCTGGGTGGTCGCGAGGCATTGCGCGCGGACGTGCGCATTCTCGCCGCCACCCACCAGGATCTGGAAACGCTGGTGGAACGGGGCGAATTCCGCGCCGACCTCTATCACCGACTCAATGTCGTGCGCCTGGAAGTCCCGCCGCTGCGCAGCCGACGCGAGGACATCCCCACCCTGGCGCGCAGCTTCCTCGACCGCTGCGCGGGCGAGCTCGGCATGGACGCCAAGCGTCTGACGCCGGCGGCGGGTGCCCGGCTTGCCGGCCATGACTGGCCGGGCAACGTCCGCGAGCTGGAAAACGTCTGCCGCTGGCTGACGGTCATGGCGCCCGGGCGCGATATCGAGGCCGCCGATTTGCCGGCAGGCATTGTTGAGGTTGCCGGTGCCGCGACCACTGCCGAGCCCGAGTGGGTTCAGGGCCTGCGAAACTGGGCCGACGCACGAATCGCCGATGGCGGCACGGATATCGGCGGCGAAGCCCGGCGGGAAATGGAGATCGTGTTGATCCGCAGCGCGCTTGCGGCAACCTCCGGCCACCGGCAACAGGCGGCCCGGCTGCTGGGCTGGGGGCGCAATACGCTGACGCGGCGAATCCAGGAGCTGGGGCTCGCGCCCGAGTGAGCGCCTGGCGGCGGGCCGCCTGTCAGTGGGGGGCGACGGCGGCCGGCGCCGTCTGCAGGCAGGCCGCGAACGCCTCATCGAGACTGGCGACATTGAATTGCTCGCAGATGGCGGCGCTTGTGCCCACGGCGCGAATCTCCCCGGCGTGCAGCATGGCAACACGATCGGCCAGCATCTCCGCGTCCGCGAGCAGATGCGTCGTGAACAGGATCGTGGTACCGGCGGCGTGGCGCTCGCGGAGGACGTCGCGCAGGCGCATCCGTGCGACCGGGTCGAGGCCACTCATGGGCTCGTCCAGCACCAGGAGGGGCCGCTCGGCCAGCAGACAGGCAGCAAGCCCCAGCATCTGCGACATGCCCTTGGAATACGACTGTACCGGTTGGCCGAGGGCCGCCGGAGACAGACCGAGCGCGGCGCACATGGTGTCGATGGGCGCATCGGCCGCGCGCTTGCCGTAGAGCGCCAGCATATAGGCGAGGAATTCGCGCCCGCGGAGATAATACGGCGGCTGGAAACGCTCGGGCAGGTAGGCAAGGCGAGAACGCGCGCGGCGGTCGGTGTGCGGGTGGCCATCGATGTGGACGCTGCCGGCGTCGAGACCGCCGATATCCAGCAGCGCCTTGATCAGGGTGGATTTCCCGGCGCCATTGGCGCCGACCA
>CAZJGZ010000116.1:0-7943 GCA_964545695.1 uncultured Ectothiorhodospiraceae bacterium | reverse complement strand
TGGCGCTGGAGGATGGCCGGCGGGATGAAATAGAGGTTGTCCTGCGCCACCGCGTGCAGTTCGGGCCACTCGCGCCAGTCGTCCAGCCAGTCCGGACGTTCGTCGCCCATGCCGCTGGCAAGAATGAACTCGGGATCGCGTTCCAGTACCGCCTCGACGCCGATACGCGGCGCCAGCGAGGACAGGTCGCCGAACACGTTACGCCCACCGCAGCCGCGAATGATACTACTGATCATGTGCTGCCCGTTGATTGTCATCAGCGGGTCGTCCCAGATCTGGTAGAAAACATCCACCGGGGCACGCTCGCCGTGGACCGCGCGCAGCGTCTCGAAGCGGGCAAGAAAATCGTGGGCAGCGGCTTCGCCCGCCTCGGCGGTCCCGGCCAGGCGTCCCAGACGTTCCAGCGTGCGCCCGACGTCCGCGGGTTGCCGCGCCTCGCTCATGTAGACCGGCACGCCCAGCTCGCGCAGACGTTCGATCTGGCGTTCGGGATTGCCGCTGTGCCACCCGATGACCAGGTCCGGCTCATAGTCGAGGATGGTTTCGAGATCGAGCCGGTCGTAGCCGCCAATCCGCGGGATCTCCTCAGCCTGCGGTGGGTAATCGCTGTAGTTGACCGTGGCAACGATGCGATCACCCGCACCCGCGGCGAACAGGCTCTCCGTGATGTTGGGCGCCAGGCTGATGATGCGCTCGGCCGGCTCGTCGAGCGCCACTTCATGGCCGGTATCGTCGACCAGGCGCAGCGGTTCGGCCGCGGCCATGACGGGAAGCAGCATCAGCAACGCGAGCACGCGACCTGCCATCAGTATTGACTCGTCACCGGCTCGCACGCACGTGCGAGCGCATTGGCCAGACGTTCCCGGGCTGCGTCATTGGGCGGGAGGCCGAAGCGCAGGCCTTCCTGACGATCCAGCAATCGCACGAGGATGGCCTCCCGCGCCAGCCGTTCGTGGATCGCGACGGCGTCGGGCGTCAGCACCGTGCGAAACAGGGGCGTGCCAACAACACGCTGGGAAAAATGCTCCTGCAGCAGCCGCTTGAGACATTCGCTCTCCACCGGCAGGCGCTCGCGCATGCGCTCATGCCAGCCGGTGTCGGCAAGCGCCTGACACGTGACCCAGCGGGCCGGCCCGTTGACCGCCCACGGCCCCAGGGCTTCTTCCAGCCGACGCAGCAGCGCCTCTTCGCCCAGCGCAAAGCCGATTCTCATGCCGGCGAGACCGAAGAACTTGCCCACGGAACGCAATACCACCATACCCGGCAGCGGCAGATGGGGCGCCAGACTGTGGCTCGGCATGGTATCGATGAAGGCTTCATCGACGACCAGCCAGCCACCGCGGCTGGCCAGGCCATTGCGCCACTCGAGCAACGTCTCCGGCTCGAACAGCGTGCCATCCGGGTTGTTCGGATTGATCACCACCAGTACATCGAAGGCGGTACCCGCACCGCCGGCGAGCTGCGCCGACGAGATCGGTACCACGTCGTGACCGGCCCGCTGCCAGGCGGCGGCATGCTCGCCATACCCCGGCGAGATGACACCGACGCGGGAGCGAGCGCGCAGCCAGGGCAAGGCCGCCAGCGCCGCCTGGGTGCCCGGCACCGGCAACAGCGAGTCGCATCCGTAATAGGCGGCGGCGGCCTCGACGAGACCGTCGTCGCGTTCCGGCAGCCGCCGCCAGACCTCGGGCGGCGGCGTCGGCGCCGACCAGGCGTGCGGGTTGATGCCGGTCGACAGGTCGAGCCAGTCGGCGTCCAGCATACCCAGACGCGCCATCATCTCGCCCACATTGCCACCATGTGTCAGCACAGCCACCACCCCGTGAACAAGGCCACGACCACCCAGAGGAGCGCCCCGATGCGGATCATGCGAACGGACCGATCGATGACCGCGACATCGGCGCGCGCGCCGGCCCCAAAGCGGGGACGCCAGCGCACGGCGCCATGATAACGGCCCGGACCGCCGAGGCGCACGCCCAATGCGCCGGCACCGGCCGCCATCACGATACCGGCGTTCGGACTCTCGGTCCGCCCGCCCTGGCGCCACGCACAGCGCAGTGCGGCCAGTGGACGTGCGGCGGCGAGCCCATAGGTGATCACCGTCAGTCGCGCGGGGAGCCAGTTGAGCGCATCGTCGAGGCGGGCGGCGGTCCAGCCGAAGGCGGTGAACCGCGGGGTTTTATAGCCCCACATGGCATCGAGCGTATTGACCAGGCGGTAGACGATGACGCCGGGGGCGCCGGCCACAAAGAACCAGAACAGGGTGCCGAACACGGCATCGTTGCCATTCTCGAGCAGGGATTCAGCGGTGCCGGCAGCGACGCCGCCGGCCTCCAGATGGGCCGTGTCGCGGCTGACCATCATGCCCAGCGCAGCCCGTGCGGCGGGCAGGTCCCCGCCCCGCAGCGCCGTCGCAACCCGCTGGCCGTGCACTGCCAGCGACTGCAGCCCGAGCGCCAGGTACAGCACGGTCATTTCGACCACCCAGGCCCAGGGCCCATGGCTCAACCACCAGCCGGCGAGTGCAATCGGCGCAACCGCGATCACCAGGCCCAGCAGGCCCGCTGCCCGGCGTGATGCGGGCGTCCAGTGCGCACGATTCAGGTTCTGCTCGACCCGCGTCGCCAGGGCACCGAAACCCACCAATGGATGGCCGCGTCGCGGCTCACCGAGGACGGCGTCGATCAGCAGTGCGGCAGCGGCGAGGATCGCGGCGATCATGGCAGGCGCGCCAGACAGGGGGCGGGCATGATAGCCGACCGCCCGGCCGCGAATCACGCGCGATTGCGCAATACCACGACCAGGCGCCCCGGCGAATTATTGGCGGAAAGGGATCGGTCGAGGCAGCGCACCGCGACCGGCACCCGTAAGCATGACGATGCGCAATGCCTCAGCCGGCCTGGCGGTGGTCGTCGCCGCTTTCACCCCGGTTGGCGTGCTTTTCACTGCGCGCCGTCCGGCGATAGTCCGCAAGGATGGCATCACGGACCCGATCCAGCGCCTTGAGCTTGTCATCGGCGGCCGCCGCGAGCCACAGCGTGACGTCATGCCGCTTGCGACTGAAGTAGCGCAGCATGAATTGCTCGCTGCTGAGATAGTACTCGATGGCCTCACGCGCATTGATCCCGGAGAAGGGGTTGCGAGCCAGACCGTGCGCCGCGGTCTCCTGCTGCAGGCAGTAGACGTTGAGCAGCCGGTACAGCAGCAGGCGGGTGTTCTGCGCCCGTGCGCGCCACTCTTCCTCGGCCACGAGCAGACTCGCATCGGTCAGCACATCCAGCCAGTGCAGCAGTTCCTCTTCGCTGATGGGCAGCTCGAGTTCATCGCGCCGGCGATTCAGCTTCTGCAGCCGTTGCGACAGGATTTCGCGCTGCTGGCGCGCGGTCCGCGGCCGCAGAACGCGGCTGGTCAGGCTCGACTGGCGTTCCAGCTTGCTGCGCACCACGGCGATCTGCTCATCGAGCTCCCGCAGTCGCGCCAGATTCGTCTCGCACTGCCAGTGACGGAACTTCATATCACCGTGGGCGATATCCATCTCGACCAGCTGGAAGCGCCCGAGGCTGGACTGCATGCGCGACAGCACCTGTTTGCCGGTCATGCGTGCCGCACTGACCCGCTCGGCAAAGCGTTCGTGACCGACGAATGGCCGGTCGATGGTATCCACCGACCGAGTGAGACTGGCGGCCTCGCGCATCAATTCCTTCGCCAGCCGGCGTCCGCGCTCGAGTTCCTGGCGCGTGTCGTCCAGCCAATCATTCGCATCCGCCAGCGTACGCCAGTTCCTCGCGAGTACACTCGCAATCCGGTCGAGTTCGGCCGTGCCGGGATCCACCGCTGCTTCACAAGCCTCGATGGCATCGCAGACCGTCTTGTCGAGTTCAGCGCGCGCGCTACTCGAGCGCTCCATGGCCGCTTCGGAACGCCGCCACATCAGGTCCTCGAGTGCCGCTCGCTGATCCGGCGTCGCCACCTCGTCGAGCAGCTCGACGTCGATCGATTCCGGCACGAGCGATAGCGGCAGCTCACGAATCCGCTCGGCCGTCAGGTTGTTGACGAGGCGACGAAACGCCGACGCACTCAGCGGTCGTGCCTTCCTGGAAACTTGATTCTGCATGGCCTTTTTGCTCCCTCTACCGGCTCCGGGCCACCCGGATACGGGGCTCGTCGCGCCGGCTCTTGAATACCTGTTCAGGGATTAGCAATAACGGTGCCAATCTGCGCGTCATGTTTCGCGTCGGCCGCCCGCAGTGGCGTTCGGCGGCGTTCGGCGGCATTACGGCCGCCACGCCGTGCGCGTACAATTCGCGCCTGATCCCAAGCCCGGAATACCGTTCACCATGACCCATCCAGCCCCCGCGACCGCGATCGGCGGAACCACCTCCGCCGCCCTGATTACCGCGCCCGGTTCGGGCCAGGGCAAATCCATGGTGACCGCCGCCCTGGCGCGGCTGCATCGCAACGCCGGCCGGCAGGTCCGCGTGTTCAAGCACGGGCCCGATTTCCTGGACCCGATGCTGCAGGCGAAGGCTTCGGGCAACCCGGTCTACAACCTGCATCCGTGGATGACCGGCGAGGACGAATGCCGCTGGCGTCTCGCCGAAGCCGCAGAGACCGCCGATGTCGTGCTGGTCGAGGGCTCGATGGGGCTGTTCGACGGCGACCCCTCCAGTGCCGATCTGGCCGTGCTGGCCGGCATACCCGCCCTGCCCGTCATCAACGCATGGGGCATGGCGCAGACCTTCGGCGCCGTGGCCCTCGGTCTCGACCACTACCGTGACGACATCACCATCCATGAGGTCATCGCCAACCGTATCGGCAGCCCGCGCCACGGCGAGATGCTGGCCGCGAGCATGGCGCCGGGCATGCGCTTGCTGGGTGCGATCCCGCGCCACGAAGCCCTGGCCATCCCGGATCGCCATCTCGGCATCGTCCAGGCCGGGGAGATCGACAATCTCGACCAGCAGCTCGACGCCGCGGCCGAGGTCCTGGCCGAAGCCGGTCTCGAGCGCCCGCCGGAGCCGGTGACCCTGACCGGCGAACGCCCGGCAGCACCCCCGCAGCGGCTGGCAGGCTGGCGTATCGGCATCGCGCACGACAACGCCTTCGCCTTCATCTATCCGGCCAATCTCGATCTGCTGCGCGCGATGGGGGCCGAGCTCGTCTTTTTCTCGCCGCTCGCGGATGAGCCTGTACCCGAGGTCGATGCACTGTGGATTCCCGGCGGCTACCCCGAGCTGCATGGAGCCGCCCTCGCCGCCGGCACGCGCACGCCTGCCGATCTGCGCGCGTTTCATGCCGCCGGCCGGCCGATCCTCGCCGAATGCGGTGGCCTGATGTACTGCCTCGAAACACTCGTCGACGGTGATGGCGATGAGCACGAGATGACCGGCATGCTGCCGGGCCGCAGCGTCATGGCCGGCAAACTGATGGCGCTGGGCATCCAGTCATTCGACCTGGGCAACGGCGAGCTGCGCGGCCACACCTTCCACCATTCACGGCTGGAAACCACACTCGAACCGGTAGCGCACACGCGCAAGCAGCGTTACGACAGTGCCGGCGAAGGCATCTTTCACAGTGGTTCGCTGACGGCGACCTATTTTCACAGCTACTTTCCGTCCCACCCGGGCGCGGCCGCGGCGCTGCTGACCGGCGGGGCCGTCAGCGGCTGACGCCGCCACTCCGACTCAGCCGATGAACTCGTGGACAAAGCAACCATGAGCGCGATCACGCTGATGATCCAGGGCACGACGTCCGACGCCGGCAAGAGCGCGGTGGTCACGGGCCTGTGTCGCGTCCTCGCCCGCCGTGGCGTGCGGGTGGTTCCATTCAAGCCGCAGAACATGGCGCTCAACAGCGCCGTGACCGCCGAGGGCGGCGAGATCGGCCGCGCCCAGGCGGTGCAGGCGGAAGCCGCCGGCCTCGAACCGGTCACGGACATGAACCCCGTGCTGCTCAAGCCCACGGGCGATCAGCATGCCCAGGTCATCGTCAACGGCCATGCGGTCACCGACCTTGATGCACGCGGCTACCACGACTACAAGCAGGTGGCACGCACGGCCGTCCTCGCCGCACACGCACGGCTGGCCGAGCAGTACGACGTCATCCTGGTCGAGGGCGCCGGCAGTCCGGCCGAGATCAACCTGCGCGACCGCGACATCGCCAACATGGGCTTTGCCGAGGCCGTCGACTGCCCCGTCGTGCTGGTGGGCGATATCGATCGTGGCGGTGTGTTTGCCCAGTTCGTGGGTACGCTGGCCCTGCTCGCGCCGAGCGAGCGTGAACGCACCATCGGTTTCATCGTCAACCGCTTCCGTGGCGACGAGTCGCTGCTCACCCCCGGCCTGGACTGGCTGACCGACCACACGGGCAAGCGCGTGTTCGGCGTGCTGCCGTGGCTGGACGGCCTGCATCTGGAGGCCGAGGACGGGCTGTCGCGCGCACCGGCGGCCGCTGCCGACGCCGACGGGCCGGTGCTGCGCGTCGTCGTGCCTGCAATCCCGCGGATCAGCAACCACACGGATTTCGATCCACTGCGCCTGCATCCGCGCGTCGACTTCCGCTATGTCGGTCCCGACGATGCCGTGCCCGGTGCCGACCTGATCGTGCTGCCCGGTTCCAAGAACACCCGCGCCGACCTGGCCTGGCTGCAGGCACGGGGCTGGGACACCATCCTGCAGCGCCATCTGCGCTACGGCGGGCGCGTGCTCGGCATCTGCGGCGGTTTCCAGATGCTCGGCAAGGCGGTCCACGACCCTGACGGCGTCGAGGGCGAAGCCGGTTCCAGCGAGGGTTTCGGCCTGCTCGATATCGAGACCACCCTGTCGCCGCACAAGCATCTCGAGCGCGTTGCCGGCGAACTCGCCTTCGCCTCCGCCATGGTCAGCGGCTACGAGATCCACGCCGGCGTCTCGCGTGGCGACGGGCTGGCCGGTGCCTTCGCCCGCATCAACGGCCGCAACGACGGCGCGTGCTCGGCCGATGGCCAGGTGCTGGGTACCTATCTCCACGGCGTCTTCGACGATACACCGGCCCGCGACGCGCTGCTGCACTGGGCGGGCCTTGTCGAATCCGGCCCCGGCGCCGACTACGCCGAACTGCGCGCAGCGGGCATCGACCGCCTCGCCGACGCCTGCGAGCAGCACCTCGACCTGGCCGCGCTTCCGCTCGGCAATGCCCCCGGCAATACCGGCGATCCGGCTGGCTAACGATCGTCGGAATCGGCACCATGGGGGTATCGGACCTGCACCGAAGAGGTCAGCGATGAGACAGCAGGATGCACCGGCCGGCGGCGATCACCGCCTCCTGGCCACGGTCCACGAAGTAGCCCGCGAGCTGCATCGCGGCCGCGAGGTCGCGCAACCGACGCTGGACAGCGATCTCGAGCGCGACCTGGGCCTCGACAGTCTGGCCCGCATCGAGCTCATGCTGCGCCTGGAGCGCGATTTCGGGATTCGCCTCGGTGACGAAACCGCCATCGAGGCCCGAACGCCACGCGATCTCTACAATGCCCTCGGCGCGGCCGCGCCCATCCCCCACGACGGCGAGTCGACGGCGACCACAAAGGCCACCGCCGGGTCCGACGCCGGGCCGCCGCGCGAGGCCACCACGCTGATCGAAGTACTCGACTGGCACGCCGAGCAGCGCCCGGATCACGTCTGCGTCACGCTGCAGGATGACGCCGGCCACGGCCCCACCATGACCTACCGTCAGCTCCGCGACGGCGCGGCCGAGGTCGGCTCGGGCCTGCGCGAACGCGGCCTGCGCGCCGGCCAGACGGTCGCGATCATGCTGCCGAGCGGCTTCGACTTCTTCCTCGCCTTCCACGGCACCCTGCGCGCCGGCGGTATTCCCGTACCCATCTACCCACCGGTGCGGGCCGACCAGATCGAATCCCACTGCCGGCGTCAGGCCGGCGTTCTCGGCAATGCCGAGACCGTATTCCT
>CAZJGZ010000115.1:0-7973 GCA_964545695.1 uncultured Ectothiorhodospiraceae bacterium | reverse complement strand
AATATGGTCGGGGTGGCAGGATTTGAACCTGCGACCACCTGCACCCCATGCAGGTGCGCTACCAGGCTGCGCTACACCCCGACGAGGGCGCGATCATAGCGGATGAAACGGCTGCGGGGAACCCGGTGCCCGTTGCATCCCGGGTCCGGTGCCTCCCCCGTCAGCCCTTGAGGATCTTCAGCAATTCCTCCAGCTCGGCGCGGAGCTGGCGCACGACCTGCTGGCTCTGGGAGACATCTTCCTTGGCCGTCTCGCCCGCGAGCTGTTGCCGCGCGCCGCCGATCGTGAAGCCCTGCTCGTACAGGAGGCTGCGGATCTGGCGGATGAGCATGACGTCATGGCGCTGGTAATAGCGCCGGTTGCCCCGCCGCTTGACCGGCTTGAGGTCGGGAAACTCCTGCTCCCAGTAGCGCAGGACGTGGGGTTTGACCGCGCACAACTCGCTGACTTCACCGATCGTGAAGTACCGCTTGTTGGGAATGGGCGCGAGTTCGCTATTGTTGCTCGGTTCCAGCATAGGCTTCGACCCGCGCCTTGAGTTTTTGTCCTGGTCGGAAGGTTACCACTCGCCGGGCCGAGATCGGAATCTCTTCGCCGGTCTTGGGATTGCGCCCCGGACGTTCGTTTTTGGTTCGCAGAACGAAGTTGCCGAACCCGGAGAGTTTGACGTCCTCGTTTTCTGCCAGCGTTTCACGGATTTCCGCGAAGAACAGCTCAACGAGTTCCTTGGCCTCACGTTTGTTGAGACCCAGGTCCTCAAACAGCATCTCTGCCATTCGGGCCTTTGTCAGCGCCATGCCCCCCTACTCCCGCAATGTCGCCCCGCAATCAGCCTGCAACCGCTGCAGGATACCACCAACCACGTTGTCGATTTCCTGATCGGTCAGGGTGCGCTCAAAGTCCTGCAAAATCAAGCCTAAAGCGAAGCTTTTTCGACCGGAATCGACACCCTTGCCGCGGTAGACATCGAAGACGAATGCCGATCGCAGCGTCTCCGGGGCACCCTGCGACGCAGTCTGGATCAGCTCATCCGCCGTCAGGTTTTCGTCCACGATCAACGCAAGATCACGGCGGATGGACGGAAATCGAGAAATCGGGTGATAGGCAGGAAGCGGCCGATCGAGCAGTGGCGCGAGGGTCAATTCGGCGACCACCGGGGCAGCTGCCAGGTCGAGTTCATGCTGAATACGGGGGTGCAAACGCCCGATCCAGCCTGCGGGCTTGCCATCGGCGAGGATGCGGGCGGACTGGCCCGGATGCAGGGCGGGATGCGCGGCCGCCTCGAAATCGAAGCGGCTTTCGCCGCTGCCGCTCAGCAGCGCTTCAACATCGCCCTTCAGATCGAAGAAATCGACCGGCCGCCGCTGCCCGTCCCAGTGCTCGGGATCGCGCGGACCGGCGGCAAGCAGCGCGATGACCGGCTCCTGGGCGATCTGGCCATTCTGATCCGGCCGGAAGCGCAAGCCCGACTCGAACAGCCGCACGCGCGGCTGCTGGCGATTCAGATTGCGCCGCAGCGCGCCAATCAGGCCCGGCCACAGGCTGGTGCGCATGACATCCATGTCCGCCGAGATCGGATTGCTCAGCGGCAGGGGCTGCGCCTCCGGGTCCAGCAGGCGCTGCAGCCGGCTGTCGACAAAGCTGTAGGTGATCGCCTCATGGTAATCGCGCTCGACCAGCGCGTCGCGCAGCATGTCCGTGGAGCGCTGACGCTCGGGCGTGGCCGCCATGGTCGCGGCATGCGGCGCGTGCGTGCGCGGCGAGCGGTTGTAGCCATGCACGCGAGCGATTTCCTCGACCAGATCGGCTTCAATGGCGAGGTCATAGCGCCAGGATGGAGGCAGCGCGGACCAGCCGGCAGCATCCGCCGACACCTCCATACCCAGGCCCGACAGGATGGCGGTGACGCGTTCGTCGCCGGGATGATGCCCGAGCAGGCGCTCCAGTCGCGTCCGCCGCAGGCGGATGGTGCCGCGCTTCGGCAGATGGGCATCATCCTGCACGTCGTGCACCGGACCGGGCTCGCCGCCGCAGATGGACTGCAGCAGCGCCGAGGCGCGCTCCATGGCCACGGCGGTGATGGCCGGATCGACACCGCGTTCGAAGCGGTGCGATGAGTCCGTGTGCGCCCCGTAGCGCCGCGCCCGCCCGGCCATGACAGCGGGCTGGAAGCAGGCGCTTTCGAGGAATATATCGCGGGTCGATGTGTCCACGGCCGTGCGTGCGCCCCCCATGATGCCCGCCAGCGCGACTGGACCGGCGGCGTCGGCAATCACCAGGGTTTCCGCATCGACCTCGGTCTCGCGCCCGTCGAGCAGCTCGATGCGTTCACCGCGCTCGGCATAGCGGACCCGGATGCCCTCCTGCAGACGGTTCAAGTCGAACGCATGCATCGGCTGACCGAGCTCGAGCATGACGTAGTTGGTCACATCGACGACCGGGTTGAGCGGCCGGATGCCACCGCGGCGCAGGCGCTCGGCCAGCCAGGTCGGCGTCTCGGCACTGGCGTCCACACCCCGGATCACGCGGCCGGCATAGCGGGGACAGGCCGCGGGCGCCTCCAGCCAGACCGGGAAGCGGACGTCGGTGGTCGCGGTCACGGGTGCAGTTTCCGGGCCGCCGATCTGGCCCCCGCAGGCCACGGCAACTTCGCGGGCGATGCCGCGGAGCGACAGGCAGTCGCCGCGATTGGGCGTGAGTTCCAGTTCAATCACGCGATCGTCGAGACCGGCCCAGGCGCGGTAATCACGACCGAGGGGCGCCGTCTCGGGTAGTGCGAGGAGTCCATCGCTCGCCTCGCTGTCCAGGCCGAGCTCCTGAGCCGAGCACAGCATGCCGGCCGAGGTAACGCCACGGACCTCCGTGCGCTCGATCCGGCGTTCACCCGGAAGCTCGGCGCCAACGCGCGCGTACGGCGCGACCAGGCCGGCGGCGGCATTGTCGGCACCGCAGACCACGGTGTGCATGTCGTCAGTGCCGGTGCTTACCTGGCAGACGCGCAGGCGATCCGCCCCGGGGTGCGGCTCCACCGATTCGATACGTGCAATCACGACACCGGAAAACGGCGGCGCGGCCGGTTCGACGGCGTCGACCTCGAGGCCCAGCAGGGTCAGCTGTTCACTCAGCGCTGCCGTGTCGACACCGGGGTCGATCCACTCACGCAGCCATTGTTCCGAGAATCGCATGATCGAGTTCTTCCGTTGCGGAGCCGGGCCCGTCGTCGCCGACGGCCGCCGGAGCGGTTACTGAAACTGGCGCAGGAAGCGCAGATCGTTATCGAAGAACAGCCGCAGATCGTCAACGCCGTAACGCAGCATGGCCAGGCGTTCCACCCCCATGCCGAAGGCATAGCCGGTCCAGGCTTCGCCATCGATACCCACCTGGCGGAATACCTCCGGATGCACCATGCCGCAGCCGAGGACTTCCAGCCAGCCGGAGTGGCCACACACCCGGCAGCCTTCGCCGCCGCACATCACGCACTGGATATCGACTTCCGCCGACGGCTCGGTGACCGGGAAATACGACGGCCGAAAGCGAATGGCCAGGTCGTCCCGCTCGAAGAAGCGGTGCAGGAACTGCTCCAGATGCCCCATCAAGTCGCTGAAGGCGATGTTCTCATCGACCAGCAGCCCCTCGACCTGGTGAAACATGGGTGTATGGGTCAGATCCGAATCGCAGCGATAGACCCGGCCCGGCGCGATCACACGCAGCGGTGGTCCCTGCTCCGCCATGACACGGATCTGCACCGGCGACGTGTGCGTGCGCAGCACGCGCCCATCACCGAAATAGAAGGTGTCATGCATGGCCCGTGCCGGGTGATCGGCGGGGATGTTGAGCGCCTCGAAGTTGTGGTAATCGTCCTCGACCTCGGGGCCTTCCGCGACGCGGAACCCGAGTTGCGCGAACAGCTCTTCGATACGGCGAATGGTACGGGTCACCGGATGCACGCCACCGCGTTCGCCGTTACGCCCCGGTAACGTGACATCGATGCGCTCACGTTCCAGACGCTGTTCGAGTTCGGCGCGCGACAATTCCTCCCGCCGGGCCTCGATGGCTTGACCGATGCGTTCCTTGGCGCGGTTGATGCGCTCACCAGCCGCCGGGCGTTCATCGGCAGGCAGTTTGCCCAACGTCTTCAGTTGCGCGGTAAGAACGCCCTTCTTGCCCAGGTATTCAACGCGCACGCGCTCGAGCGCCTCCAGGTCGGAGGCGTTCGCGATCGCCGACTCTGCGGCGGCCACGTTCGCATCGAGGTCGGATTCACCCACGTCCGTAGTCATCTTTGGCGGGTCTTCCCGGAAGCCGATGCCGGGCGCTGGGCGCCCGGCATCGTGACAGGCTGGCCGATCAGCTGGACAGCTGGGCCTTGGCTTTCTCGGCCAGGGTGCCGAAGGTCGCCTTGTCGCGCACGGCGAGGTCGGCCAGCACCTTGCGGTCGACTTCAATCTCGGCCTTCTTCAGGCCATTGATCAAGCGGCTGTACGACAGACCGTGTTCGCGGGCCGCCGCATTGATGCGGGCGATCCACAGCGCACGGAACTGGCGCTTCTTCTGTCGCCGGTCGCGATATGCATACTGGCCGGCCTTGATGACGGCCTGATTGGCGGTGCGGAAGACCTTGCGGCGCGCGCCGTAATAGCCTTTCGCCTTGTCGAGAACCTTCTTGTGCCGCGCGTGGGCGGTCACGCCTCTCTTTACTCGAGCCATGATCGATCTCCCTTACGCGTATGGCAGCATGCGACGCACGGTCGGCGTGTCGCAGGCCTCGACGATGTCACGCTTGCGCAAGTCACGCTTACGCTTCGTGCTCTTCTTGGTGAGGATATGACGCAGGTGCGACTGCTTGTGCTTGAAGCGGCCGCTCGCCGTGCGTCCGAAGCGCTTTGCGGCGCCCCGGTTGGTCTTCATTTTCGCCATCTTGCTACTCCCGTTTCATGTTGCAGGATTCACTCCGGCCGAGTCGGAGTCACTACGGCTCGGAGGTGGGCACATGTCGTGCCCCCAGGTACAGCCGGCAGACGCCGGCGTGCGGCGCTGACAACCACGAGCGGACTCGCGGCGGCATGTACGACCGGGAAGACCGCTCAGTGCTTGCGCGGGGCCAGCACCATGATCATCTGGCGGCCTTCCATCTTCGGGAACTGTTCCACCGTGGCAATATCCGCGAGGTCTTCCTCCACCCGCTTGAGCAGGCGTGCACCGATATCGCGATGGGCCATTTCCCGACCCCGGAAACGGAGCGTGACTTTCGCCTTGTCACCGTTTTCGAGGAACTTGATCAGATTCCGCATCTTGACGTTGTAGTCACCCTCTTCCGTGCCGGGGCGGAATTTCACTTCCTTGAGCTGGATCTGCTTCGTCTTCTTGCGTGCGGCGTTCTTTTTCTTGCTCTGCTCGAAGCGGAACTTGCCGTAATCCATGATTCGGCAAACGGGCGGTTCCGCCCCAGGCACCACTTCAACAAGATCCAGACTCGCCTCGCTGGCGGCAGACATTGCTTCTTCCAGAGGAACGATCCCGACCTGTTCGCCTTCGGTGTCAATCAGACGGACTTCCGACGCGTCGATCTGTTCGTTCTTCCGGTTCTTCTTTTCCTGAGCGATTTACGACCCCTCCAAGACAAAACGACCGCGGCTGGCACCTTCGCGCGCCAGACCAGCGGCCACATCGGACACGGGCATTGTGCCGAGATCCACCCCGTCGCGCGTGCGCACCGCGACGGTGCCATTCTCGAGCTCCCGGTCCCCCACTACGAGAAGATACGGCACACGTTGCAACGTGTGCTCGCGGATTTTATAGCCGATCTTCTCATTCCTCAAGTCGATCTCGGCCCTTATTCCCTGTTTTTGCAGGGATTGTTGGATTTCGCGGGCGCATTCGGCCTGCCGATCGGTAATATTGAGCACCATGGCCTGCACGGGCGCAAGCCAGGTCGGCATGCGGCCCTCGTAGTGCTCGATCAGAATACCGATGAAACGCTCCATCGAGCCGAGGATCGCGCGGTGGATCATCACCGGTACGCGCTTGTCGCCGTGCTCGTCGACATATTCGGCGTCCAGCCGCCCGGGCATGGAGAAATCGACCTGAATGGTGCCGCACTGCCAGGCGCGGCCGAGGCAGTCGTGCAGCACGAATTCGATCTTCGGGCCGTAGAATGCGCCCTCGCCCGCCTGGGTGCGGTAGTCCAGCTCCTTGCGGTCAAGCGCTTCGGCCAGCGCCGCCTCGGCCTTGTCCCAGGCCTCGTCCGAGCCGACCCGGACGTCGGGTCGCAGCGACAGCGCAATGGCCAGGTCGTCGAAACCGAAATCCCGGTACACCCGCAGCGTCATCTCGATCAGCTCACTGATCTCGGCCTGCAGCTGCTCCTCGGTGCAGAACACGTGGGCATCGTCCTGGGTAAAGCGGCGCGCGCGCATCAGCCCGTGCAGGGTGCCCGAGGCCTCGTTGCGATGGACGATGCCGAACTCGGCGATCTTCAGCGGCAGATCGCGGTAGCTCTTCAGGCCCTGATTGAAGATCTGCACATGGCCGGGGCAGTTCATCGGCTTGATGGCGTAGTCATGGTCCTCGATCTGGGTCGAGTACATGTTGTCGCGGAATTTCTCCCAGTGCCCCGATTTCTCCCACATGCGCCGGTCCAGGAGCTGCGGCGTATGCACCTCCTGATAGCCGTACTCGTTCTGCAGGCCACGCATGTAGTCTTCCAGCACGCGGTAGAGGCGCCAGCCGTGGTCATGCCAGAAGACCATGCCCGGCGCGTCCTCCTGGAAATGGAACAGATCGAGCTGGCGGCCGAGCCGGCGATGATCCCGCTTCGCCGCCTCTTCCATGCGCTGCAGGTACTGCTTGAGCTGCTTGCGGTCCGGCCACGCCGTGCCGTAGATGCGCTGCAGCATCTCGTTGTTCGAGTCGCCGCGCCAGTAGGCGCCGGCCACCTTGGTCAGCTTGAACGCACCCAGCCGCCCGGTGCTGGGGACGTGCGGGCCACGGCACAGGTCGATGAAATCGCCCTGGCGGTACAGCGACAGCGTCTCGTTCTCGGGGATGTCGCGGATGATTTCCGCCTTGTAGTCCTCACCCAGGTCCTTGAAGAAGCGGACTGCCTCGTCGCGCGGCAGCACCGAGCGCTCCAGCGGATAATCGGCCTCGGCGAGCTCCTGCATGCGCGCCTCGATCGCCTCCAGATCCTCCGGCGTGAACGAGCGCTCACAGGCAAAATCGTAGAAAAAGCCATCCTCGATCACCGGGCCGATGGTTACCTGGGCCTCGGGATAGAGCTGCTTGACCGCCTGGGCCATCAGGTGCGCGGTCGAATGACGGATCATGTGCAAGCCGTCGGGGTCCTTCGGCGTCACGATCTCGACGTTGGCATCGTCCTCGATCCGATGGGCGGTATCGACCAATTCCCCGTTGACACGCCCGCCGACGGCGGCACGCGCCAGACCGGCGCCGATGTCGGCGGCGACCTCGCTTACGGACACGGATTGATCAAACTCACGGCGGCTGCCGTCGGGAAGGGTTACTACGGGCATTGCGGACTCACTTTTTCAGTGGTGACCCCTACCAAAGGCCACGTGACAAGGTGCCGGGAATCCGGCGAAAAACTGGTAGGCGCGAGTGGACTCGAACCACCGACCCCCACCATGTCAAGGTGGTGCTCTAACCAGCTGAGCTACGCGCCTGCATCAACAGCACGCGGATTCTACCCGCCACGCCTGACCTGTCAACCACAATCCTAAGTATTTGATCAAGAACGTTGTTCAATCGGCCCGTGTGGCCCGGATGGCACCATTCGAACAGGCTTCCCGGCAGGAGCAACGGTCAGCCGGAACGGCCCAATAACGGACTGGGCCCCAACAACTGGGTGAGAAATGGACCCCGATTTTCGGACAGGCCGATAAGTGAAATCTCCGGCGCCCTCAGGCCGCCTGCGGCACGTCAAGTTCACCGAAATACACGGCGTCCGGTGTTCG
>CAZJGZ010000114.1:0-8085 GCA_964545695.1 uncultured Ectothiorhodospiraceae bacterium | reverse complement strand
ATCACCGCGCCGGTAGCGGCCGCTGCCGGCAGGATCCGTTGTCCTGTCTCTCGCTCGTCGCGGTGCCGTAGGTCCTTGCCGGGGCTGACGACCGGTCCGTTGGGCAAGGCGCTCCGCGGGAGCGGTTCGATCGCTTGCGGCCGGATGTGGCTGCGCCGGCAGCCTGCCTCGGTTCCGACGGGCTGCGGGCCACGTTTCCGGACAGCATCGACCCAACAGAGGAGACAATGTCATGAAAGATCTGAATCGATTGCGACATGGTTTGCTCGCGCTGCTTGTGGGGGCGAGCCTTACGATGGGCGGCACGGCGATAGCCGACCCCGAGCGGCCGGGTGAAGGCGTGACCGTGCAGCCCGCGGTTGCGACCTGGACCTCGGCCGTACCGGTCAGCTGGGTGTACGTGGAACTGCTCGAAGAGCTGGGCTATGACGTCCAGAATCCGACGTCATTGTCCAACCCGGTCGCCTATCTCGCGATCAGCGAGGGGGATGTTCACTACTTCCCCAACGGTTGGTTCCCGCTGCACAACCCGCAGCTGCCAGATGACTTCCATGATGTGGCCACGATCTTCGACCCGCTCTGTGAGGCCTGCGGTATCCAGGGCTATCTGGTCGATGTGGCATCGGTAGAAGAGTACGACATCACCGGCATCAACGATTTCGTGGAGCGCCCGGAGGTGCGCGAGGCGTTCGATCACACGGGTGACGGTCGCGCCGATCTATATGGCTGCCCGCCCGGCTGGGGTTGCCACGAGGGTATCAACGACATGATTGCCCAGTTCGAGCTGGACGACTACATCAATCATGTCGACGCCGGGTATTCCGCCAACTTCTCCGAGGTCCTGTCGCGCGTCGACGCCGGCGACCCGGTGCTGTATTACACTTGGGGCCCGAGTGCGTGGATGCTCGAGCTGGTGCCGGGCGAGGATGTGATGTGGGTCAACGCGCCCGGAATCCTCGAGGATGATGCCGAGCGTGCCACGGGGGTTGCGGGTGCCGTGACCGACCCGATCGAAATGGGCTTCGCTGCAGCCGACATCCAGGTCGCGGCCAATGACGCGTTCCTCGACGAGAATCTGGCGGCCGATGAGCTCTTCGAGCGTGTCCGCATCCCGCTCGATTGGATCAGCGAGGTCGACGCGAAGATTGGTGAGGAAGATCTGACCGATTCCGAAGTACGGCCGCTTGCTCGCGAGTGGATCGAGGATAACCGCGATCAGGTTGATGAATGGCTGGATGCAGCTCGGGCTGCTGCCAACTGATCGGTAACCAGGTGGTTGCACTACCGGTGCGAAGAAAGGGCCCGCATGCGGGCCCTTTCTTTTTCCGGCATGGCGTACCCGAGGGCCTGCTACAGTGGCCACACCAGCAGAATCATCGGAATGCCGACGACCACGACGATCGCCTCCATCGGCAGGCCGAGCTTCCAGTAGTCGCCGAAACGGAAGCCGCCCGGACCCAGGATCAGCGTGTTGTTCTGGTGGCCGATCGGCGTGACGAACGCACAGGAAGCGCCCACCGCGACCGCCATCAGGAACGCGTCGATATTCACACCCAGCATGCTGGCGGTGCCGATGGCGATCGGGCACATGGCCGCGGCGGTGGCTGCATTGTTCATGAAATTGGTCAACGCCATGGTGACGATCAGGATCGTTGCCAGCGCGAGCACCGGATCACCACGCGCGACCCAGATCAGCAACCACTGGGCCACCTGGCTGGCCGCGCCGGTTTCGGCCATGGCCGCGGCGACGGGGATGAGAGCGCCCAGCAGCACAATCACCGGCCAGTCGACCGCTTCGTAGATATTGCGCAAGGGCAGCAGGCGCAGCGCCATGACGGCCATGACCCCGCCCGCGAAGGCGATTGCCGCGGGTAGCAGGCCGAATGCAGCGGCCGCGACGGCCAGCGCCATCACGCCACCCGCCTGCAGGGTCCGACGGCGGTTGGGCAGGCGCAGGGGGCGCGAGGCCAGTGGAATGCAGCCGAAGTCGTAGGCGAACTCGCGCACGGAATCCTCCGGTCCCTGTACCAGCAGGACGTCGCCGGCGGCGAGATTCATGGTTCGCAGCCGGGCCGTGGAGCGGCGACCACGGCGTGATACCGCGAGCAGGTTGACGCCATAGCGTCCGCGCAGATGGATGTCGCTGGCGGAACGGCCGGTGATGCGTGAATCGGGCGCCACGGTGAGTTCGATGAGCTCGATCTCCTCGTCGCGGCGCGCTTCCCGTTTGTCTGCAGCCGGCGATTCGCTCGTGGATGCGCTTTCCTTCTCGGCCTTTTTCGCCTTCTGCTTCTCCTTTTCGCGGTCCTTCTCCTGCTCGCCGCGCCGCTCCTCTTCCAGTTTGAGGCCGAGTGTCGACAGTGCCGAGGCGAGCGCATCGGGGTCACCTTCAATGACCAGGATGTCGCCGGCCAGGACCTTGCGACCGGCGTGCGGCACCCGTATCCGGACTTCGTCGCGGATCAGGCCGACCACCTGCGCGCCGGCCTCATCGAGTGCCGATTCGATCTCGCGCAGGGTCATGCCCTCGGCCTTGCTGCCCTGGGTGGGAATGCGCGCCTCGGTCAGGTACTTGCCCGCGTCGAAGCCCTCCGCGCCGGCACGCTCGCGCTGCGGCACCAGGCGCCAGCCGACCAGCAGCAGGAAGGCAATCCCCGCGGCTGCGACCGCCAGCCCAACGGGCGCAAAGTCGAACATGCCGAAACCGTTGCCGGTGGCGTCCAGGCGAAAGCCGGCGACGATCAGGTTGGGCGGAGTACCAATCAGCGTCGTCATGCCGCCGAGGATGGAGCCGAACGCCAGCGGCATGAGGATGCGTCCGGGCGGTATATCCTGGCGCGCAGCCACCTGCAGGGCTACCGGCATGAGCAGCGCCAGTGCACCGACGTTGTTCATGAAGGCGGAGAGCACCGCGGCCAGCGCGGTGAGCGTTGTCATGGCCAGTACCGGCCCGGGCGAGCCGGGCAGGAGCTTGCGGGTGAGCATGTCGACCGCGCCGGCGTTCTGCAGTGCGCGGCTGAGGATCAGTACGCAGGCGACCGTGATCACGGCCGGGTGGCCGAAGCCCGAAAAGGCCTCGCCGGGCGGCACGAGCCCGGCGAGTACGCAGGCCAGCAGCGACGCGCCGGCGACCAGATCGTGGCGCCAGCGTCCCCAGAGGAAGAGGGTGATCGTCACGGCGAGGATCGCCATGATCAGCATCTGGTCGACCGTGACCTGGCCGGAAACATCCATGCCGCTCTCCCGGCTTGAACATGACGACAGGCGCGCATTATAGCCGCTGCGTGGTCAATGCGGCGATATGGCATACTCCGCTGCGGTCCTCGGCTCGGAGTAGCCCACGCTGGGGGTAGCCCACGCTGTTCGTGCCGCTGGCGGATCGCGCCCGCGAAATCGCGTAGCCATTCGGATGTCAATCTCTATGCTTGAACGACTTGCCGCTGCCTATTACCGCCTGACGCTCGGCCATGTGTGGCTCGTGACCGTGGCCGTCGTCCTGCTGCTGGCTGGCGCCGCCTACTACGCGCAGGATTTCCGCCTTGATGCCTCGTCCGACTCGCTGGTCCTCGAGGGCGATGCGGACATGCAGTACTACCGCGAGATTCGTGCGCGCTATGGTGCTGACGATTTCCTCATCGTCACCTATACCCCCGATGAGGAGCTGTTCTCCGACGCCAGTATCGATCGCCTTGCAAGCATGCGCGATGACCTCGCTGAGCTGGACTTCGTCAGCGGCGTGTTCTCGATGCTGGACGTGCCGCTGATCGACAGTCCGCGGCAGACGCTGTCCGACATCGCCTCCGGCACCCGCACGTTGCAGGATGATGACGTTGATCGTGACCTGGTGCGCGAGGAATTCCGCACCAGCCCGTTGTATCGCGACCTGTTGATGAATCGGGACGCCGATACCACGGCCATGCTGGTTACCCTGCAGGCGGATGAGGAGCTGACGGAGCTCGGCCAGCGCCGCGACGAACTGCGCCTGCAACGAGCCGACGAGGGGTTGAATGCGGCCGAGCAGGAGGAGCTTGCTGAAGTCGAGGCGGCTTACACGCGCCGCAGCGCCGCGCTGCAAGCGGATCTCGAGGCGGCGATTGCCGATGTCCGCATGATCCTGGACGACTATCGCGACGGGGCCCGAATCCATCTCGGCGGTGTGCCGATGATCACGGCGGACATGATCGAATTCGTCCGCGGCGATATCCGCACCTTCGGCATTGCGGTCGCGGTGTTCATCGTCGCGCTGCTGGCGGTCGCGTTTGCACGTGTTCGCTGGGTGGTGGTGCCGAGTGCCATCTGTGCCGGCGTCGCCCTGGGCATGGTCGGTTTTCTCGGTTTCATGGGATGGCCGGTGACGGTGGTGTCATCGAATTTCATTTCGCTGGTCCTCATCATTACGCTCTCACTGCTGGTCCACCTGATCGTGCGTCATCGTGAACTGCACGCGTTGTCGCCGGATGCGCCGCAGTCCCAGCTTCTGCGCGAGACCATCGACAGCAAGTTCAAACCCTCGTTCTTTACCGCCATCACGACCTTCGTGGCATTCGCCGCACTGATGCTGGCCGACATCCGGCCGGTGATCGATTTCGGTCTGATGATGGCCTGCGCGGTAGCCTTCTCGTTCGTCCTCGCCTTTGTGCTGTTTCCGGTCATGCTGGCCCGCACACAGCCGGGTCCCACCCCGCGACCACGGGCCGACATCACGGCATCGATCATGCGTGGTTTCGCGCGTCTGGTTGACCGGCGGGCGGCGGGCGTCTGGGTCGTGTTTGCCGTGGTCGCCGTTGTCGCGGTGGTCGGCATGACGCGGCTGTCCGTGGAAAACCGCTTCATCGATTATTTCCACAGTTCCACGGAAATCCATCAGGGCATGGTGCTCATCGACCAGGAACTCGGCGGCACGACGCCGCTCGATGTCGTCCTCGATGCACCTGCCGACTTCCTCGAGGAAGACGAGGAAGAATTCGACGAGTGGGATGACTACGGCCAGGACGAGGGGCCCACGACGGGTTACTGGTTCAACGAATTCCTCATGGAAGAGGTGGGGGAAATGCACGCCTGGCTGGATGACTTCCAGGCCACGGGCAAGATCCTCTCGATTGCCACGACCCACGAGATGATCACCCATCTCAATGAAGGTCAGCCGCCCGATACCGTGCGCATGGCCGTGATCTATCAGCGGTTGCCGGAGGATCTTCGCGAGATCCTCTACGATCCCTACATGTCGGAGGACGGGAATCAACTCCGCTTCGATATCCGCATCATCGACTCGGATCCTGACCTGAATCGCAATGAACTGCTGCGGGATATCCGTCAGGGATTGCCGGAACGGTTCGACCTCGACGACGACCAGGTCAATCTCAGCGGCATGCTGGTGCTCTACAACAATGTCATGCAGAGCCTGCTGACGTCACAGTTCGTGACCATGGCGATCGTCTTCGCGGTCATCATGCTGATGTTCGGCTTGCTGTTCCGCTCGCTGAAGATGGCGCTGATCGGGCCATTGCCGACGCTGATTGCCGCCTGCACGGTCCTGGGCTTCATGGGCCTGTTCGGCATCCCGCTCGATATCATGACGATCACGATCGCAGCGATCACGATCGGCATCGGGGTGCACGACACCATTCACTATACGGATCGATTCAATACCGAGGTCAAGATGCACGGCGATTACGACCGGGCATTGCACGAGTCGCATGCCAATGTCGGACGGGCCATGTTCTATACGACCGTGATCGTCACCCTGGGCTTTTCCATCCTGGTGCTGTCGAACTTCATTCCGACCATCTACTTCGGGCTGTTCACGGGGCTGGCCATGATCTTCGCATTGGTCAGCAATCTGTCGCTGTTGCCGCTGCTGATTCGACGCTTGCGACCGTTCCGGGTTGCCTGAATGGCGGAGGAGGGCTGTGTGCCAACGCTGACGGGGCCACGAGGAGGCACCCGGCCGCGGATTTTCCGTGCCGAATCCGGGCCGGGTTTCAGATCGCGTCGGGGCCTGCGCAGCGCGTGACCGAAGCCGCCAGTCGACGCGGGATGCGTTGGGGACCGAACTGGTTGAATACCGGTACATCGGCGGTGTCGCGTCCATAGGCCAGCACGACACGTGCGGCCTGATGGGTGCGCTGGACGGGGTCGAAGGTGTACCAGCGATGGCCGACGTAGACCTCGAACCAGGCGTGCAGATCCATCGGCTCGAGATGCTCGAGGTAGCCCACGGCGATCCGGGTCGGGATGCTGATGCTGCGGCAGAGCGCGATCGCCAGGTGCGTCAGGTCGCGGCAGACACCACTGCCGCGTGCCTTCACCTCGAGGGCGGTGATCGGTACGTTGCTGGTGCCGGGCAGATATTCGATCTCCTGCTGCACCCAGTCGGTGAGTGCCAGCGCCTGGTCATACCCGGGACGCGCAGCGCCGGCGATCTCCATCGCCAACGGGCCCAGCAGATCCGACTCGCAATAGCGGCTCGGCAGCAGGAACGGCAGGGTGGATTCGGGTAGCTCCTGGACGCGCACGAACGGTGCGCCGGGCGCGCAGGCGGCCGCTGAATGGGTGAGCACACGTGCCGAGGCATGGAGGCGGAACGCCGTCGGCGGGGCGACCAGGCGCTGGCAGGCATTGCCATAGAGGTCGCGGAAGTCGGTGACGGTCACCACGGGATCAAGCTGGTAGGAGTCGCGGGCGACCCACTGATGCGCATCGCTGGTGGGTCGCAGCAAGAGAATCAGGGGCGATTCCGTGCCCGCGTCGAACTCCAGTTCACAGCGTGTTTCCAGCCAGCAGTCCATGGCGTCACCGGTGGGGTGGCTCAAAGCAGTTGCTCGAAGATGCGAAACCCGGCGATGTAGGTCGCCGCCGCCGATCCGGCGGTGCAGAAGATGAATACGAGCAGCACCCGCGTGAGGCGGTTGGTCCACCAGTACCGCGCTTCAGTGATGTGGTCCCGGAGTTCCTGGAAATCACGCATCACCGGCGGGCGGATGAAGGTCTGGATCGCGGCCGTGACCATGCCCGCACCGACGGTCGGGTTGAGCGAGGTCAGCGGCGCGGCGGCGAAGGCGCCAACGACGGTCAATGGATGGCCGCGCGCGAGGATCGCGCCGATTGCCGTCAGTGTACCGTTGATCAGAACCCAGTCTCCGACCAGTTTCCAGCCGATCTCCGGGCTGCGTGAAAAGCCGATCGCGAAGCCTGTGAGGATGACCGCGACGACGATCCATGGCAGCCAGCGGGTGAATTGCCCGGGCGGCGGCAGATGTTCCAGCTGGTGGCTTTCCGTGTCCGGGTCGACATCCCGTTCGAGCTGCTCGGCCAGGCCCTGGAGGTGACCGGCGCCGACCACGACGAGCACGCGCCGCGGTTGTTCATCGGCGATGCGCGCGCGCAGCCGCGCGGCCATGTAGCGGTCGCGCTCGGCGACGAGGGTGTTGTACAACCTGGGTGAGCGTTCGGCGAATTCGCTGAAGGTGTTCTCCAGCATGTCGCCTTCCTTGAGCGTTTCGATCTCTTCCGGTTCAACCTCGCTGCGCGTCATCGCCGTGGTCAGGATGCCCATGAGCAGGGGCCAGCGCTGATACCAGGGGACGGTGCGTACCAGGCGTTTGAGCGTTATGCCGATGTTGCGATCGACCAGCCACAGCGGCAGCGACGAGGCTGCGGCGCCATCCACCGCCGCTTTCATCTCGGCCCCGGGTTCGATGCCGAGCTGGTCGGCGAGACGTTTCTGGTAGGCGGACAGGGCCAGCTGGGCGGCGACCATGCCGGTTCGGCCCGAACGGATGATCTTGAACAGATCGACGTCGGCCCAGTCATCCGTCCCCGTGAGGCGGCGATGGCGCGGTTCGCAAAGCTCCACGGCAATCGCGTCGTACGTGCCCGTGGCGAGTTCCGCGCGCACGTCTTCCACGCTCTGCTTCGATACGTGGGCCGTTCCGAGCAGTACGACCTCGGTTGTCCCCAAGGTGACGATCCGGCGCGGCGCGGCGACTGGTTCCGGTGTGCTGTCCTGATGGCTCACGGTGGCGGGCTGTCCGGTGATTGCGCAGGCGCGCATGGTACGGCATCCAGCCGACCGGGCGAAGAGGC
>CAZJGZ010000113.1:3667-8122 GCA_964545695.1 uncultured Ectothiorhodospiraceae bacterium | reverse complement strand
CACTGGTGCCACCGGTCTTGGCGATGTGCACGAACAGGAAATTGTGCGGGTGCGAAATCAGCATGCTGCATCCGTTGTCGATGGCAAATCGGCTGTCAGGATGTCGAGATACGCCCGGGTACTGCGGTCACGATCGTGATCGGCGACGGCCGCGCGGAGTGTAGCCGAAGGCGGGGGATGTTGCAGTGTGTCGCGCATGGCGCGCGCCATTGCCGCGGCATCGCCCACGGCGACCAGCGGCGCGACCTCTCCCCCGTGCAGAATCTCGCTCGGTCCGCTCGGACAGTCGGTCGCCACTACCGGCGTGCCCAGAGCCAGGGCCTCGGTCAACGCGTTCGGCGACCCTTCCCAGGCCGACGACAGCACGAACAGATCCGCTGCTGCCAGCCACGCCGGCGCGTCCGCCCGGAACCCCGCCAGGTCGACAAAGTCGGCGATCCCCAGCTCGGCGGCCAGGGTGGTCAGCCGCTGACGCTCCTCACCCTCGCCCAGGATGATCAGCCGGGCATCGGTGCCCTGCGCGCGCAACTCGGCGAATGCCCGCAACAGCGTCGGGAAATCCTTCTGCGGCGCCAATCGCCCCACGGCAAGCACGACCGGCTGACCGGGCCTGCCCAGCCAGGCATGGTCCGGGCATGTTTGCGCCTGGCGGTACAGCGCCGGCGTCACGACCGGATTGGCCACGACGTGGACGCGGGCCGGATCCACCGGCGCAAGATCGACAATATCGTCGGCCACGCCGCGCGAGACGGCGATCAACGCGTCGGCACGCGGATACAGGCGGCGGATCGGCCCCAGCCGCAGCCAGCGCTTGACCGGTCCGTGGCGCGCCAGCGAGCGCGACAGTGTATTCCCGAGGCGCAACACCACCCGCGTGGGCACGCGGGCGACGCGACGGGCGTGCAGGGCCAGCCGGGCTGCACGGTCCTTCGCCGCCAGCAGTACCGGCGGGCGCTCCCGGCGCAGGTAGCGCACCAGGGCCGGCAGCGCGAAGGCCGCGTGCTCCGTACCCAGGCGCACCACGCGAGCATCAGCCGGCAAGTCACGGAAATGCCCACCCCGCGTCTTGAGTACCAGGACATCGACCGGATGCCCGGCCGCCAGCAGTCCCGCAATCAGGTGATTGATCATGCGCTCGACGCCGCCATCGCCCGAATAGGACAACAGGATGGCGATCCTTGTCGGTCGGGCAGTCATGACTCACCGGCTTCAGTCATCACAGCCGGCTTCCCGCTGCGAATACCCCTGCGCACGGAGGCGATCACCGACGGCGTCCGCGAACTCGACCAGCTCGGGCTCGTGCTGCCAGGCATGTGCCCGTCCCGTATCGAACCGGGCGGCCGTCTGCTCCACGACCGTCTGCCCCGGATGGCAGCCACAGAAACGCAATGCGCGATCCAGTTCATCGCGCGGTGCGGCGAGCAGGTCCTCGTAGCGGACCTCCAGGCTGCGCTCGGCATGGGCGGCGATATGCATGCGCGCACGGGCCACGTACAGCTCCCACAACGCGAACCCGCCCGCCAGTGTCCGGCAGCGGGGCTGCGGCCCCAGCCCCCGGCGCTTGGGCGCGAACGGCGACGCGACATACCACTGCCGCCGGCGCCGGTAGCGCTCGATGTTGTCGGCCATGGCCCGCTCGCGTCGCACGCGCAGGCTGGCGGCCACATCGACCCCATGCCGGACGATATGCAGCACCCGGGCCTCGGGAAACAGCGTCAGCCACAGCGGCAGCGTCCACGTATTGCGCGGGTCCTTCCAGCCCCAGGGCTCGTTCATGCCGGCGAAACCGCGCGCGCGCAACCAGCGCCGAAGCCCGAGAAACCGGACCGACGCCGGCCCGTTGGTCACGCCGCTGACGTAATCGACCAGCCACGGCCACAGCGCTTCATCGGCGAACAGATCATCGACCGGCTCCGGTTGATCCCAGCAGGCAGACGCCTGCCGGAACAGCCAGGCATTGACGGCATTGGTAAAGGCCGCCTCTTCATTGCGACTGGCGCCCAGCCCCATGAACAGGCCGGACTGCTGCAACACGCGCGTGAGCAGGCTCGTGCCGGATCGGTGCATGCCGATGATGATGACCGGCGGCGTCATCGATCCCGCGCCCAGTGCGCTCATGATGGCGTCGTCTCGCTGCATCCCATCGCGGCAAGATACCGCTGCGCAGCGGTGGATGCACGAAAGGGTTCGGTTGCCTGGCGCAGGGTGTCGGCCGTTGGCGGCGTCGTAAGCAGTTGTTCGAGCGCAGCCGCCAGGGCCGCATCATCACCCATGCCCACAAGGGGTCCGAACCGGCCCTGTTGCAGGGTCTCGGCCGGGCCGCTGGGACAGTCCGTCGCGACACAGGGCGTGCCGCATGCCAGCGCCTCGACCAGCACCGCGCCCGACCCTTCCCGCCGTGACGTGAGTGCAAAGGCCGCCGCTCGCGCCATCCAGGCATAGGGGTTATCGACATGCCCCGGCAGACGTACTGCGTCCGCAACGCCGAGCTCACGCGCCAGCGCGGTCAGGCGTTGCCGCTCACGCCCCTCGCCGAGAATGATCAGACGCGCCTCGCGCCGACGACGCACAGCGGCGAATGCCCGGACCAGCGTCGCGAAATCCTTGCGCGGCTCGAGCGAGCCCGCCCCCATGATGACGGGTGGCTGACCGGGCTGCAGCCACTCGTCGGCCAGTGGTTCGCTGGCGAGCCGCGAAAATTCCGCATTGACGATCGGATTCGGGATGACATGGATGCCTTCCGGCGCCAGTCCCACCCGGGCCTCGAGATCCGCCCCCACCCCCGCCGATGGCGTGATGATGCCGCTCGCCCGCGGATACCAGCGCCGCATCGACCGGAACAGGCGTCGACTCCGGCGTGGCCCGAGGTCTTCCGCGAGGCCGGTGAGCGACATGCCCATGCGCAGCGTTACGCGCACCGGCACCCCGCTCACCATCCGCGCAATCAGGGCCGCTCGATTCAGGCGGTGGCCCGCGGTCAGCAGCATCGCCGGTCGTTCGCGGCGAAGATAGCGCACCAGCGATGGAATGACGGTATCGCGATGCGCGGCCGGGAGCGGCACCGAACGAATGCCCTGCGGCAGGGATGCGATCACGGGTCCATGGCCACGGATGGTGAGCAGATCGAACGCCTGCCCCATGCGCGCGAATTCCGGCAACAGATTGGCCACGACACGGTCGACACCGCTGTGCCCGGAAGTCGCGAACAACAGGGCGATGCGCGTTTCAACCGTCACGGGATATTACCAGTGCTGCTGGGTACAAAGGTGTACTCACAATCCTCGGCGCCTCTCCTTCCACCGATTGGCCGCCAGAGCCGGATAGGCGATCCAGCCCACGGTGGCGCTGAACCCGCACCGGCATCTTGTCCTGCAAAGTTTGTCGGACAGGCTTCTAGAATTCATAACCGAACATTTCAATCTCACGGCCACACAGAGCACGCACTTGCTCGATCTGTTGCGGTCCGTACAAGTCCCTGTAGGCCCGAGGCCTCTTGCTTCCCTTTTTGGTCACTGGCAACCATCCATCCTAGGCCACCCCGTTGCGGTCCAACGTATCCTGGAGTTCCGTTTGCAGATTCTCGAAGCGGACTACAGAATCAACGGCCAGATGATCGTCGATCGTGTACATGTGCCAGTTCGAGTATTCACTCTTGACGCGCCCACCAAGATCATCACCTGAAGCCATGGCGTCCACGAATGCTGCAAAGCTGGGCGGATCACTCAGCTTCTTGGTTCGATAGAAGTAGTCGGAAACAACACGATCAAACGGATTCCGGATAATGCAGAACTTGTGATAATGCGCCCACTCATGAGGGAACAGGCGCCGAACGTCGTCGGCCGCCGGAAAGTTCTCCAGGCCGGTGCGCCTTTTCCATGCTCGCTTGATCGCACGGTTCATGACCGCATGCATCTGCTCTCCAGCGAGCAACGACCGGCAAACGAAACCGAGCTGGCGTGGCTGCCACATCGCGAGACGGGCTCGCAGATTGGGCGTCACGCCGGCATCGACCGCATCCGCCCAGACACCCAATTGGAAATCGCGCCAGCCCAGATTGCGAGCCAGGGAGACTTTCACCGCGCTCCCCGCGGATTTGCGGCAATGGATGAATATGTAGCGGTGACGATGACTGATGATCATCGCTGCGCCTCGTCGTCATCGTCATGCATCAGGATTCACCACTGTCGTGACGTTCAAGGCCGAATACCTTGAGATAGGCGCGTGCTGCGTAATCTGCGGTAAACGGCTGCACGGCTTCGGCACGATCAAACTCAGGCCCCTGATCATCCAGGGTTGCGACCATGGCAGCAGCGAGTGACGCCGGATCCGCAACCGGGACCAACCGACCATAGCGGCCATCGCCAAGAATCTCTCGTGGCCCGCTGGGGCAATCCGTGGACACGACGGGTATACCGACGCCCAGCGCCTCGGCCACCACATTCACCAAACCTTCCC
>CAZJGZ010000113.1:0-3567 GCA_964545695.1 uncultured Ectothiorhodospiraceae bacterium | reverse complement strand
ACGACGGGTATACCGACGCCCAGCGCCTCGGCCACCACATTCACCAAACCTTCCCAGCGTGACGACAGGACAAACACATCTGCGCGCGCCATCCAGGCGTATGGATTATTCACGAACCCCGGAAGATCGACCGCGCAACCAAGACCCAGTTCATCAATCAACGCTTCCAGGTTTGCGCGTTCGGGTCCCTCGCCGATAATGATCAGGCGAGCCGGACGGCTTTCCAGCACTTGGCGGAAGGCTCGCAGCAAGGTGGCAAAATCCTTTTGCAGGCGCAAGCCGCCGGCCGCAAGGAACACCGGCACATCCCGTTCCTGCAACCAGGGATGATCGGCCGTCTCCCGGGCACGCTTCACCAGATCCTCGCCAATGGAACCATTGTAGATCGTGGTCAGATTTGCACAACGCAACCCGACTGTCTCCTCGAGATCGCGCCGCACGCCCTCGGACACAGCGATCACACCATGCGCCTGCGGGTAGAGACGTCGGATCTGGCGAAACTTGCGCTGACGTCTGGCCGG
Source organism: uncultured Ectothiorhodospiraceae bacterium (assembly GCA_964545695.1). GTDB lineage: Bacteria > Pseudomonadota > Gammaproteobacteria > XJ16 > Halofilaceae > Halofilum. Next base: position 3,046 of record CAZJGZ010000113.1, on the reverse strand, counting down.
CGTGCTTGCCTTGCCCGATTCACCGTAGGTGTTTGGCACACTCAGAAAACAGCGCGTCACGACGCCCGGCAGCGTGGCGCAACGCGCCAACACCATATTGCCAAGATGCATGATGGCCATGGCCACTTCCGGACGCTGTTGGCGCAGATAACGCCAGAGCGCGAATGTAGTCGGCCACTTCCCGTGTGTCCTGAGGTCGACAAACCGCACCGACGATGGCATTTCATCGGCGTAGAACAGATCTCCGCGTCGGAAGGCCACAATATCGACCTGATAGCCCAGGCGGTGCCAGACCTGGATCTGATTGGTCAGCCGTCGATACGTACCTCCGGTTGCCCGAAAGCTGCCGAAAATGGCGATGTCCGGTCGCCGTCTGGCGCGGTTCAAGATCGCGCTCCAGCGGCCGCCAGCCCGAGCACCCGCAGGTACTGCTCGGCGACGGGCCCAGCGCGGAATCGGTCGACCGCGCAGGCAGGCACCGGCTCTGGCCGCGGGTGTGTCAGACGCTCGCTGATGGCTGCGGACAGTGCCGCCTCATCTCCGACCGGGACGAGGTCGCCATGGCGTCCGTGCTCGAGGATATCTGCCGAACCCGAGGGGCAATCCGTGGATACGACCGGCGTACCGACGGCAAGCGCCTCGATCAGGACATTACTCAAACCCTCGTAGCGCGACGACAGTACGAATATCGAGCTGCGCGCGATCCATGGCAGGGCATCCGCTACAAAACCCGGGAGATCAACATCGCCGTGCACGCCGAGACGTCGTGCCTCCATCTCCAACGACGTTCGATCGGGACCATCGCCAAGGATGATCAATCGACACCGCAGTCGCTTACGCACGCGCGCGAAGGCACGCAGCAGAAGCTGAAAGTCCTTCTGGGCCGTGAACCGCCCCACGCCGATCAGCACGGGCACGCCGGTGTCTGGTTGAAGCCAGGGATGCTCCACCTCGACCGCCGCACGCTGCGGGAAATCCTTGGTGACTGTTGGATTGTGAATGCAGTGAACGCGAGCCGGCGGTACATTGAATACACTGCACAGATCGTCCACCACACCCTGACTATTACCGATCACGCCATCGGCACGGGGGTAGAGCCGTCGAATGAGCCACCGCTGCAGACGGCGCCGGGCCACCACACTGAGTGTATTCGTGACTTTCACGAACACGGGCATGTCGAGACGGCCCAGAAGGCGAGCCAGCAGCGCCACCTGGGCGCCATGATCCTTCAATGTGAGCACCGCGTCGGGACGGTGATCCCGGAGCCAGTCACGGAACGCCGGCACACCATCCCGCTTGGACCGAGTCGCGAGATGATGGATTCGGACCCGATCATCCAGACGATCCGGATAGGGCACCTCGCCACCCCGAAGCAGCACGATGTCGGTCTGCACATCCCGATCAGCGAATTCCCGACAGAGTGTCACGATCTTGCCCTCGATCCCGCCCCAGGCCTTTATCGGCCCAACGATCGCCAGTCGTCGCGGCGTCATGGTCGAGGGCTGCCGGCAGCGCCTGAATCAACGCGCGGCGCGCAGTAGTCAGCGTAGGAACCGTCGAGGTGCGTGCGCAGGTACTCGTCGACATACGCACTCAGCTCCGCAGAGAAATGGTGGCGATAGCCCCCGACTTCACCGGAACGGGCCTTGTATGATTGCGGATCACTCACGTCCTTGGCCTGCAGGCGCCCGGACACGAACTCGCCCCTTCTTTCCATCTGTTGCATGCGATCGAAGTCGCAAGCCGCTACCGCTTGTTCGACAACCTCCGTCTTTACATCCGGCAAGCCGAGAAACTCCAGAACAGCGCCCAGACCGGCAACCGGATCCGCCCGCAGATCCTCATAACGCAAGACGTGCAGTCGATCCCGGTGGTGGCGCTCACGGGCCCAGACGTTGTAGTAGGTGACGATATCGGCGAGGCTCCCGCGCTCGGCGCGGACGAACTCCTCCAATGTGCCCGTGTAGTTCCGCTTGCGTTTCAGGCGATGAAAATACTGGGATACGACGACGTCACGCGGATCCCGTATCATGAACACTACCGCCTTTTCCCGGAAGCGCTGCTTGTCCTGGTCGACCGTCATTGTTTGACGATCCTTCCAGTCATGGGTAACACGCACCCGCGGGATTCCACGGAGCCGACTGCCATGCGCATGTATGCGGATACTGTCCGGTATGCGAATTCCGAAATGCTGCTCAAAGGCGTGGGCCAGCATGACCCGGAGCCACGTTCGCCCACACTTGGGAAACGACAGCAGATAGGCATCGGTACGCCAGTGCTGGAGGGCGCGTTCCACTCGTTTCAGCATGGTTCGTTGCTCATCCGAATTTGTAGCCAAATGCCTCGATCTCCCTGCTGCAGAGCCGCTCGATCAGCTCCCTGTCCTTGGCGGCCAACACTTCCTGATAAGGACGACGGTCGGTTCGATGTCCACCCTTTGCGCGCTCCGCAGGCAACGAAATATCACCATCAACGCCGAGTTTTCCGGCCAGTTCCGCCAGGTCATCCGAGAGCGTTTCGTAGAAGATCATCCCGTCAACGGCCAGATCGTTGCCGATGGCGTAATGGCCCCAGTTGGTGATCCAGTGCGGCTTTTCCTGTTCAAGCCAGACAAGGTAGTCGCTGACACATGGAAAGGGCTTCTTGCGCGGCTTTCGCTCCCAGCGATACTTCTGCCAATAGTACCGTGATACCGCTCGATCCCACGGATTGCGCTCCAGGCTGAACTTGTAATAATTGTCCCAGACCTCCGAGTCCACGATTGCGCGAATCTCGGCCGCCGTCGCATGTTCGCCGAAACGAGGTGCGCGCTGCCCGTAGAACAGGAGCCTCTTCCACTCCTTGAAGCCGCTATGTTCGCCGATCGCCTTGCGATCGCCCGCAGGTCCATAGCCACCCTCGGACCGCCGTAACTCCTCTTCGCCCAGCCGATCGATCAACGGTGTCACGATATCGCCTTCGCCGCAGACGCGTGACAAACCGATCTCCACGCTGCTGCCCGCCGTCTTGCGCGTCTTGATGAAGATGAATCGGTGGCGATGACAGA
>CAZJGZ010000112.1:2903-8203 GCA_964545695.1 uncultured Ectothiorhodospiraceae bacterium | reverse complement strand
TCCCAGCGCGTGGGCAGGCGGTAGAACACCTTGCGGTCCTCGTAGGTCGGGAACTCCGACACCAGGTCGTAACGCGGGGTGTACAGCGGTTCGCGATGAACCGGAACCGGGTCCGGGAAGTTCCAGACGTAACCGCGGGCCTTGGCATTACCGAAGGGATGGCAGCCGTGCTCCATCGCCACCCGGATAATGCCGCCGGACAGATCCGTGGTCCACGACTTGCCTTCGGCCTCGGCCTTCTCGTCGGCGGTCAGATCGTCCCACCAGCCGAGTTCCTTGAGCATCTCGGAGTCGAACTGCGGGTAGCCGCCCTCGATCTCCGCCCCCTGCGACCAGGAGTCCTCGGCGAGAAGATTCTCGCCTTCGTACTCGGTGCCGAAGTTGGCGCGGAAGTTGCCACCACCGTCCATGACGTGCTTGCTGGTGTCATAGAGCACATGGGTACCGGGATGCTTGACCTCGGCCGTGCCGAAGCAGGGCCACGGCAGGCAGTAGGTTTCGCCATCGAGGTCACCGCCCCGGGCCTTCAGCGAGACCACGTCGAAGTCACCCTGACGCGCCATGTGCGCCTTCAGGCGTTCGGGCGACTGACCGGTGTAGCCGATCGACCAGGCACCGCGATTGACCTCGCGCAACACGCTTTCCGGCACGGGCAGGTTGTCCTCGACCTCGATGTGCTTGAACATCTCGTCGGCAAAGCCGAGCTTGGTCGCCAGTCGGTAGGCAATCTCGGCATCGGGCTTGTGCTCGAACAAGGGTTCGATGATGCGCTCGCGCCACTGGATCGAGCGGTTCGATGCCGTGACCGAACCCGCCTGCTCGTACTGTGTCGCAGCCGGCAGCAGGTAGGTGTTGTCCCGGCGCTCGTGCAGAACGGCAGTCACCGACGGGTAGGGATCGATGACCACGAGCATGTCCAGCGCTTCCATGGCCTTCTTCTGCTCGGGCCCGCGGGTCTGCGAGTTGGGCGCATGGCCCCACATCATCACCGCGCGGATGTTGTCATTCTGCGAGATGTTCGCCGGATCCTCGAGCACGCCATCAAGCCAGCGCGAGACGGGGATGCCGCCGGTGTTCATCGGCTTGGCCGTGCCGCCACTGCCATTGTCGTACTCGGTCTGGTCGAAGCGCTGGGACAGCCAGTCGAAATCGACATCCCAGACGCGGGCCCAGTGGCCCCAGCCCACCTCGTTGAGCGGATAGTAGCCGGGCAGGTTGTCCGGGTTGGGGCCGATGTCGGTGGCACCCTGGACATTGTCGTGGCCACGGAAGATGTTGGCACCGCCGCCCTCGACACCGATGTTGCCCAGCGCCAGCTGGAGGCAGTTGTAGGCGCGAACGTAGTTGCTGCCGATGGTGTGCTGCGTACCGCCCATGCACCAGACGAAGGTGCCGGGGCGATTTTCCGCCATCGTCTTCGCGACCGCGTAGGTGCCCTCGCCGGACACGCCGGTGACGCGCTCGACCTCGTCGGGCGTCCACTTGGCGACCTCCTCGCGGACGCGGTCCATGCCGAACACGCGCTGACGGATGTACTCCTCGTCCTCCCAGCCGTTCTCGAACACGTGCCAGAGGATGCCCCAGATCAGCGGCACATCCGTACCAGAGCGGAAGCGCACAAAGGTATCGGCATGGGCCGCCGTGCGGGTGAAGCGCGGGTCCATGACCACCAGCTTCGCACCCTGCTCCTTGCTGCGCAGGATCATCTGCATGGCAACCGGGTGCGCCTCGGCGGCGTTGGAGCCACACATGATGATGCACTTGGAATTGTTGATGTCGTTGTAGGAATTCGTCTGGGCACCGTAGCCCCAGGTATTCGCCACACCGGCCACCGTGGTCGAATGGCAGATGCGGGCCTGGTGGTCACAGTTGTTCGAACCCCAGAAGGCGGCGAACTTGCGCTGCAGATAGGCGCCTTCGTTGCTCGCCTTCGACGAGCCGGCGAACCAGACCGAATCCGGCCCGGACTCCTCGCGAATCTGCAGCATCTTGTCGCCGATCTCGTCGATCGCCTGCTCCCAGCTGATCCGCGTCCAGCGCCCGTTCTCCATCTTCATCGGATACTTGGTCCGGCGCGTGCTGTGGCCGTGGTTGCGCAGGGCGGCACCCTTGGCGCAGTGCGCGCCGAGGTTGATCGGGCTGTCGAAGTTCGGCTCCTGGCCGACCCAGACACCGTCCTGGACTTCGGCGATCACGCCGCAGCCGACCGAGCAGTGGCCGCACACCGACTTTTTCAGCTCGATGTCCGCGTCAGACTTGAAACGCTCGGCCGCATGGACCTTTTTCACCATCGATGTCGGCAGCATGTTCGCTGCGGCAACGCCACCCACCGCCAGGCCGGAGGCCTTGAGGAATGTCCGGCGCCCGATCTTCTCGCCCAGGATGCCCGGAGCGGCCTGTTCCGTGGCTGCCGTCGTCTTCTTGGTCAATTTCATGGTTGTTCTCCCCTACGCACTACGGCATCGGCTTGCGGGCCGAGCCGCACGCGTCAGAAATCCGCCTTGGCGTAGTAGTCCCGAACGTGCTTCGTTTCGGTGTAGCCGCGCTTGCCCGCGGCGGGCTGCTCCGGCGCGACGGCCTCGCCGTCGGCGGCGAGCACGCTGCCGGCTCCGGTTACGGCCACGGCACCGCCGGCGGCCACCGCAGCGTTCTTGAGGAAACGGCGCCGGGACTGCAGCTCGAGGCCGTCGTTCTGATCCGATGGTTTCATCGCACTATCCTCCGTCATGATCTTCCAGTGACTGGGTCCTGTCTTCGATCATCCGCTGGTGCCGGTCCATCCGGCGCCAAGTGTTTTCCGCACTTGGATGGGCCCTGTGAGCCATCCTCATGTCTGCATCGCAAAGTAGTCGCGCTCAAAGTCCATGAACGCCCCACCCAGGGCACCCACGGCCTGATAGAACTCCGCCGACGGCGCTTCCCGGATGTCGCGGAACAGGTCGTTCATCCAGGGCGCCACGTGATCGTCGTGAAAATCCTTCTGCCAGTCCGCGGAGACGGCCGCGTCGGCGATGACCAGGGCCATGACCTCGCAGACCGCGGCCGCGTGGTCCTCGGGCTCGTTGACACCGGCCTGGCGCTCCACGCCGAGCGCGCGCAGTTCGCGCCGCAGGTCGAGCAGCGGCTTTTCCATCAGCGAACCGGTCTGGTACCAGGAGGCGTAGGGAATGACCTCGCCGCTGCCCAGACCGATGAACAGGTCCTGGTATTCGCGCGCCAGTGCATCCGGGCGCGCCGCTTCGGCCGCCCGGCGCAGGTCCGTCCAGGCCTCGGCCAGCGCATCGCCGCCCGCGTCGGTCGGCTGGCCGGCGGCGCGCAGCAGGCCCAGGATCTTCTCATCGGGCGCGCCGCCGAGCAGACTGCCGAGCAGGTTCCAGGTGCCGGCGCGCAGCTGGTCCATCTCCACGTCCGGCGCGGCGGCCGCTGCCGACGTCTTGCCTTCTGCCGTGTGCTGGCGCATATCCGTCATGAGCGTGGGTCCATGCCGAATACCGTGGGCTTCGAACCCTGGGCGGCATCTTCGGCAAACAGGTCCTTGACCCGGCAGTCGCCGCACATCTGCAGGCGCCGCCGACTTTCTTCGGACTGGAACATGTGGTGGTCGCCGAGGCGATCGGTCATGCGCTGGATCACGCTCGGGGTCGCGAACGGGGTGCCGCAAACCACGCAGTGGAAGGGTTCCTCCTCGTTCATCACCCGCGGCTTGCGGCGCGTTTCCCAGTCGAACAGGTAGCGCGGATCGAGGCTGATCGCGTCTTCCGGACAGGCGGTCTGACAGAGGCCGCACTGCACGCAGAGATCCTCGGTGAAGTCGAGCCGTGGCGTGTCGCCGGCATCGCTGAGCGCGCGTGTCGGGCAAACCTGCGGGCAGGCCATGCACAGGGTGCAGGCGTCGGCATCGACGATCACCTGGCCGAATGGCGCGTGATCGGGCAGCGCCACCTCGTCCGGCGCGGCGGTCGCCTGCGCGCGCAGGTGGTCGATGGCGAGGCGCAGCGTGCCGCGCTTTTCGTTGAAGGTGTCGAACGCGGCCGGGCTCACCGGCTCGGGAACGGCGCTGGCCGCGGCAGCGAGATCCTGCTCGACCCGCACCATGCGCACCTGCTCGCCCGCCAGGCCGAGCGCTTCCAGGATCGGCGTGACATAGGCCTGCTGCGCCTCCAGCTCGCCGCGCACCGAACGCGCCACGGCCGGGGTGTCCAGCAACCAGACCGCGCTGGCGCCATACGCCAGGGCCGCCAGCCAGGTGTCCATGCCGACCGCACCGACTTCCGCCACGCGCACGGGCACGACGTTGTCCGCCAGTTCCGGCGCCAGCGCTGCAAGCGTTTCCAGCCCCTGCTCCTCGTCGTGGAACAGCAGCACCGGCCGGCTGCCGCCGGCTTCGCGGAAGGCGTTCAACAGGGCCCGCAACTGCGCGAGCTGATCCTTGGGCGTCGGATAGGCGTAGATGATGGCGCCGGTGGGACAGGCCGTCGCGCAGCTGCCCCCGCCCTGGCAGAGATAGGGATCGACCTCGATCAGATCACCGAGCGAGGTAATGGCGTTGGTGGGGCAGGCATCCAGACAGCGGGTGCAGCCGGTCAGGCCGCTGTCGCCGTGGGCGCAGATGTCGGGGCTGTAGTTGAAGAAGCGCGGCTTCTCGAACTCACCGGTCATCTGCGGAATCTCGGCCAGTGCGCGCTCCAGGCGCCCGGCGTCGCCGCGCGGGGCGTAGTAGCCGAAGGGCGGGATTTCCATGCCCAGCGCCGGCCGCGCGCCGAGATCGAGCACAAGGTCGAACCAGGGGTGTTTGGTGCCGTTGAGCTCGGCGATGTTGAGGTCCTCGCCGTTGGGCGCGGCGATCCAGGCGCTGAACTGGCCGAGGTGGCCTTCGAGCGTGCGCAATGAACCGCGCAGGACCGTAACCGCGGCCGCATCACGCACGGCCTGCAGCTCGGCATCGAGGTCGGTTGCATCCTCGGTGACCAGCACGGTGCGATGCAGGGTTGCGCCCACGTCCCTGGCCGCGGCCAGCGCGTCCGCCTCGGCACCGATGATCAGCAGATAGCCGGCCGAGCGATAGTCGACCAGTGCGGCGGCTTCGGTTTCCACGGCGGCGGCTGCCGTGAGCGCGGCACTGCGTGCCGGCCTGTCGTCGCCTCCGCCGAAGCGCAGATGCGTGTAGATCTCCGGCAGTCCGTTCATGACGCCTCACCCGTGCCGCCGCGGGCAGCCTGCGTGATGGGCGCCGCGCGCTCCTGCTCGGCCAGCGGCACTTGCGGTTCGGTTGCCGCGCCGAGTTCGGCTGCCGCGGCATC
>CAZJGZ010000112.1:0-2803 GCA_964545695.1 uncultured Ectothiorhodospiraceae bacterium | reverse complement strand
GCGCTTGTGCTCGGCGGCCGCGGCGCGGTAGCGCTCCTGGCGTTCCTGTCGCTCGCGCAGGACGCGGGCCTCGGCCTCCTCACGGCTGATCTCGTCGCCGTCACCCAGCAGCCGGTCGCGCAGCTTGTCGACCTCGCGGGCGATCGCGGTCTTCAGGTCGTGCGGGACGACCTGGCCGAGCGGCTCGAAATTGGTGTAGTCATCCGCGTACTCGGCGCAGATGCAGACCTTGTTGTACCGGGGGTGGCGGAAGCGCCGCCCCAGCGCCTTCATGCGCAGCGAGGGCGAGACGTTGCGCGCCATGAACATGCGGATGTCGGCATTCTCGTCCAGCGTGTCGGGATCGGGCATGTCCGCATCGGTCAGTTCCGAGAAGCGCTTGCCGGTGCGCTCGTCGATGCGCTCGCCGCCGTCGTGATCGCCGCCGTCGTGATCGCCGTCAGTGTCGCGAGTCGCGGGCGCAGCGCCCGCAGCCTCGCTCCCCGCCGCCTCGCTACCCGGCGCCGCAATGGTTGCGTGGGCGCCATCGGCATGGGCGGTCGCGGCATCATCGGACGCAGGGTCATCACGCGCGGGCTCTTCAATCTCGGGCACACCGCGCGCAGCCGCTGTCTTGCGCCGCGACCAGCGATTGAAGAAATCGAGGCCGGCGGCGTCGTCCGCGGTCGACGACGTAGCGGTCGGGCGCGGGTCGGTATGCTCGCGGCTCATTCGCCTTCCCCCGCCCAGTCGCCGACTTCCGCATCGAACAGCGCCTTGCTGCGCTGCTTGCCGCGCCCCTTGTTCTTGCGGGGCACATGCACGTGGTTGTCGAGAATGAAGTGCTCGACCCAGCGGTAGACCTCCGGTGGCATCTGCACGGTAGCGACGGCTTCGTCCGGGGAGCGCAGGTCGGTGGCGTCGAGCTTCTGGGCCTCGTCGAGGCTGACAGTGGCCTGCACCGGGCGCAGGCCACCGGCGTCATCGCGCCGGGTTATGACGTACACCCCGGGGCGCCCGGCCTGCAGGTTGTAGGCGTAGTCCTGACAATGGTCAGGGTGCAGGCGCAGCTGGAACCCGGACCAGAGGTAGAGATCCCCATCCGGGCCGGAACGCATCTGGCGCGAGGTCACCGAATCGCTCGCGAAACGTTCTCCGGCAACGATGCCGACGACCTGCCACTGACGGGTTCCATCGGCACCACCCAGGTGCCCGATCATCACCGCGATCGGCAGTTGCTTCAGGCCGTCCCAACCCGTCTCGACTGTATGGATGTCTGTATCCCCCGCAGCGCAGTCGCGCTGTTCATGAATCGGACCGGAACGTTCCGGCCATCGCACCCCGCTCAACAAGACGACGCAAGAGACGTGCCACTCCGGGCTCCCGAAGAATTGATCGTACTTTCCAGCAGTTGCGAAGCAGCGGGTACTGGCACGCAAACGCGATTGCTACAGAAATAACCAGTCAAAACGCGCAACTGGGGCAAAACGCACCACATCAAGCGAGCTACGGCTTCAATGCAGGGTGTCCGTACCCTGCTCCAGCACCTCCAGATGACGCCGGAGTTTCTGGATGCGCGGCGACAGCATGCTGACCTTGTCATCGGCCCGGGACAGCGTCTGGCGAAGCAGTGTGCACGCCTCGTCGCGTCGGCGCTGGTCGCGCAGCAGCGCCGCATACCGGACCACGGTATTGATGTGCTGCATGCTGTCCCAGCCCATGACTTCGGCGGTCTGGTCGGCAGCCGCCTGCAGCAGCGCCTCGGCCTCCGGACCCGGCGTGCGGTCCGCGGCGAGAATGGCCAGCTCCGAGCGTGTCATCACCGCGTGCGGATGGCCGGCACCGAGCAGGCGCGTCCAGGTGTCGAGGTTGCGCCGGTAGAGGGTTTCGGCCTCCTGATGGGCACCCTTCTCGCGCAGCAGGTCGGCGAGGTTGTTGATGCTGGTGGCCGTCGCCGGGTGCTCGGAGCCGACGACCCGCTCCCAGGTAGCCACCGCCTGGCGGTAGAGGGGTTCGGCGTCATCGGTGCGCCCCATGGCATCGAGTACGCCCGCCAGGTTGTGCAGGCTGGATGCGGTATCGGCGTGGTCTGCACCGAGCTGCTCGCGCCGGATGTCGAGCGCGCGGCCGAACAGCCCCTCGGCCTCGCGGAACTGCTCGCGCGCATCCAGCACCGTACCGAGATTGTGGGCGCTGGCCGCGGTGGCCGGATGGACGGGGCCGAATGCGGCCTCGGTCATGGCCAGTGCCCGGCGGTAGTACGCTTCCGCCTGCTCGAAGTCGTGGCCGCCGTAGAGCACGCCGGCGAGGCTGTCGAGACAGGCGGCCGTCTGCGGATGATTGCTGCCGAAATGCTGCTCGGCGAGGCGCAGCGCCCGCTGATAGAGCGGCCGGGCGTCATCGAGAGCATTGCGCGCACGCAGCACCGCGCCGAGGTTGACCAGGTGCGGAATCAGCTCCGGGTGATTCGGCCCCAGCGTCGCCTCGCGCACGGTCAGGGTCCGGCGATAGAGGTCCGCGGCGGCCTCACTGTCACCGCGCTCCTCCAGCAGCATCGCCAGCCGGTGGCGGGTGGCACGCGTCGCGGCGTGATCCGCGCCCTGGTCCTGTTCCTGCTCATCCAGGGCAGCGCGCAGCAGCGCCTCGGCTTCGTCCGCCCGCTCGCGGTCGGCCAGCCACGCGCCCTGGACAGCCCGCAGTTCCGCAGGGCCGCCGCCATCCGCGGACCCACCCGCCAGGCGTTCGCGGGCCGCCTGCAGCAGCGGCTCCAGATCGGGTGTTGCCGGCAGTTCGCGCAGCGCCGACACCAGGCGCAGGAGCAACC
>CAZJGZ010000111.1:0-8207 GCA_964545695.1 uncultured Ectothiorhodospiraceae bacterium | reverse complement strand
AATCGCATTTTCATGGCCCGTTGCTGAACAAGGCCAGGATGGCCTTTGTTCAGAGGTTCCCTAGCGGGCGTAGTCCGGTTCGTGTCCGGGCTTCCATTTGACGTTGCACCCCATGCTCGGCTTCTGATCGTCCGGCATCGGCGTGCCCTCCAGTAACGCGTCGCAGGCGCCCCGCAGATCGGCACCGGTAACCGGCTCACTGTTGCCCGGCGTGGCCGCGTCGAAGCGACCGCGATAGACCAGGCGGTGATCCGCGTCGAAGAGAAAGAAATCGGGCGTGCACGCGGCGCGATAGGCGCGCGCCACCTCCTGCGTTTCGTCGAACAGGTAGGGAAACGCGAATCCGGTCGCACGCGCCATCTCGGTCATGCGATCCGGGTGGTCGTCCGGATAGTGGGTAATGTCGTTGGAATTGATGGCGACGACGCCGATGCCCCGCTCGGCATATTCGGCAGCGAATGCGGCGAACACGTCCTTGATGTGGAGCACGAAGGGGCAGTGGTTGCAGAGGAAGGCGACCAGCAGGGGCTGCCCCTCGAACTGCATCTTCGACACCATGCGGAACGTTGCTGGTTCCAGCAGATGGAAGTCCGGGGCCTCTGTGCCCAATTCGAGCATTGTGGATGGAGTTTCGGCCATGATCGCGGCTCCAGTGATGGCTGAGGGGGCGCGGGCGGAATGTTTGGCGCCCGCGGTTTATTCGTCTTCACGCTCGTGGTCGTTGCGCTGCCCGCCCGTGTAATGGGCCGGCCAGAAGTCGCGGACGACCGGGCTGTCCGGCGCCAGCGCGTGGCAGCTGCCGATCAGTTTCGCGTTCACGGTTTCGCGGTCGCTGCCGGCTGATTCACTCGGGGCAGCCCCGTAGCGCGCGCCATGGATCGTCTGGAAAGCCGTGGTAGCCAGTGGCGTCAGCAGTTCGACCAGATGGGTGCAGCCCTCGACACCGCCGAGCTGTTCGCGCACCCGGCGACGCCAGCCCGGGCCGATGCGTTCGCCCTCGAGACGCCGGAAGTTGTCCGTGATGTGCGGGCAGATGGCGAACGGACCGGCGTCGGTGACGGCTTCGACGGCATGGATCAGCAGCGAGTCGTCGACGGTCAGGCGCAGCGCCATGTGATGCAGCGGTTCCCCTTCGGGGATGAGGCCGCCCCGATCCCGATTGGGCAGATCGAAGGGTTTGGTGTCGGTGAGATGCGCTTCGATGTCCCACAGGCCATCGTCACGGCGAAAGCCGTCACACCGGATCTTGCGGTGATGCCAGGGCTGGCGGGCGACGGGGGGAGACAGCGGCATGACGCGAGCGGGCGTTAGCGCGAGAAGATCACGCCGACGCCGAAGTTGATGCGTGGTCCGGGATCCGGAGCGCTCGCCTGTACCGGCCAGAGATGGAGTTGGTCGGCGTGCACAACCGGATAGGTGTAGTCGGCCTCGCCGATGCGTCCACGCTCGATGTCGCCGATGTGGCCGCGAACGCTGACATCGCGGCCCGGCGCGTACTGGGCGGTTTCCAGGTAGCCGTCGCGATAGATCAGGAAGCGTGGCCCGGGCTGCCGCTCGCTCTGCGGGCGCTGGCTTCTCGCGGCAAGCGGGTACGACACCACTTCCAGCCGGGTCTGATCCTCCAGGTTCTTGCTGGCGACGATGCGTCCGCCCCAGATGACCGCCTGTCCGCGTGCGGATTCCGGGTCGGCTCGCACCTGTTCGGGCGTGACATCCGTGGCCACGTCCGTGGTATCCAGCGGTGCGCTGGCGCAGGCCGCAATGAGCAGCGCGCCGGCCGCGACCAGCGGCCAGCGCCAGCGGCCGCATCGGTGTCTACGGCCTGCGGTTGATCCGGGTGCGGTGCACATCGTGCCTCCTGCGGGCGGTTTGAGCCCGGGCCGGGGGATGGTCGTGCGACCATCGCTACTCGACCGGTATAGTACGCCCCTTGCTACGCGGGGTTGATCTTCATGCAATGGTACCGGAACTGGCGGCGCAACCGTATTCTGAAGCAGGGGGCCCTGCCGGATCGCGACTGGGAGCAGCTGATTCAGCGCGTGCCGGCCGTGGCGCGCTATGACAGCCGGGCCCGCCAGCGTCTGCGCGAGCTCGTGGTGCTGTTCCTGCACGAGAAGTCGATCGAGCCGGCCCATGACCTCGAGCTGGGCATCGAGAGTCGGCGGTTGATTGCCCTGCAGGCCTGCGTTCCGATACTCGGTCTCGGCCTGGAGTGGTATGCCGGTTGGCGCTCGATCATCGTCTATCCGGCCGACTTTCATGTTACCGAGGCGTACACCGACGATGATGGTGTCGTTCATGAACTCGACGAGCACCGCGCCGGTGAGGCCTGGCCGCAGGGGCCGGTGGTACTGTCATGGGCCGGCCGCGATATCGACGCCAATGTCGTCATCCATGAATTCGCGCACAAGCTGGACATGATGAACGGTGCCGCCAACGGCATGCCGCCTCTGCACAGCGATATGGATCGCCAGCAATGGACGGACGTCTTCACCCAGGCCTATGAGGATTTCGTCGCCCGGGTCGATGCGGACGAGACGAATCTGCCTCTGGATCCCTACGCCGCCACCGATCCGGCCGAGTTCTTCGCGGTCGCCAGCGAGGCGTTCCTGCTGACGCCGGATCAGGTGCGCCGGACGTATCCGCGCGTCTACACCGAACTGTGTGCTTTCTATCGCCAGCACCCGCGGACGGGCTGATGGACACGCTGCCGGATTATCTCGGGCCGGATCTGAAACTGGTCGTGATCGGCCTGAATCCGTCGCCTGCATCGATCCGGGCCGGGTATTACTACGGACATCCGCGCAATCGCTTCTGGCCGGCGATGCGCGCGGCCGGACTGGCGCCGGCGGATTTTGAACCGGGACCGCAGGCGCTGGCGTGGTTGCGCGATCACCGGTCCATCGGTTTCACGGATATCGTCAAGCGCCCGACACCCGGCGGCGGCGATCTGCGCGCGGCGGATTATCGGCGCTGGGCGCCGGTGTTGCATGATCATCTGCAGCGCATGCGCCCGCGCGTCGCCTGGTTCAACGGCAAGGGCGTGTACGAGCAGTATGTGCGTCATGGTCTGGGCGAAAGGAAGCAGGCCGTGGCGCTCGGGCGGCAGGACCGCGTGCTTGCCGCCACGACGGTTGTGTTCGTGACGCCCAACCCCAGTCCCGCCAATGCGGCCTTCGATTTTGCCACGCTGGTGGCATGGTATCGGCAAGTAGCGGCGACGGCCGGTATCGCAGGCTGACCGACCGCCGGCGTTGCCGCGGACCCCAATGCACCCTCGGGGTCAGCTTGTGCTGTCGGTGCCGTCGGCGCTGCCGTGGCGTTGCGCGTTGTCGACGTAGTGGCGCGCCGAGTAGGGCAGCATCCGGTACTCTTCATCGGTCAGTGCACGCCGCGCATGGACCGGACTCCCGACGTAGAGCTGACCGGCGGAAAGCCGGCGTCCCGGCGGGACCAGTGCACCGGCCCCGATGATGACATCGTCGGGGACGACCGCCCCGTCCATGACGATGGCGCCCATGCCGACCAGCACCCGGCTGCCGATCGTGCAGGCGTGGATGATGGCGCGATGTCCGACGGTGACGTCATCACCGATGTGGGTCGCGAAACCGCCCGGCGTGAATTCCCCATCGTGGGTAACGTGCACCACGGCGCCGTCCTGGATGTTCGTACGCGCGCCGATGCGGATCGCGTTCACATCACCGCGAACGACCGCCATCGGCCACACCGAGCTGTCGGCCCCGATCTCCACGTCACCGATTACCAGCGCCGTGGCATCGACGCGCACGGTGGCATCGATGCGCGGCTGCATGCCCTCGAAATTGCGTACCGTCATGGTGCACCTCGTTCACGATCAAGCCAGCCCGCCAACCACACATCCCGGGCGCTGCAGGAGGGCAGGCCCCGGCCCTGCAGACGCTGATCAGGGCAGTGTAACCAGCTCCTCGGCGCTGGTGGGATGGATTGCCACCGTGGCATCGAAATCGGCCTTGGTCGCGCCCATGCGCACGGCAACGGCAAAGCCCTGCATCATCTCGTCGGCACCGTGACCGAAGATGTGGCAGCCCACGACGCGCTCTTCCGCCCCGGCACACACCAGCTTCATCACTGCCGGCGTCTTGTGCGCCGTCAGGGCGTGGTACATCGGCGTGAAGCGGGTGCGGTAGACGCGGATCGCGGCCTCGCCGTACGCTTCGCGCGCCTCGGCCTCGCCAAGGCCGACGGTACCGATGGGTGGGTGGGTGAAGATCGCCGTCGGGATATTCTCGTACTCCAGGCGTGCATCGGGCCGGCCGCCGTACAGCCGGTCGGCGAGGTGGCGACCGGCCGCGATCGCCACCGGCGTCAGTTCCGCGCGACCGCAGACGTCGCCGAGGGCGTGGATGTGGGCGACGTTGGTGTCCTGCCAGGCATCGACCGGGATGTAACCGCCGCGGTCCAGCGTGACGCCGGCGGTGTCGAGGCCGAGACCGGTGGTGCGTGGCCGCCGGCCGATCGCCCAGATCACGGAGTCGAGGCCGGTGACCGGCTCGCCGTCTGCCGGCGTCAGGGTCAGACCCTCGTCAAGCTTCTCCACGCGCGCGGGGGTGAAGCCGCGGGCGATGTGGATGCCATCCGCTTCGAGTGTCTCCATGAGCGCACTACTCAGATCCGCGTCGAAATTGCGCAGCGCGGTATCCCGGCGCAGCGTGAGCGTGACCTCGCTGCCCAGCGCCCGGAGCATGCCCGCCAGCTCCACCGCGATGTAGCCGGCGCCGACCACCGCGGTGCGCGCGGGGCAGTGGGTGAGTTCGAAGAAGCCGTCCGAGGTGATACCGAGATCCGCACCGGGAATCTCCGGCACGACCGGTTCGCCGCCGACCGCGATGACGAAACGGTCGGCGGTGAACGGCTCGCCATCGACCTCGATGGTGCGGTCATCAACGAACGTCGCGCGACCGACGATGTGACGCACGCCGTCTTTCTCGAGGTTATTGGCGTAGATGCCGTTGAGGCGCTCGATGTAGCGCTCACGGGACGCTACCAGTGAGGCCCAGTCGTGTTGACCCACTTCGACGCTGAAGCCGTAGTCGCCGGCATCGTCGAGCGCGTGGGCCAGCGACGCGGCGTACCACATCACCTTCTTCGGCACGCAGCCGCGGTTGACGCAGGTGCCGCCGAGGCGATCGAACTCGACGGCGGCGACGTTGGCACCGTGGCGCGCCGCGCGCCGGGCGGTTGCCAGACCACCGCTGCCGCCACCGATGACCAGCAGATCGAAATGGGTGCCCATGATTCCTCGCTCCCGGACAAAGCCGGCAGTGTACCAGCGGCGCTATCATCTGACTGCCCGCTTGCCTACACTGCGCGTCCCGCGCTGCTGAGTGTCGGGAAGTGGCCGTGGAACCAATGCCCGGAGGGCGTCACATGGCGCTGCGTGAAGGCCTGAAAGTCCTGCTTCGGCATCCCCTGGTGCAGCATCCGTTGACCCGGCGGGTTGGCGCGCGCCTGTGGCAGTACGCCCTGCTGACGCGGGTGAATCGGCCGATCGGCACCTACCTGTTGCTGTGGCCCACGCTCTGGGCATTGTGGCTGGCGGCCGGTGGCGTGCCCGACGTGCACGTGCTGGTGGTGTTCATTCTCGGCGCCATCCTGATGCGTGCTGCCGGCTGTGCCATCAACGATTTCGCGGATCGCCACATCGATGGCCACGTGTCGCGCACGGTGGGCCGACCGCTGGCCACCGGTGCCATCCGACCGTGGGAAGCGGTCGTAGTTGCCCTCGTGCTGGCGCTGGCGGCCTTCGCGCTGGTGCTGACGCTCAATCGCCTGACGCTGTATCTCGCCTGCGGGGCCGTGTTGCTGGCCGCGATCTATCCGTTCTCCAAGCGCTTCACGCATTTGCCGCAGGTCTTCCTCGGTGCGGCCTTCTCATGGGCGGCGCCGATGGCCTTTGCCGCGCAGACGGGTACCGTGCCGGCCCTGGCCTGGCTCGTGTTCACGGTCAATCTGCTCTGGACGGTCGCCTACGACACCATGTATGCCATGGCCGACCGCGATGACGACCTGAAGATCGGCGTGCGCTCGACCGCCATCCTGTTCGGCGAGCATGATCGCGTGATGGTCGGGCTGCTGCAGGTACTGGTCCTGGTCGGTCTCGTACTGATCGGCGCCCAGTTCGGTCTGGGCATCGGGTATTTCGCCAGCGTATTCGCGGCCGGTTGCTTCTTCGCCTATCAGCAGTTCCTCATCCATGACCGCAGCCCCGGACTCTGTTTTCGCGCGTTCCTGAACAACGCGTGGGTCGGATTGGTCGTATTCCTCGGCCTGCTGGCCGATTTCTGGCTCGCCTGACCGGCGTCACCCCACCCGGGCGCGGGCGAGCGCACACACCCGGATATCCATCCCGGGGCGGATCGCCAGCGTGCGCGCCGCTTCGCGGACCGTGTTCGCCGTGGTGATGACGTCATCGATCAGGGTCACTGGACCGCTGACGGCCTGGCGGCTGCGAAAGGCACCGATGACATTGCTGCGCCGCGCAGCAGCCGGCAATTCCATCTGCGGCGCGGTGGACAGTGTGCGTTCAAGCACGGAAGGGGTCAGGCGAGCAGGGAGTGCGCGCGCCAGTGGTCGGGCCAGTTCGGTCGCCTGGTTGTAGCCGCGCTCCTGGAGGCGGCGTGGATGCAGGGGGATCGGCACCAGGCGGGTGTCAGCGGGCAGGCAGTTCGCGAGCTCCCGCGCCAGCAGCTGCCCGAGCAGACGGCCGGCGACCAGATCGCCGCGGAACTTGAAGCGCTGGATCAACCAGTCAAGCGGCGGGGCATAGATAAAGGGGGCGTGGATTGCGCTGTAGGGCGGCGGGCGCCACAGGCAGGCGCCGCATACGCGCAAATCCGGCTGGTCCGGGGCGGTGGCGGGCAGTGGCTCGGCGCAGCGCGCGCAGGCCTGGTGGTTGCGGATGAGATCATCATCACAGCCACGACACAGTGCCATGCCGGCGCTGCCGGGATCGCCGCAGAGCAGGCATCTGGGCGGCAGTAGTCGGTCGAGAATCGACATATCCCTGTCAACTTCATGGTCGGGTCAAACTTGACAGCGGCCCGGCGGGTGCGAATCATCGTCCAGTCCGCTGTCCATGCAGCATAAGTCCACCGCCGCATTGAGGGAACCCGATTCATGAACGAGGCCGCCGCCACGCGCCACGACTGGACGCGCACCGAAGTCGAAGCGCTGTTCGCGCGCCCCTTCAACGATCTGCTATTCGAGGCGCAGAGCGTTCACCGCCAGCATTTCGAGCCCAATCGCGTGCAGATTTCCACGCTGTTGTCGGTCAAGACCGGGGCCTGCCCCGAGGACTGCAAGTATTGCCCGCAGAGCGTGCACCACAATACGGGCCTCGAGCGCGAACGCCTGCTCCCGGTCGAGGAGGTGATCGAAGCGGCGCAGGCGGCGCGGGACAACGGCGCCACCCGTTTCTGCATGGGCGCCGCCTGGCGCAATCCGACCGACCGCAATCTGGAACGCGTGATCGAAATGATCCAGGCGGTGCGCGATCTGGGCATGGAAACCTGCGTCACGCTGGGCATGCTGCGCCGGGAACAGGCCGAACGTCTGGCCGAGGCCGGCCTGGATTACTACAACCACAACCTCGACAGTTCCCCGGAATACTACGAGCAGGTCATCACCACGCGCAGCTACAGCGACCGCAAGGAGACGCTGGCCAACGTCCGGTCGGCCGGCATCAATGTCTGCTGCGGCGGCATCGTCGGCATGGGCGAAACCCGCGACGATCGCTGCGGCCTGCTCGTGGAGCTGGCGAATCAGCCCGAGCATCCCGGTTCGGTGCCGATCAACATGCTGGTCCAGGTGCCCGGTACGCCGCTGCATGGCGTCGAGGCCCTCGATCCGCTCGAATTCGTGCGCACGATTGCCGTCGCCCGCATCATGATGCCGCAGTCCTATGTACGCCTGTCGGCCGGGCGCACGGACATGACCGACGAGACGCAGGCGCTGTGCTTCTTCGCCGGAGCGAACTCCATCTTCCACGGCGAAAAGCTGCTGACGACCGACAATCCCGAGGTCGCCAGCGACGAGGCCCTGTTCACCCGCCTCGGCATCCTCGCCGAAGAAACCCCTCACCAGGCTGCGCAACCGGCCTGACCGTTCGAGCCTGTAATACCTCTCGCCAAGCACGCGAAGCGCGCCAAGAGGCAATGATTTTCTTGGCG
>CAZJGZ010000110.1:1700-8267 GCA_964545695.1 uncultured Ectothiorhodospiraceae bacterium | reverse complement strand
TCAATCCCAGCGCGGGTCGCGCACCTGGACCATGCCGGCGTCGGTGACGCGTACGGGGAAGGTCTCGGTGGGTTCGTAGGCCGGCGGGGTCAGGGCCTCGCCGGTTTCGATGCTGAATTTCGCGCCATGACGGGGGCAGATGATGCAGCGGTCCTCGACGTGACCGCCGGAGAGCTCGGCGCCATCATGGGTGCAGACATCCTCCAGCGCGTAGAACTCGCCGTCGAGATTGAACACCACGATCTCGACATCGTCGACATCGACGACACGATAATCCTTGTGCACGATTTCGTCGCGATGGGCGACATCGACCCAGTCCGTCATTGGCTGTTGCCTCCGCTGTGAAAGATTGCCGGCGGAACGAATCCTACATCATACCCGTCTGCAGGCGCGCGGCTTCGGACATCATCTCCGGGCCCCACGGCGGGTCGAACACAAGTTCGACATCGCAGCGCGCGACACCGGGGATCATCTCGACCCGATGGCGCACGTCATCGGCAATGACGTCGCCCATGCCGCAGCCGGGGGCGGTCAGCGTCATGCGGATTTCCACCGTCCAGCTGCCGTCATCCTCGCGCTCGATGTCGCAATCGTAGACCAGGCCCAGATCGACGATGTTGATCGGGATCTCCGGGTCGAAACAGGTCTCCAGCTGGCGCCAGACGGCGGACTGGATGTCGTCGTCGGTCGGCTCTTCCGGGACTTCCGGTCCCTTCATCGGCTCGCGGCCAATGGCATCGGCATCCTCATTGGCGATGCGGGCCAGGTTACCGCCGATATTGACCGTGAAGCTGCCACCGAGCGACTGGGTGATGATGACCTGCATCCCCTTGGGCAGGATGATGCGGTCGCCACTGGGGACGCGGATGGCCTGCACGCCGCGTGAGAGGGTAATGGGTTCGTAGCCGTGCATGGTGGATCCTTACGCGAGCATTTGCCGGACCTTGTGGATTCCCGCGATGAGCAGGTCCACATCTTCGCGTGTATTGTACAACGCGAACGAGGCTCTGGCGGTCGAGTCCAGCCCGAAACGCTCCATTACCGGCATCGCGCAGTGGTGGCCGGTGCGAATGGCCACGCCTTCCTGGTCGATCAGCATGGCCAGATCGTTCGGGTGCACCCCTTCGATGGCGAACGAGAGTACACCGGCCTTGGCACTCGCCGTGCCGATGATGCGCAGGCCATCGACCTCGCGCGCACGCCGATGGGCATAGGCCAGCAGATCGGTCTCGTGATCGGAGATCCGATCCATGCCGATGTGCTCGAGATAGTCGATCGCCGCGGCCAGGCCGATCGCACCCTCGATGTTCGGCGTACCGGCCTCGAACTTGTGCGGAATGACGTTGTAGGTGGTTCCGGAGAAGCTCACCTTCGAGATCATTTCGCCGCCGCCCTGGTAGGGCGGCATTTCCTCGAGCAGCGAGGCGCGCGCATAGAGCGCACCGATGCCGGTGGGTCCGACCATCTTGTGGCCGGAGAACGCATAGAAATCGGCATCGAGCGAACGCACGTCGACCGGCATGTGCGGGACCGATTGCGCACCGTCGACCAGGACGGGGATGTCGTGTGCGTGGGCGGCTGCAATCATGTCGCCAACGGGGTTGACCGTGCCCAGGACATTGGACACATGGCTGATCGCAACGATGCGCGTGCGCTCGCCGAGCAGCTTCTGGTAGGCATCGAGTTCGATCTCGCCCTCGTCGGTCATCGGGATGACGCGGACCGTCGCGCCCGTGGCTTCGGCGACGAGCTGCCAGGGCACAATGTTGGAGTGGTGCTCCATCTCCGAGACCAGGATCTCGTCGCCCGCCTGCAGGCGCGGCCGCACGAAGCTGTTGGCGACCAGGTTGATGGCCTCCGTCGTGCCGCGTGTGAACACGATCTCGCGGCTCTCGCCAGCACCGATGAAGTCGCGCACGCGTTCGCGCGCTCGCTCGTACTGCGCGGTCGCCCGTTCCGCGAGGGTATGCACACCGCGGTGGATGTTGGCGTTGGTCTCGCGGTAGTAGCGGTCGATCGCGTCGAGGACCGCAGTCGGCTTCTGCGACGTAGCCGCATTGTCCAGGTACACCAGCCGGTGGCCGTTGATCTGCTGTTGCAGAATCGGAAAGTCCGCCCGCACCGCCTCGGCGTCGAGCGGGCCTGCGGTCACCGGACTGTGTACCGGATCACTGATCGCGTTCATACGAATTCCCGTACTCGTTCACTCTGGGGCAGTTCGTCGATGACGAAGCCCTGGAGCCAGGTCTGCAAGGCTTCCAGTCCCATCTTGTTCACGGTCACTTCGGCGAATGCGTACAGCAGCAGGCCACGGGCCGCTTCTTCATCCACGCCGCGCGAACGCAGGTAGAACAGCATCATCTCGTCCAGGCGGCCCACGGTCGCGCCGTGCGAGCAGACGACGTCATCGGCGTAGATCTCCAGTTCCGGCTTGGTGTCGATCTCGGCACTGCCGGACAGCAGCAGGTTGTCGTTCTGCTGATAGGCCTGGATCTGCTGGGCATCCTTGGCCACATACACGCGCCCGTTGAACACGCCGCGACTGCGATCGTTGAGGATGCCGCGATACGACTCCTCGCTGTAGGTGTGCGGCTTGTTGTGATTGATGCGCGTATGCGTGTCGCTGTGCTGCCGCCCGTTGAGCAGGTAGAGGCCGTTGAACAGCGTTTCCGCACCTTCGGCGTTGAGATCGGTGTTGATGTCGGTCCGCGACAGCTGGCCACCGATCTGGATGTTGTGCGACTCGTAGCGGCTGTTGTCCGCCTGGCGCACATGGATGCTGCCGATGTGGAAGCCCTTGCGGCTTTCCCGCTGCAGACGGTGATGGGTCATCCGGGCGCCGACATCGAGGTCGATTTCCGTCACCACGTTGGTCAGATTGGTGGCATCGTCCAGGCCGACGAAATGCTCGATCAGCGAGAACTCGGCGTGGTTGCCACCATGGACGATCACGCGCGGCTGCGCGGCCACGGGTTCGTCCTGGTGCGTGGACACGAACACCAGCTCGATCGGCTTGTCGATGCGCGCCTTGGGCGCCACCTCGATCACGGCGCCGTCATCCGCATAGGCGGTATTGAGTGCCGTGAAACCGCTGAAATCGCTCGGCGCCAGTGTGGCAAAGCGATCACGCAGCACCTCGGGGTCCTCGGCGAGGGTCGCCGCGAGGCTGCGCAGGCGCAGGCCGTCACCGCCGGCGCCACGATCGGACAGCGATGCGGCGAGATGGCCGTTGATGAACACCAGGCGGTGGGTGTCGAGACCCGGGATGCGCAGGGCCTCGACCGCTGCCGCATCGGCGGTCGCCGACTGGGCATCGGGTCGGGCGAAGTCGCGCTTCGTGATCGGCTTGATGCTGGTGTATTTCCAGTCCTCGATGCGCGTGTGCGGCAGGCCGTTGGCCGCCAGCGAGGCGGCGGCCTGCTGGCGGACATCGGCAATCCAGGCGACATTGTCGCCGGGACGGTCGCCGCCCATGCGCTGCATGAAACGTTCTGCTGTGGGGTCGACAGTACTCATGCCTCGGCCGCCTCCTTGGTCCGCAGCCAGTCGTAACCCTTGGCTTCGAGCTCGTGCGCCAGGTTCTTGTCGCCCGACTTGACCACCTGGCCATTGGCGAGGACATGCACCTGATCCGGCTCGATGTAATCGAGCAGGCGCTGGTAGTGGGTGACGATGACAATGGCGCGGTCGGGTGAACGCATCTCGTTGACGCCCTGGGCGACGACCTTGAGTGCGTCGATGTCGAGGCCCGAGTCGGTCTCGTCGAGCAGCGCCAGTTCCGGCTGCAGCACCATCATCTGGAAGATCTCGTTGCGCTTCTTCTCGCCACCGGAGAAGCCCTCGTTGACCGAGCGCTTGAGGAAGCTCTCGTCCATGCCCATGAGCTTCATCTTTTCCTTGACCGAGGTCAGGAACTCCACGGTGTCGACTTCGTCCAGGCCCTGGTGCTTGCGCTTGGCATTGAGCGCGGCCTTGAGCAGGTAGACATTGTTCACGCCGGGGATCTCGACCGGGTACTGGAAGGCGAGGAAAACGCCCTCGTGGGCGCGTTCTTCCGGTTCCAGTTCAAGCAGGTCCTGCCCCTTGTACGTTACCGATCCGCCGGTGACTTCGTAGTCATCACGGCCGGCGAGGATGTGGGCGAGGGTGGACTTGCCCGAGCCGTTCGGGCCCATGATCGCGTGCACCTCGCCCGCGTTCACGGTCAGATTGAGGCCGCGCAGGATCTCCGCATCCTCGACGCGCGCCTGCAGGTTCTCGATCTTCAGCATCGGTTCGCTCATTGCGTATTGCTCCATTGATGTTCGGTTGATTCAGCCGACCGCGCCTTCGAGGGTGACGTCAAGCAGTGCCTGCGCTTCCACCGCGAATTCCATCGGCAACTCGCGGAAAACATCCTTGCAGAAGCCGTTGACGATCATGTTGACCGCGTCCTCTTCCGGGATACCGCGCTGGCGGCAGTAGAACAACTGCTCGTCACTGACCTTCGACGTGCTGGCCTCGTGCTCGAGGATCGAACCCGGCTGCTTGACCTCGATGTAGGGGAACGTGTGCGCGCCGCACTGGTCGCCGATCAGCATCGAGTCGCACTGGGTGAAGTTGCGCGCGCCCTCGGCGCTCGGCAGGATCTTCACCAGACCGCGGTAGGTGTTGTTGCCGTGCATGGCCGAGATGCCCTTGGCCACGATCGTGCTGCGCGTATTGCGCCCGATATGCGTCATCTTGGTGCCGGTGTCGGCCTGCTGGTAATTGCTCGACACGGCCACCGAGTAGAACTCGCCGACGGAGTCGTCACCGGTGAGCACACAGCTGGGATACTTCATGGTGATCGCCGAGCCGGTCTCCACCTGCGTCCAGGTGATCTTCGAGCGCTTGCCGCGGCAGTCGCCGCGCTTGGTGACGAAGTTGTAGATACCGCCCTTGCCGTTCTCGTCGCCGGGGTACCAGTTCTGCACGGTGGAATACTTGATGGTGGCGTCATCGAGGGCCACCAGCTCGACCACGGCCGCGTGCAACTGGTTCTCGTCGCGCTGCGGTGCGGTGCAGCCTTCGAGGTAGCTGACATAGGCGCCTTCCTCGGCGACGATCAGCGTGCGCTCGAACTGGCCGGTGTTGCGCTCGTTGATGCGGAAGTAGGTCGACAGTTCCATCGGGCAGCGCACGCCCTTGGGCACGTAGACGAACGAGCCGTCGGAAAACACCGCCGAATTGAGCGCGGCGTAGAAGTTGTCCGTGTGCGGGACCACCGTGCCGATGTACTTCTCGACAATCTCCGGGCACTCCTGCAGGGCCTCGGAGATCGAACAGAAGATGACACCGGCATCGCGCAGCTTCTCGCGGAAGGTGGTGGCCACGGATACGCTGTCGAAGACCGCGTCGACGGCCACACCGGCGAGCTTCTCCTGCTCGTGCAGCGGGATGCCGAGCTTGTTGTAGGTCTCGATCAGCTTCGGATCGACTTCATCCAGGCTCTTCGGCGCTTCGGCCTCCAGCTGTTCCTGCGACTTGGGCGCCGAGTAGTACGAGATCGAGTTGAAATCGATCGGTGGATAATGGACATGGGCCCAGGTCGGCTCGGTCATGGTGAGCCAGTGCTCGTAGGCCTTCAGGCGCCACTGGAGCATGAACTCGGGCTCGTGCTTCTTGCGCGAGATCAGGCGAATGACGTCCTCATCGAGACCCGGTGGAATCGTGTCCGTCTCGATGTCGGTGACGAAGCCCTGTTCGTAGCGGCGACTGACGACTTCTTCAACATCTGCTGCCATCGCGATTTACTCCGCGTTGATGTTCAGTACTGGGATTCGGTTGGCCTCGGGCCGGTGATGCGTCCCCGCAAATCCATTCGCGCCAGCGGCACGGCGGCCGGTTCGGCGAGATCGGCGAGGGTGACCTGGTCGAGCGCGTCACGGATCGCCCGGTTGATATGGCGCCAGTGGTGGCCGATATTGCAGACGGGCTCGATTTCGCAGTGGCCGTCCGCCAGGCTGCACTCGGTCATTGCCATCGGCCCCTCGACCGTGTCGATGATGCGGGTGGCACTGATCGTTTCCGGTGCCTGGGCCAGGACGTAGCCGCCGTGCGCACCTCGATAGGAGCGCAGCACGCCGGCACGCGCGAACTGCTTGAGCAGCTTGCTGACCGTGGGTCGGGCGAGGCGGGTCTTCTCCGCCAGGTCCGCCGCCGTGTGCACACTGTCGGCATTGCGCGCCATCTCGGTAAGGACGACGGTCGCGTAGTCCGTCAATTTGCTGACTCGCAGCATCGTTTGGACTCCGTCTTAGACTTGGTCTAATAATGGACTATTCTAGTACTCTTTAAGCGCCATGTGAAGGGTGCGATGTCGCGAACCCGGCATGAAAACCCGGGGCGTCGCGTTGACACCCGGATGCCGAGCCACGAACAATAGCGGGCGGTCCACGCAACACTGACACAGACACAAGCGCCCGTTTTCGGCGACACCCGATTTCGGCAACACCCGATTCCGGCAAGACAAGGGGAGAAACACACCATGACAGACCAGACACGAGCGGGCCTGCGCCCAGGTTGGCGAACGGGTTGGCGAACGGG
>CAZJGZ010000110.1:0-1600 GCA_964545695.1 uncultured Ectothiorhodospiraceae bacterium | reverse complement strand
GGTTGGCGAACGGGTTGGCGAACGGGGCTCGTGGCGATGGCCACGCTGTTCGCCATCGCCGCCTGTGCACCCGATGAGGACGCTGCCGACGCGGCCGCGGAAGCGGAGGATCTCGGCGAGTTGCGCTTGGGCGCACTGATGCCCATGACCGGCGATCTGCAGGCCTACGGCGAGACGTCGCTCAACGGTGTGCAGCTGGCAGTCCGGCAGATCAACGACCAGGGGGGCGTCAACGGTCGCGAGGTCGTGATCGAGGTCGGCGACACGCAGACCGCCCCGCAGCCCGGTATCGATGCTGCGCAGCAGCTCGTCAACGTCTTCGGCGCCCACGCCGTCATCGGGGCGCTGTCGTCGGGTGTGACCATCCCGGTTGCGCAGAGCGTGACCCGTGAAGAGGGGGTCCTGCAGATTTCGCCCGCCTCGACCTCACCCGTGATCACGGATCTCGACGATGATGATTTCCTGTTCCGCACCGTGCCCTCGGACGCCTTCCAGGGGCTCGCGCTGTCGGAACTCGTGGTCGAGGATGGGCTTGAGGGCGTGTCCATCCTCTATATCAACAACGACTACGGCGAAGGGCTTGCCGAGAGCTTCACGGCCAGCTTCGAGGCCAGCGGTGGCAACGTGGTGGCGACGCAGGCCTATGATGACGGGGCCGGTTCCTATCGCGGCGAGCTGTCCAGTGTGGCCAGTGACGATGCCGAGGCGCTGGTGCTGATCGGCTATCCGGAGAACGGCATCACCATTCTGCGCCAGGCCCTTGAGGGCGGCCATTTCGACCGTTTCGTGTTCACCGATGGCCTGAAGTCACCGGATATCATCGACTCCGTCGGCGCGGAGGCGCTGGAGGGCTCGTTCGGCTCGGTGCCGCAGGCGCCCGAGGGCAGCGAGGCAGCCGAGCTCTATGCCGCAGCCTATGACGATGCGTATGGCGAACGGCCGCCCCAGCCCTTCATCGATACGGCCTATGACGCCGCATTCGTGGTTGCCCTCGCGGCGCAGGCTGCGGGCTCGCGGGATCGTGAGACCATTCGGGATCACTTGCGCGAGGTCGCCAATGCGCCGGGCGAGGAGATCCTGCCCGGCGAGTGGAGCAAGGCTGTGGACTTGCTCGAAGCGGGTGAGGATATCCAGTACAGCGGTGCCTCCGGCTCGATCGAGTTCGACGAGAACGGCGATGTTGCCGGCAGTTTCGCCCACTGGGTGATCGAGGGCGGCGCCATCCGCACCGTGCGCGTTTTCGAACCCGAGCTGGACTGACGGCCGGACGCGGGCCGCAGCAACAGAGGCGCCGTCGGGCTACCCGTCGGCGCCTTTTTTCGTATCGAAGACATGCCGAACTCTGAATCACGCCAAGCACGCGAAGAGCGCCAAGAAATACTTCCTCTTGGCGTGCTTGGCGTCTTGGCGTGATTTATTCCCGGCTTTGGATGGACCAGCACCGGGAACAATCTCTTGCGAAGACGCAAGGCCCGCGAAGAGAAAAATCGTTTCTTCGCGTTCTTGGCGCCTTCGCGAGAGGCAAAGGCCGCATCTGCCAAAACCCTACCGGCGCAGGCCGAAGAAGGAGAAGGGCCGTGGCGGCTTCTCCGGCAGGATG
>CAZJGZ010000109.1:0-8421 GCA_964545695.1 uncultured Ectothiorhodospiraceae bacterium | reverse complement strand
GCCCCAGACTGGTACCCATCAGAGCCAGGCTCTATCACCGCAGCAACATTGACCGTGAGGATCACCATGCGCACTTTCCACCACACGCTGATCGCAGGCGCCGTTGTGGCTGCCGTTGGCCTGCCCGTCTCGGCGCACGCCGCGGATATCGAAGCGACCTTCGGCCCCTATGCCGAGCTGCTGGAGCGTTACCTGGAAGAAAGAAACGTACCGGACGACGGGCTGGTATCCGCGTTCGACTATCGCGCGGCGCTGGCAGACGACGAAACGGACGCGTTGATGGACCGCCAGCACGACAAGCTGGCCGACTTCGATGTCGACACGCTGACCACACGCGAAGAGGCCAACGCCTTCTGGCTCAACGCCTACAACTATTTCATGATCGCCTACATCCTGCAGAATCCACAGAATGGCGAACTGATCGAAAGCGTTCGCGACTACGGCGCCTGGTACAACCCCTACCGCGTGTTCGGGCGCGACGACTTCAACATCGGCGGCGAGCAATACAGCCTCAGCCAGATGGAAAAGGACATCCTGCTCGGCGACGAGTACCTGGAAAAGGGCTGGTTCGAGGCCCGCGTCCATTTTGCCGTCAACTGTGCGTCGGTTGGCTGCCCGCCGCTGCGCGACGTCCTCTACACCAGCGACAACGTCGATGACCTGTTGACGGAGAACACGCGCAAGGCGCTCAACACCCCGCGCCACCTCCACCTCGACGGCGACACGCTCTACCTCACTCAGCTGTTCGAATGGTACGAGGACGACTATGAATACGAAGCGGATTCGGTCAAGGACTGGATCCGCGCGTATGGTGACGAGGAAGTCGTCGCCAAGGTCGATGCCGCCGAACGCATCCGCTACATCGACTACGACTGGACGCTGAACGCGCCCGAATACTTTCCCGAATTCAACGACTGAACCCACGCTCCAACCGAGGAGGCAGAAGCATGACCGAATTCAAGCTGCACGATCTCGACACCGCACCGGCGGAAGCCCGCGACAAGCTGGCGGCCGCGCAGACGAACATGGGTTTCATCCCCAATATCTTCGCCAAGATGGCCGAAGCCCCGACGACCATCGATGCCTACATGGCGCTCGACCAGCTTCTGGGCAAGACCTCGCTGTCGGCGGTCGAAGTGGAAACCGTGCTCATCGCCACCAGCGTCTACAACCGCTGCCACTTCTGCGTCGCCGCCCACACCGGCCGTGCGAAGCAGGCCGGCATGGACGAGGCAGACCTCGAAGCCCTGCGCGCCGGCGGCAAGCTGCCGACCGACCGCCTCGACGCCGTGGCCGAGTTCACGCGCGCCGTCGTCCATGAGCGCGGTTGGGTCGACGATGCGACGGTGCAGAAATTCCTCGACGCTGGCTTCGAACAGCAGCAGGTGCTCGAAGTGGTCCTCGGCGTCACCATCAAGACGCTGTCGAACTACACCAACCACATCGTCGGCACACCGCTTAACGAGGAACTCAAGCCGCTGGCCTGGAAGGAATCGGCCTGAGGCAACGCATTCGCTCAGCAATCACGCTGGGTCGGGGGCCATCGCGGCCCCCGACTCGGTCCATGCTTCACGAAGCGTCCGACGTATTCTCGTCCGCCACCTCGGGCAGCCCGCGTCGATACCACAGGTAGTACAGCGCCGGGATCAGCAGCATCGACACCAGGGGTGCCGTAATCATGCCGCCAATCATCGGCGCGGCGATGCGCTGCATGACCTCCGAGCCCGTGCCGGTGACGAGCATGATCGGCAGCAACGCACCCACGATCACGCTGACCGTCATCGCCTTCGGCCGCACGCGCAGGACCGCACCTTCCATGACGGCCGCACGGATGCCGATGCGGCTGGGTTTCTGGTGTGCCGACAACTCGCGCATGGCCTCGTCGATGTACACCAGCATGACAATGCCGAACATCGCCGTGAGCCCCGCCAGCAGTATGAACCCGACGGCGACGGCGACCGACAGTTCGTAGCCGAGCGCAAACACCAACCACATCCCGCCCGTCAGGGCGACCGGCAGCGCGGCCATCAGCATCAGCGGTTCAGCCATGTTGCGAAAGCACAGGTAGAGCAGCAGAAAGATCAGGACCAGCGTCACCGGCACGATGTACTGCAGCCGCTCCTGCGCGCGCTGCATGTACTCGTACTGTCCGGCCCAGGTGAGCGCATAGCCCGCGGGCAGATCGATGTGGTCACGTACCGCCTGCTGCGCGTCCTCGACGTAGGAACCGAGATCGCGATCGCGGATGTCGACGAATACCCAGCCGTTGGGCCGAGCGTTCTCGCTCTTGATCATCGGCGGGCCGTCAGCAATTCGCAGATCGGCGACTGCGCCAAGCGGGACCTGGTTGCCGTTGGCACCAACGATGGGCAACTCCTCGAGCTTGTCGATGGAATCGCGCCAGTCGGCGGGATAGCGAACGCTGATCGGATAACGCTCCAGCCCCTCGACCGTTTCACCGACATCCATGCCGCCGATGGCGTTGCGCACGATGCTCTGCACATCGTCGACGCTCAGGCCGTAACGGGCCGCGGACCGCCGGTCGATATCGATATCGACATAGCGACCGCCCGCCGTGCGTTCGGCAAACGCCGAGGCAGTCCCGGGCACGCCTTCCAACACTTCCTCGATGCGGCGGCCGATGGCGGCGATCTCGCCCAGGTCGGGGCCGGCGATCTTCACCCCCACCGGCGTGCGCAACCCCGTCGCCAGCATGTCGATGCGGGTGCGGATGGGCTGGACCCAGGTATTGCTGATGCCGGGGAAATCGAGCAGTTCATCAAGTTCGTCGATGATGTCCTGCTTGGTCACGCCCGCGCGCCACTCGTCGGACGGCTTGAACCGGATGATGGTCTCCAGCATCCCCAGCGGCGCGGGGTCGGTGGCGGTGTCCGCGCGCCCGGCCTTGCCGAAGACCTGCTCGACCTCGGGCACGCTCTTGATCCGCCGGTTCGACTGATGCACGAACCGGCGGACGGTACCGATCGAGGCACCGGGATCGAGCGACGGCATGTACATCAGGTCGCCCTCATCGATCACGGGCATGAACTCGGTGCCGGTTTGCGAGGCCGGCCAGGCCATGGTCACCACCAGCACCAGCGCAAGCACCACGGTCATGCCGGGATTGTGCAGGACCCGCCGGATGAGCGGACGATAAAGCCGGATCAGGATCCGGCTGATGGGATGGGATGATTCACTGTGGATCCGACCGCGGATCAGATAGCCCATCAGCACCGGTACCAGCGTCACCGACAGTCCCGCCGCCGCGGCCATGGCATAGCTGCCGGTGAAGGCCAGAGGCGCGAACAGCCGGCCTTCCTGCCCTTCCAGCGTGAACAGGGGGAGAAAGCTGACGGTGATGATCAGCAGGGCGAAGAACAGCGGGCGCCCCGCTTCCGTCGCCGCTTCGGCGATGACCGTCCAGCGATCGGCGTCGGGTGGCGCCCGTTCCAGGCGCTTGTGGGCGTTCTCGATCATCACGATCGCCGCATCAACCATCGCCCCGATGGTGATGGCAATGCCGCCGAGGGACATGATGTTGGCGTTGATGCCCTGCTGGTCCATGACGATGAACGCGACCATGACCCCCAGTGGCAGGGCGATGATCGCCACCAGCGCCGAGCGCAGATGGAACAGGAACAGCGCCGAAACCACGGCGATGATCAGAAACTCCAGCCAGAGTTTCTCCGCCAGGTTATCGACCGAGGCGCGGATGAGTTCCGAGCGGTCGTGGGTCTCGATGATCTCGACACCCTCGGGCAGACTCGGGCGCAGTTCGTCGAGACGTGCCTTGACGGCGTCGATGGTCGCCAGCGCATTGCCACCATCGCGCATGACGACGATGCCGCCCACGACCTCGCCCTCGCCGTCGAGCTCCGCGATCCCGCGTCGGATGCGCGGTCCGATCCGCACCTCGGCGATGTCCTCGAGCATCACCGGCGTGCCATTGGCGCCGAGGCCGACCGAGACCGCGCGCAGGTCATCCAGACCGGTTACGAAACCGCGCGAGCGCACCATCAGTTCGGCCTCGCCCATCTCGATCACGGCCCCGCCGACATCGCGGTTGTTGCTGCGAATCGCGCTGGCTACCTGCTCGACATGCAGGCCATGGACGCGCAGGGCGTCGGGGTCGAGCACCACTTGGTACTGACGGACCATGCCGCCGAGAGTGGCGACCTCCGACACACCGCTCACCGCCTGCAACTCGAATTGCAGAAACCAGTCCTGCATGCTGCGCAGTTCGGCAAGATCGTGCTGCCCGGTGCGATCGACCAGCGCGTACTTGTAGATCCAGCCGACCCCGGTGGCATCGGGGCCGAGTCGCGGGCGCGCGCCGTCCGGCATGTCCGGGGCGATCTGTCCCAGATATTCCTGAACGCGCGAGCGCGCCCAATACGGGTCGGTCCCGTCCTCGAACAACACGTAGATATAGGAATCACCGAAGAACGAAAACCCGCGTACGTCCCGGGCGTCCGGCACGGACAGCATGGCGGTACTCAACGGATAGGTCACCTGGTCCTCGACCACCTGCGGGGCCTGGCCGGCGAACGGCGTGTGGATGATGACCTGGACATCGGACAGGTCCGGGATGGCGTCAAGGGGCGCGTTGCGCACGGTGAACGTGCCCCAGGCCGCGAGCACGACGGCCAGCAGCAGCACCAGGAGACGGTTGTCGATCGACCAGTGGATGAGGCGCTGAATCATGGCTCGACGCCCCCCTCGTCATCGGTTGCCGATTGCGCACGCCGAATGGCGGTCACCTCGTGGGTGCCGTCATCACGGGCGCGAAACTCGAAGTCGACGGTTTCGCCCACGGCAAGGTCCGCGAGGTCGACGCCATCGGCGACGGCAAAGCCCATGGTCATCCGCGGCCAGTCCAGGGCCTCGACCGGTTCGTGATCGAGGGTTAACGAGTGATCGTCGCGATCGATGTCGACGACTTCACCGCTTGTCGCGAAAACCTCGGCCTCAACCTCAGCCTCGGCCTCGGTCTCAACCGCGACATCATCCGCCTCCGCCATGCGCTCGCTTTCAGCGTCGACGTTCGCCTCGGAATCGATCAGGAACTGTCCCGATACGACGACCCGATCACCGGCGTCGACGCCCGCACGGATCTCGCGCCGCCCCTCGGCCGCCATGCCGATCGTGACCGGGCGGATCTCGAAACGACCTTCGCCGCGGGCAATGGCAATTCGGTCCTGACGACCGGTACGGATCACCGCCTGCTCGGGGACCGTGACCACTTCACCGTTGGCCGGAACATCGATCCGCACCGAGCCAAACTGCCCCGGCCGCAACGTCCCGTCATGATTGTCGAGGCGCAGCCGTACCGGCACGGTGCGCGTGCGTCGATCCTGTTGCGGGTGGACGAACGCCACTTCGGTTTCGATCTCGCGCTCGGGCAGATCGGACAAGCGCACCAGCGCCGCGTGGCCGGGCGCCACCCAATCGGCCTGACCCGGAAACACATCGGCGATCAACCATACGGACGTGCGATCCGTAATCGTCATGATCGCCGTCGCCGGTTCCACGCGCATGCCATCGGCGACGTTCAGCTGTTCAACGACGCCGGCGACGGGCGCATCAATGGTGATGCGCTGGCGAACCCGCTGGTCGCGCTCGATGGCGTCGATCTGCGCGCCGGAGACGCCCAGCGCACGCAGCCGCTCGCGCGCCCCGTCGACCGCCCGCCCGGATCCGCTGCGCAATGCCTGCAGCAGTTCCTCCTGGGCCGAGACGAGCTGTGGCGAATAGAGCTCGAACAGCGGCTCGCCGCGCTCGACGACCTGGCCGGTCTCGTTCACCGCGAGGCCCTCGATCCAGCCGGATACGCGGGGATGCACGTGATGGCGGCGGGTCTCGTCGAACTCGACGCGGCCGGGGGCATGGACCGTGCGCGGCAGCGCCTCCAGCCGCGCCTCGCCGAGACGCACGCCCAGCGCCGAACGCGTTGCCGCGGACATGGCTACCATGCCGGGCTCACCGACCTCGTCGGCGTAGACCGGAACCAGGGCCATACCCATCGGGGACTCCCCCGGCTCGTCGCGACGGTAGGACGAATCCATCGGCGCAACCCAGTAGGCCACCTCGCGCTCGGGATCGACCTCGACATCCTCCCTGTCATGGCCACCACCGAGAAGCAGCCATGCGGTCGCAGCCGCGCCCACGCCGAGGATGAGGGTGGGGTCCGGCAACGACCGCGCCGCCGTGGCCTCGTACTCGAGGGCCGCGGCCTCGCTGCGCAGCGCCCGGGCGCCGGTATCACGCGCAAGCGCGAGCGCTTCCGCGCGCGGCAGCGTGAGCACGCCGCTCGCGGTGGCCGGCTCGATTTCACGCTTGGGCGGGCTCGTGTCCGCCCATATCGCCGCCTGGGCAGCGCCGTCACGATCATCGCCCGCAGTACGCTGCTCAGCCGCGAGGACCTCAACCTGGGGGCCGGCCTGCACGCCGCGCTGGAAGCGAAAAGCGTCCGCGTCCTGACCCATGCGCAGCCCGCTGCCGTGGACCATGCAAACGGGCATTTCACCGTCACGCTCGACAGCGAGACCGTCACGGCCGACCGGCTGCTGGTCGCGACCGGGCGCGCGCCCAATACCGCCGATCTCGGCTTGGCTTCGGTCGGGGTCGAAACGGACGCGCGCGGGGCGATCCGGATCGATGACCGGATGCGGACCACCAACCCGGCCATCCACGCCGTCGGTGACTGCACGGACCTGCAACAGCTCGTCTATGTGGCCGCCGCGGGTACCCGCGCGGCAATCAACATGACCGGCGGCGACGCGCGGCTGGATCTGTCGGTGCTGCCGGCGGTCATCTTCACCGACCCGCAGGTGGCCACGGTCGGTCTGGACGAGGCACGCGCGTAAGCAGCGGGCTTTGCCGTCGACAGCCGGTGCCTCGACCTGGATCAGGTGCCCCGGGCACTCGCCAGTTTCGATACCCGCGGCTTCATCAAGCTCGTGGCCGAGGCCGACAGCGGTCGCCTGCTGGGTGCGCAGGTGCTGGCGCACAACGGCGGCGAGATCATCCAGACCGCCGCGCTGGCCATCCGCCACCACATGACGGTGCACGAGCTGGCCGACGAACTGTTCCCCTACCTGACGCTGGCGGAAGGCCTCAAGCTGTGTGCGCAAACCTTCACGCGCGACGTTTCGCAACTCTCCTCCGGTGATGCGCGCAACACGCCGGGGCTGCCCCGCGGGGATTACCGGAACAAATCGGCGACAGTATGCATCGGGAGGAACAGCCGCTCGCGACGATCGAAAAAGCGCTGAAAGCCGAAGTGCTGGTAGAACATGGCGGCCTGCTCGTCACGCGCGTCAACAATCACGAGCGCCGCCGCGATCCGGGCGCTCTGCTCCCAACAACGCCTGAGCGCATCGACGAGCAGGCGCTTCCCCAACCCGCTGCCCGCATGTTCGCCATGCACCGCGAGGCGTCCGAGCAGAAAGGCCGGTACTTCAGGGTAGTGCGGCAGCTTGCGGGCAATCTCTGCGGGTAGTTCGCCAAGGTCGGCACTGGTTGCCGAAAGCGTGTAGAAACCGATCACTTGCCGACGCCCACGCTGGCAGAGCACGAAGGGTGCGGCGACATTGCGTCGGGCATCCTGACGGGCCTGTTCACGCAGATATTGGTCGAGTTCCGACGCTCCACAGGAAAAAGCCGCCCGGTCATGGTGTTTGGCGAGCGGCTCGGTGATGAAACCGTCCGTGGTGAAATCCGGACTCATTCAGTATTGACGTTCAACACTCTCTTCGTACTCGCGGGCCGCGCGCGTCAGGGCCTCGTTGGGCGCCTGCGGGTTGAGCAGGGCGGCCACCACCGCCTCGCGATCGCGGGCACTGAGCTGCATGCGCTCGTGTTCCCGGATCACCCGGCGCGCGGCCTCGAGCACACTGCTCACGACGAAACCCGTGGTCGTGTGCCCGGTGAGGGCCGCAGCGCGCTCGAACAAACGCTTCTCCTCGGCGGTGACGCGGGCATCCAGCCGCTTGTCGCGAGGCCCACTGTGGCTCGTGGTCATGCTCATGGCTCCACACTCCATATCAACGCCTGCATGTAATGTACAGCACAATGCCGCACAGCTCCAAAGGCCTCGTCAAAGAAAATCCGGTATCAGCGCCGCCGATCTGTCCGCAACCCCTTCAGCCCCGAGCCGTCTCACTGTGGAAGGTCTGATCCAATCAGACCTTCCCGCGGCACATGGATGTGCCGTTTCTGAACAAGGCCAGCATGGCCTTTGTTCAGAGGTTCCCTGTGCGCGCATCCCGTCCACCTTCTCCGGTCGTCCTACGGCGCATTGCGCTGGGATGGGGTGCGGGCAAGGGCCGGTGAGATCCTGTGCGGATCGCGGTGGTCGCGCCCCATGCGGGCGGCTTCCGCCCACCACTCGAGCTGGCCCAGGGTGCGCCCGAACCAGGA
>CAZJGZ010000108.1:0-8588 GCA_964545695.1 uncultured Ectothiorhodospiraceae bacterium | reverse complement strand
GACGCACAGGTTGCCGCACCACGTTGCCAGCCAGAAGAACCAGAAGCGGTCCCTGCCCGTCGCCGGGAGGGTGCGTCGGGCATGCCAGCCGGCGGCGGTCCAGACCACGATGGCCAGCAGCAGCAGGGGCACGAACTCGGTGGTCAGGCCGATACGGGTGCCCAGCAGGAGCCAGGGGAAATCGACGCTCGTGCCCTGCAGGGGCAGCAGGATGATGGCCGTCGCCGGGATCCACGGGGCGATGCTGCATGCACGCGCCGAGCGGTGCAGCAGCGGCGCGACGCCTACCGGCAGCAGGGTGACGGCAAGGAAGAGCAGTGCAGGCAGGCCGATGTCCACGGTGCGTTCTACATCAGGAACAGGGCCGCGACCAGCGCAAGCCACAGGACCACGGCGATCGACATCAGCGCCAAGCGTGCCTCGCCCCGGTCGAGCCGCGGTGCGACGGCAAGTACCGGCAGCTGTGGTAGACGCGTCCGGTCAGGTCGCCAGGCCGCCGGTCGCCGGCTCGGGGCAAGGGCATGGACGAGTTGCGGAGGGGACGGGATGGTCGGTGGCTCGAGCCCCGGCCAGCGCCGGATTACCCAGGTCGCCAACACAATGCCGACGACCACGGGGCCGGCTGTTTCGAGCAAATAGCCCGGCGCGAAGGGTCGTGCCAGTGCGTCCCAGCCAATTCCCGTGGCCGTGTGTCCGTAGACGAACCAGGGCGCGATCAGGCTGGCGACCAGCAGGCCATACCACGGTGCCGTCGGTGCGCCGATGCGATCGGCGCCGCGGCCGTGCACGCGCAGCAGGAAGCGGATCACCAGCAGCGTCGTCGCCACCGAGGCCAGCAGCAGGACCGGCTCGAGCCACCCCGCCATCGCTGGCAGCTGGCTCTTGAATGACACCTTTGCCAGAGCCCCCGAGGTCAGCGGCAGGCCGGCCAGACTCGCTGCCGGCAGCCATACCAGCAGTCGCGCCAGCCGCGGTCGATCGCGGGCAAAGTCGACGCCGAGAAAGAGCGCGCCCTTCACGAGCCCATGATGCAGGGCGAAGGCCACGGCGAGGGTAAGCAGCAGCGGTGCGGCCGCTGGTTCCATCAGCGCCAGCCCAACGGGGACGGTGACGAACAGCATCTGGCTCGGGCTGGACCAGGCGAGGATGGTGCGCGGGCGCGTCTGACAGAGACCCATGCCGGCGGCGTAGAAGCCCATGAACAGGCCGAGGGCGACCGCAACCGCGCCGAGGGCGGTGAAGCCGGGTTCGCCGAAGGGCAGAAAGCGCAGCCACCCGGCCAGCCCGGCCTTGAGCATGACCCCGGCAAGAACGGCAGCCGCGGCCGTCGGCGCCTGGGTATAGGTGGTTGGCAGCCACATATGCAGCCCGAAGATGGCCATCTTGACGCCGAAACCGGCGGCGAACAGCGTGGCGATCAGGCCGGCATGGTCCAGTCCGGCAAGATCGTCACTGAACGGGCCGAGCGCGGCGTTGCCCACCTGCGCGGCGAGCAGGAACAACCCGGCGAGGATGAGCGCTTCGCCGATCAACGCCATGACGAGATAGAAGCGCCCGGCGGCATAATCCTCCGGTCGGCGGTAGTGCACCACCAGCCCCCAGGCGGCGAAGGTCATCATCGCGTAGGCGGCGTAGAAACTGGCGGCATCCTGCGTCAGGAAGACGCACAGGTTGCCGCACCAGGTGGCCAGCCAGAAGATGTAGAAACGGGGCTGATCGGCGTGCGCGATGCTGTGCCGGGCATGCACGCCGGCCGCGGTCCAGACGATCGTGGCCAGAATCAGCAGCACCAGGCCGGTGTCGTCGAGGCCGACGCGCGCGCCCAGCAGCAGCCACGGGTAGTCGACCGTCGTGCCGTGCAACGGCAGCAACAGCACGGCGCTGGCCGGCACCCAGGGAGCGAGCGCCAGTGCGCGCCGGGCATAGGGGATGATCAGTACGATCAGCACCGGCAGCAGTGGCACGGCGAGGAAGAGAACCGAAGCGATCGCGTCCATGATCATGGCCGGTACAGGGCCTCGATGAACTCGACCCAGTAGAGCGGGCTCCACGGCATGCCGGCGAGGAAGCCGGCGCCGCCGGCGAATACCGCCGTGATCAATGCCGGCCAGAGCAGGCCGGGCAGCGCTTCACCCAGGCGCGCCTCCGCCGGCGGCGGCCGCAGCCACGCCCGTGCGAGGATGGGGAGGAAATAGGCGGCGTTGAGCAGCGTACTGGCGACCAGCACGGCGACGACCCAGTGGTACCCGGCGGCGATCGCGCCCGTGCCCAGGTACCACTTGGTGATGAAGCCGGCGAGCGGCGGCAGCCCGATCATGCCCAGGGCGCCCAGGGTGAAGGCGGCCATGGTCCACGGCATGCGCCGGCCGGCGCCGTCCATCTGCGAGACCTTCTTGATTTCGTGGGTCTCGGCCAGGTTGCCGGCGCAGAAGAACAGCGTGATCTTCAACAACCCCTGGTGGACCAGATGGACCAGACCGCCGATGGTAGCCAGCGGACCACCGATGCCGATACCGAGACCGATGTAGGACACCTGGCTGACGGTCGACCACGCCAGCCGCTGCTTGAGGTCGTCGGCGCCGAG
Source organism: uncultured Ectothiorhodospiraceae bacterium (assembly GCA_964545695.1). Taxonomy (GTDB): domain Bacteria; phylum Pseudomonadota; class Gammaproteobacteria; order XJ16; family Halofilaceae; genus Halofilum. The sequence goes on along the minus strand of CAZJGZ010000108.1, from coordinate 6,004 downwards.
GGCGCGGATCGAGCCGTAGAGGATGGTGATGGCGGCAGTGACCATGACCACGTGGTGCATGCCGAGGGCGGCGGTCAGGTCGTAGCCGAAGACGTCATGCACCAGGCGCACGATGCCGAAGGCGCCGGCCTTGACCACGGCCACGGCGTGCAGCAGCGCACTGACGGGGGCGGGGGCGACCATGGCCTTCGGCAGCCACGAGTGCAGCGGCACGATGGCGGCCTTGACCCCCATGCCGATGAACAGCAGCAGGAAGATAGCGGTGAGCACGGCCGGGCTGGCGGCGTCGGCGGTGAGCATTCCGCCGATGGTGAATTCCGTGCTCCCGGCAACCGCGTAGAGCGCGACCACACCGACCAGCATCAGGGCGCCACCGGTCAGGGTGTAGCCCAGGTAGAGCGCGCCGGCACGCAGCGCCGCCTGCGTACCGCGATGCACCACGAGGGGCCAGGTGGCCAGCGTCAGCAGCTCGTAGAACAGGAAGAAGGTGAACAGGTTGGCGGCGGCCGCCACGCCCATCGTTGCCGCCACACAGAGGCTGAAGAAGCCGAAGAAGCGACAGCGGTGCGGAGAATCCTCCAGATAGGCGATGGCGTAGATCGTCGTCACCAGCCACAGCAGCGCCGACAGGGTCGACAGCAGGATGGTCAGGGCGTCGGCGTGGAGGGCAAATTCAAGGCCGGGCATCAGCGTTACCCGGAAGCCGAACTCGTGCCCCAGGTACACCCCCACCAGGAGGATGCCGACCAGGATGACCTTGAGCACGGTCGCTGCGATGTTGACCACGATGCGGGCGCGCTGGCGCTTTTCGCCCAGGGCGAAGATCGCCAGTGCGGCGATCAGTGAGGTCAGGACCACCCACAGTGGTAGTGCGGCATAGACGGCGCTCATGGCGTGCCTCCCGCCCCGGGGATCGTTCCCGGTCCGCCGATGGCCAGCAGCGGCTGCAGCAGATCACCGGTAAAGCCGAGCACAATGGCGGCGACGGCAAGCAGGATGGGCGGCCAGATCATGCCGGGGCGGACATTGCCCGGTGTCTCCGCCGGTTTGCCGGCGCTGGCATCGGCCGGATCGATCATGCCGTAACGCAGCACGCGGAAGACGTAGGCGGCGGCCAGCAGGCCACCGACAACGATGCCGATGACCCACCACCACTGGCCGGCCTCAAGTGACGCCTGGATCAGCCACCACTTGCCGATGAAGCCGCCGCTGGGCGGCAGGCCGGCCAGGCTGACACCGGCAAGCGCGATCGCCATCAGGCTGCCGCCGAGGAAGCGATCGGCGCCGGCCAGGCGGTCGAGGCGATCGCTCCCGGCCGCGCGGATGAGGTTGCCGGCGGCGAGGAACAGCGCGGTCTTGGCAAGCCCGTGGACCAGGCCGTGATAGAGCACACCCTGCCAGGCAACCAGTGAGGCCAGCGGCAACAGCAGCAGGAAATAGCCGAGCTGGGCAACGGTCGAGTAGGCGATCACGCCCTTGAGCTTCGGCTGGCGCAATGCCTGCAGCGAGGCGTACACCATGCCGGCCATCCCGACGGCGCCAAGGCCCTGCAACACGGCGGTTGATCCCAGCTCGGCGAAGGGGCCGAGCCACAGGCGCACGAGCAGGTAGACGGCCGCTTTCGCCACCAGTGCGGACAGCAGGGCGCTGGCCGGACTGGGCGCGACGGCGTGGGCGGTTGGCAGCCAGGCGTGGACCGGGAACAGTGCCGCCTTCATCGCCAGGCCCGTGGTCATCGCGGCCAGCGCGACCGTGGCGCCCGGGCCGTCGAGCTGCGCCGAGCCGAGTGCGCTGATGGCGAGCAGGCCGGTCTCGGCATAGATCAGGGCAACACCGAGGAGATAGAAGATCGAGCCGGCGAGGGCGAATACCAGATACTGCATGGCCGCCCGGATCGCGGCCGCGCCGTGGCTGAACACCACCAGCGGCACCGCGGTCAGGGTGACAATCTCCAGCATGACGTAGAGGTTGAACAGATCGGCTGACAGGAACAGGCCGTTGAGTCCGCTCCAGAGCAGGAATATCAGCACGCGGAATTCCGTTGCGCGGAATCCGGGTGCGTCGCGCAGCCAGCTCGTGGTGTAGCAGGTAACGGCCAGCATGATGATGGCCGTGAGCCAGAGCATCGCCAGCGCCAGGCCATCGATGGCCAGTTCGATGCCGAGTGGCGCGCGGTGGCCACCAAAGGCGAAGGTCAGCGGGCCGGCCTCGAGCGCGGCGACCGAGACGGCCGCCAGCGGCAGCAGCAGACCCAGTGCGGTCGCCGTCGCGACCCACGCCTCGCGTCGGCGGCCCGGCAGCAGATACACCAGCAGACCGGCCAGCAGGGGCGCGAACACCAGCAGGGTCGCCCCCCAGGTCAGCAACAGCACGGGATCAGCCATCGCCGGCATCCCGGTCTTCCAGCGAACGCCGCTGGACTTGCGCGTGGAAGTAGCGCAGCAGCGCCAGCGCGAACGCGGTCAGGCTCACGGCAATGACGATGCCTGTCAGCACCATCGCCTGTGGGACCGGGTCGGGATCGCCCGACGGCGCGGTCGCGACGACGATCAGATACAGAAACACGGCCGACGACATGACGTTGGCGCCGAGCAGACGGTGGATCAGTTCGGTACGCGCGAGCAGGCCGTAAAGGCCGATGGCGAACAGCACGCCGGCGGTGAGCGGGTAGATCAGGCTCATGGCTGGATGCCCCGCTGCGGGCGAAAGCCCGCCGTGCCGGAGAACAGCAGGGTCAGGGTCGCCGCGATGGACAGCATCAGGGCAAACTCGATGATCAGGACCAGCGGGTACAGGCCCGGCTCGGGATAGGCCAGCGGCCAGGGGGACCACAGCGCCGCCGCCAGCACGACCGACGAGAACACGACAAGGCCCACGACCAGCACGGCGCGCAACCAGGTGGGTGTGTGCGTATACGGCGTCAGGCGTCCGGTCAGGCGGTAGAGCACCCCCAGCGCGCCCAGCAGGGCGCCGGCCTGGAAAGCCCCGCCCGGGGCGTTGCTGCCGGCCCAGAACAGGTACAACGACGTCAGGACCAGTACCGGGGTGGCCATGCCCAGGAGTGGGCCCATCAGGGGCGGGTCGGCCGGCTCGGGTGGATGCAGCGGCGCCAGTTCGGTCTGATCGAGCAGCACGCGGGCGCCGAGGAAGGCGGCCAGCAGGACCACCATCTCCATCAGCGTGTCATAGCCGCGGAAGTCGAGCAGCACGACGGTGACCGGATTGCCCAGGACGTGGGCGTCCGCGCCGGCGCGCGCGGCCTCGGCGGTTGGCCCCGGGACCTGGAGGGCAACGGCCATGAGCGTCGCCAGCCCGATTCCGGCGGCCACGCAGATGGCGATGATCAGGCCATGAGGCAGGCCGGGCGATGCTTCCCGGCGCCGGGTCGCAGTGCGCGCGCCAGCATCCGACTGTGCTGCCTGGCAGGCATTGAGCAGCAGGGCGCCCGTGATCCCGGCGCCGATGATGGCCTCGGCCAGGGCCAGATCGGGCGAACCGAGGCGCGCCCAGACCACGGCCATCAACAGGCCGAAGACCATGAACAGGATGACCGCACCGAACATGTCGCGGGCGCGCATCGCCTGCAGGGCGGTCCACGCCAGCCCTGCGCACAGCAGCAGGTCGTAGATGCCGCCGATCAGGGCCGTCACGGGCCTTCCTCTTCGCGGGCCGCTTCGTCATGCCAGCGGGCGATCAGGAACGCGGAGACGGTGGCGGCGAACATCGCCAGCAGCCAGATGATGATCAGCGTCGTTACCCCGCTGACCGTGCCGTCACGTACCGCGAGGCCGAAACAGATGAAACCGAGGCCGACGTTGTCCGCCTTGGTCAGGGCATGGAGCCGGCTGAGCGCATCGGGAAAGCGCAGCAGGCCGGCGGTGCCGGCGACAAAGAAGGCGCAACCGATCAGCACGAGACCCACGGCAATGAGATCCGGCGCCGTCATGGATCCCCCTCGCCGTCGGGGCGTGTGGCCATGCCACTGGCGGCAGGCAGGCGCACGAAGGCGATTGCACCGATCGCGGCAAGCATGACGAACACCAGGCCGACCTTGATCAGTGCCGGATGCCCGCCGCCGTGGGCCAGCAGCAGGAGCGCCGCGACCGTGGTGGTGCCGAACAGCAGCACGGCCTGCATGCGGTCGGCCTGCCCCGGACCGCGCCAGACCCGGGCGAGGCCGATCACCAGGTTGAGCAGCAGGAACAGCGAGGCGGCGAGGAAGAAGGTGGTCATGCGCCGGCCTCCGTCAGCTCCAGCCCGAACAGGTCGGCGATCCGCCGCTCCAGTTGTTCCAGTCCGGAGGCCGGATTACCGGCGATGCTGTGCACGCGCAGCGTGTCACCGTCGAGGTCGCGCGACAGGGTTCCCGGCAGCAGGCTGACCGTGGCCACAAAGACCGTGCGCGCCTGGCCGGGTGGCAACCGCAGCTCGTAGTACGCATCATGCAGGTCGAGCGGCAGGCCGGGCGCCAGCGCGCGCCGGGCAATATCGAGGCCGCCGGCGACCGAATTGTAAAAAAAGAAGGGCAGAAAACGGATCAGGCCCGGCACCGAGAAACGGGTGAACTGCATCGGCGCGAGCCAGTGGCTTGCAGCGAGCGCGAGCAGCACCGCCACGGAGCCGAAGACCCAGTCGGTCAGCCCGGTGAGGGCGAGCCACAGCGCCACCAGCAGCAACAGCCGCTGCAGGCTGGGCCTGCCCGTTGTTGTGCGTGATTCGGACACGTCGTGCAGCCGTGGTGGCAACGGTCGCCGATTGTACCGTTGTCGATGCATGCGCTAATAGGGTGGCCAACCGAAGACATGAGGTTTTCTGATCTGGATCAAGAGATGCGGGCGGATCGGCCGGTACCCTGCGCGCTCGGCGACCGTGTATGGCCGGATCGTCGCAAGCCCGAGGGAATGAACGCCGATGGATGATAGTCGTGAAGCCGGACCGACGACATCGAATGGGCGCCTGGCCGGGTTGATCCTGGGCCCCTTGCTGGCCCTGCTCACCCTCTGGTTGGGACCGCCGGCCGGTTTTTCCGAGCCGGCCTGGTTGACCGCGGCGCTGACCGTGCTGATGGCCGTCTGGTGGATGACCGAAGCGTTGCCGTTGCCTGTGACTGCACTGTTGCCGATCGCGCTGCTTCCGGTTCTCGGCGTGTCGGATGTCGGCGCCGCAGCCGCGCCCTATGCCAGTCCCATCGTGTTCCTGTTCCTCGGCGGTTTCATGATCGCGGCCGCGGTCACGCGGTGGTCACTGCATCGTCGCATCGCCCTGACCATCATGAGTGGCGTGGGCGCCCGGCCCGATCGCCTGGTTGGCGGCGTGATGCTGGCGTCCGCGCTGCTCAGCATGTGGATCAGCAATACCGCGACGGCGGCAATGATGCTGCCCATTGCCCTGTCCATCATCGGTTTCACCGAAACGAAAGTGGCGGAACGTGATCCGGTATGGGCGCGCAACTTCACCGTGGCAATCCTGCTCGGCATCGCCTTCGGCGCGAACATCGGCGGCATCGGCACGCTGATCGGTACGCCACCGAACGCCGTCATGGCCGGGTTCCTCGCCGACAGCCAGGGCATCGAGATCGGCTTTGTCGACTGGATGGCCGTCGGCGTGCCGGTCGCCGCTCTGCTGCTGGTGGTCGCCTGGTGGGTGCTGGCGCGCCTGGCCTTTCCGGTCGGACGGAAGCCGTTGCCCGGCGTTGGCGGCTTCGTCGACAGCGAGCGCGCGAGCATCGGTCCGCTGTCCGTTGCCGAGCGTCGTCTGCTGCTCGTCGCCGGCCTGACCATCGCCGCCTGGCTGACCCGCCCCCTGATCGAGGGCCTGCTGCCGGGGTTCAAGCTCAGCGATGCCGGCATCGCCGTCACCGCCGCCATCGCCCTGTTTCTCGTGCCGGCCAGTGGTTTGCGCGCGCGGCCGCTGCTCGTCTGGCGGGATACACGCGGCATCGCCTGGGGCGTGCTGATCCTCGTCGGTGGCGGTCTCAGCCTGGGTACGGCGATCGAGAACAGCG
>CAZJGZ010000107.1:0-8720 GCA_964545695.1 uncultured Ectothiorhodospiraceae bacterium | reverse complement strand
CGATCGGGTGGTGGTAGAGGCAGGTGAGGTAATCGGCGCGCAGGAGCTCGCTCGCGTGGCCATGCAGAATCTCGCCATCGGCAAAGATGAGCAGGGCGTGATCGCAGAAACGGGCGGCCAGATTGACGTCGTGCAGCGCCATGACCAGCGCACCCTGTTGTGACTGTGCACGCTCGCGCAGTTGTCCGAGCAGGCGGATCTGGTGATGCAGGTCGAGGTGGTTGGTGGGTTCGTCGAGCAGCCCTACCCGCGGGTCCTGCACGCGCAGGGTGGCCAGCGCGAGCCGCCGGCGCTCGCCGCCGGAGAGGGTATCGACACCGCGATGCTCGAACTCGGCGAGCTCCACCTCGGCCAGTGCTTCACGGGCGAGCGCGTGGTCCTCCGGACCCTCCCACTGCCATGGGCCGAGATGCGGATGGCGGCCGATGAGTGCGGTCTCGAGTACGGTGGCGGGGAACGGATCGTCGCTCTCCTGCAGCAGGATGCCGATGCGTCGGGCGATGTCCCGTCGAGCCCAGGCGGCCAGCGGCTTGCCATCGAGCTCGATCGAACCCACTGCCGGCGCGCGCAGGCCCGCGAGGGTATGCAGCAGGGTGGTTTTGCCGGAGCCGTTGGCGCCGAGGACGGCCCAGCACTGGCCCGGCTCGACCACGAGGTCGAGATCACCGCCAATGCGCTTGCCGCCGATGTCCACGCGCAGGTTCCGTGTTGCCAGCAGGGTCATCGTTGATGCCTCCGCGGCCCGCGGTGCAGCAGGACCAGGAATACCGGCACGCCGATCAGCGCGGTGATGACACCGACAGGCAGCTGCTGGGGCGCGATGATGATGCGCGCAACTGCATCGGCAGCGGTCAGCAGGCTGCCCCCCAACAGAACTGCCGCCGGCAGCAGCACGCGATGATCTGCGCCGGCGATCAGCCGGATCATGTGCGGAACGACCAGACCGACGAATCCGACACTGCCGGCCACGGTCACGGCCGCGGCGGTCAGCAGCGAGGCGGCGAAATAGATGGACAGCCGCAGCGGGCCGACAGCGACACCGAGGGCCTGGGCCTGCAGGTCGCCGCGCGCGAGCAGGTTCAGTGGACGGGCGAGGGCGGTGGCCAGAATCAGGCCGGCGATCAGAACCAGAACGGTCCAGCCGGGCCCGCTGGTATGCGCCAGGTCGCCCATGAGCCAGAACAGCATGCCGCGCAGCTCGCGATCGGGGCTGATCGCGAGCAGGAAGCTGATGACTGCGCCCCAGCCGGCGGCGACGACCACACCGGTCAGCAGCAGGCGCGTGGGCGTCCAGCCGCCGCGGCCATGGGCCACGAGGAACACCAGCAGCATGGAACCGAGGGCACCGACGAATGCGTTGACCGCGATCCAGCCGCTGGCCAGTCCGAAGAGCATGGTGAGCAGCGCGCCCACGGCGGCGCCGCCGGAGACACCGAGCACGTAGGGATCGGCCAGCGGATTGCGCAGCAGCACCTGCATCAGGGCGCCGGCCAGCCCGAGCAGTCCACCGACCACAAACGCGGCCAGCGCGCGCGGCAGCCGCAAATCGAGGACGATGCGCTGCGCCGTGCCTTCACCGCTGCCGGTGAGACTGGCCCAGACCGTGGCCGGGGCCAGCGGGACCGAGCCCACCATCAGTGCCAGGGCGATGCAGCCGAGCGCGAGCAGGGCAAGCAGGGGCAGTAATACGCGGGCGGTCGTCATGGCGGCGGATTATGGCAGGCGCGCAGGCATGGCGGGAGCGGTGCGTCGCTGGGTGAACCGAATGCGCCGGTCTCCGGAGTTACCAGGAGCGATCGACGATGAAATTGGCCAGTCGACGCAGTTCGTCAGCATCGATGCCGCAGTCATCGAGTGCGGCGAGGGCCTCGCCACGCATGTGCTCGGCATGGCTGCGTGCGCCGTCGAGACCCAGCAGAGCGGGGTAGGTCGGCTTGCCGCGGTCGGCATCGGCGCCCTGGGTCTTGCCCAGCGTGGTGGTGTCGGCCGTGACATCGAGGATGTCGTCGACAATCTGGAATGCCAGGCCGATCGCGGCGCCGTAGCGGTCGAGCCCGGCCAGGGTGGCGTCATCGGCGTCACCGGCCATGCCGCCGAGCACGACGCTCGCGCGGATCAGGGCGCCGGTCTTGTAGCGGTGCATGCGTTCCAGCTGGGCGAGTTCGATTGCCTTGCCTGCGGCGGCGAGATCGATCGCCTGACCGCCGGCCATGCCCTTGGCACCCGCGGCGGCGGCCAGGGTGGCGGCCATGCGGGCGCGGCGTGCCGCCGGGATATCACGTGCGCTGAAGTCGGCCACGAGGAGCTCGAGTGCCAGCGCCTGCAGGGCGTCGCCGGCGAGGATGGCGGTGGCTTCGTCGAACTGGCGATGGCAGGTGGGCGAGCCGCGGCGCAGGTCGTCGTCGTCCATCGCCGGCAGATCGTCGTGCACCAGTGAGTAGGCGTGGATCAGCTCAACGGCGCAAGCCGGGGCGTCCAGCGTTTCCGGTGAGGCGCCCAGCGCCTGACCGGCCGCGTAGACGAGGCCGGGGCGAAGTCGCTTGCCGGAGCCGAGCACGGCATAGCGCATGGCGGCGGCGAGGTCCGTGGGCACGCCGTTGGCGGCAGGCAGCCAGTTTTCCAGAGCGGCGTTGACGCGCGCTCGGCCGTGCGCGAGAACATCGTCAGCGGGGTTGTGGTCGTCGGCGTTCAAGCAGGACTCACCGTGTGTGGCTTCCATCGCTGGGCGTGCGTGCGCTCACCCGAGGAGCCCGCAATCACTCGGGCTCATTCGGTTCCGGCAGATCGGTCAGCTTCTCGTCCGTTTCATCCGTACTGAGCATCTGCACCTTCTGCTCGGCCGCGGCGAGTGCATCACGGCACTGTCGAGCCAGCGTGACGCCGCGTTCGAACTGCGTGAGCGATTCCTCGAGGCTGAGATCACCCTGCTCCAGGTGCTCGACCAGGCCTTCGAGTTCGGCCAGCGCCTCGTTGAAACGCTCGGGCTGCGGGTCTTCCGTGCTGCCGTCGGTTGCGGATTTCTTTCGCGCCATGATGTGGTCCCTTGTCGTAGCGGCGGTACGGTAGCGGAGCGCCCGATGGTGGTCAATTTGGACACGGGCGAGTAGCGCCGGATGCGGCTTGTCAGAGCTCCGCCAGCGCGTCGATGGCTTCGCCCAGGCGGCCGACCGCGAACAGGGTGACGCCCTTCGGCGTCGTGCGTGGCTTGTTCGCCTGCGGCAGGATGATGCGGGTGAAGCCGTGCTTGGCGGCCTCGCGGACGCGTTCCTCGCCGTTGGGCACCGGGCGGATCTCGCCGGCGAGGCCGACTTCGCCGAAGACGGCGACGTCGGTCGGCACGGGGCGATTGCGGAACGACGACAACGCTGCGATCAGCACCGCCAGGTCGGCGGCCGTTTCGCTGACGCGCACGCCACCGACTACATTGGCGTAGACGTCCTGGTCGAACATGGCGATGCCGGCATGGCGGTGGAGGACGGCGAGCAGCATCGACAGCCGATTCTGTTCGAGTCCGAGGGCGACGCGGCGCGGATTGTTCAGCGGACTGGTGTCGACCAGGGCCTGCACTTCCACCAGCAGTGGGCGCGTGCCCTCCCGGGTCACCAGGATCGCGCTGCCGGGCACGGGTTCGGCATGACGCGACAGGAAGATCGATGACGGGTTCTTCACCGGCTTCAGGCCGCTGTCGTCCATGGCGAACACGCCGAGCTCGTTGACCGCGCCGAAGCGATTCTTCACCGCCCGGATCATGCGCCAGCGGCTGCCGGCATCGCCCTCGAAGTAGAGCACCGTATCGACCATGTGCTCGAGTACGCGCGGACCGGCGAGCGTGCCTTCCTTGGTGACGTGGCCCACGAGGAACAGCGCCGTGCCCGAATCCTTTGCCCAGCGCACGAGGCGCGAGGCACTCTCGCGCACCTGGGCGACACCCCCCGGCGCGGACTGGACGGCTTCGGTATACAGCGTCTGGATCGAATCGACCACCAGTACCCCGGAACGGGCCGCGGTCGCCGCCTCGAGCATGGTTTCCACATTGGTCTCGGCGAGCACGGCAAGGTTGCGATCACCGACGCCGATGCGCTGCGCGCGCAGGCTGACCTGGCTGATCGATTCCTCACCCGTGACGTAGAGCGCGGGGATGCGCGCAGCCAGCTCGGCCAGGCACTGCAGCAGCAGGGTGGACTTGCCGATGCCGGGGTCACCGCCGAGCAGGGTCACCGATCCGGCGACGAGGCCGCCGCCGAGGACCCGGTCGAGCTCATCGATACCGGTGCTGGTGCGCACATCCTTCTCGGTGCTGACCTCGGCCAGTAGCGTCGGCTGCGCTGCCGCGCCGCGCGGGCGGCCCCCGCCGGCCGCGGCTGCAGCCGGGGCGCGAGCCTCCGCGAGCGTATTCCAGGCGCCGCAGGTGCCGCACTGGCCGGCCCACTTGGGGAATTCGGCGCCGCATTCAGAGCAGCGGAAAAGGGTGCGCGGCTGCCGACTCACGGCCGTTCCCCCCGCGGCGCAGGTCGTATGCTGGTGATTTCGGCCACGCCGCGTCGGGCGTTCGCGTGACGGGTGATGCGGTGGTGGATGCGCACCGAGCGCACGGCGTTCTCGCGGGTCTGCAGGATCTCCACTGGATGGTTCGCCAGCAGGAACGTCGTGCCTGGCTCGGGGATCATCTCCAGGTGTTCCAGTACCAGGCCGTTGACGGTCTTGGGTCCGCCGCTGTCGATCTGCCAGCCGAAATAGCGGGCAAGTTCGCGCAACTGGGTGCTGCCGGCCACGATCCATGTGCCGTCGGACTGCGGATGGATGTCGCGGCTTGCCGGCAGGCGGTCGGTCGTGAACTCGCCGACGATCTCCTCGAGGATATCTTCCAGCGTGATCAGGCCGAGGATGTCACCGTATTCATCGACCACCAGACCGATACGCCGACGGTGGCGCTGGAAGTTGAGCATCTGCCGCGTCAGCGAGGTGCCCTCGGGAACATAGTAGGGGTCGCGTGCGATGGCGAGCAGATCCTGGTGGCCCAGGCTGCGCAGGTCCCGGCCGATGAGGTCGCGCAGGAAGACGATGCCGACGACGTCATCAATGCTCTCGCGATAGATCGGCAGGCGGCTGTTCGAGGCGTCGCGCAACTGTCCGGCGACTTCTTCCCAGGATTGTTCGATGTCGACGCCCTGGATCTCGTTGCGAGGGATCATGATGTCGTCGACCGTGATCTTTTCGAGATCGAGGATGTTGACCAGCATTTCCTGGTGCGGCTGGGGAATCAGCGAGCCGGCTTCGTGGACGACCGAACGCAATTCATCCGAATTCAGTGCGTCGCCGCGCGCGTGCCGTGAGCGCACGCCGAGCAGATAGAGGAGCCCGTTGGCGAGCAGATTGATCAGCCAGACCAGCGGATAGAGGATCTTGAGCAGCGGCGTGTAGACGTAGGCAGCCGGGTAGGCGAGGACCTCCGGGCGGGTGGCGGCCAGCGTCTTGGGTGCTACCTCCGCGAAAATGAGGATGACCACGGTCAGGCCAATGGCGGTGAAGCCGAGCGCTGTTTGTCCCCATAGATCGAGTGCGATCAGTGTCGCCAGCATCGACGCGAGGACATTGACGAAGTTGTTGCCGAGAAGAATGAGCCCGATCAGACGGTCGGGCCGGTCGAGCAGGCGCAGTACCAGTCGAGCCGCGCGATGGCCCTGGCGGGCCCGGTGGCGCAGGCGATAGCGGTTGACCGCCATCAATGCCGTCTCCGAGCCGGAGAAGCAGGCGGACAGCAGGATCAGCCCGACCAGCAGGCTGGCCATGAGCGGTATCGGGAGTTCACTCACCGGTGGCGTACCTGGGCGTGGCCATCATGAACTCGGCAGAATGATTTCGAGTACCAACTGGCTGCCGGAATAGCCGACGATCAGCAGCACGATGCCGCCCAGCGTCAGCCGTACGGCGGTGAGGCCCCGCCAGCCGGCTACCCAGTGGCCGGCGATGAGCGCCGCGAACAGCAACCACGCAAGGATCGACAGTACGGTCTTGTGCACGACCTGCTGGGCGAACATGTCGTCGAGAAAGAGCAGCCCGGTTGCCAGGCCGGCGGTCAGCAAAATGAAGCCGATGGCCAGCAGGCGGAACAGGATGGTTTCCATCACGTAGAGCGGCGGCAGGCCGCGGACCGCGCCCAGGGCGCGATGATCGTGCAGGGCGCGATGCTGGAACAGGAGTACCAGGGCCTGAATGGCCGCCAGCCCGAGCACGCCGTAGGCAACCAGTGACAACAGGATGTGTGCATCGATGCCGAGATTGTTGGTGGAGATGACCCGGCCGCCGCCCCAGGCAAGGGCGCCCAGCAAGGCCAGCGCGGCGAGCGGGAGGACGCCGATCCCGAGGTTCTGCACCGGCTGGCGCAGGGCGATCACCAGCATCAGCAGCACCATGACCCAACCGGCGAGCGAGAGCGAGTGGAAGAATCCGAGCTGGAGTCCGGCCGGCACGCTCAGCTGATTCCCGAGCACGAAGGCGTGCGCCGCCATGCCGGCAGTAGCGGCCGCCATCGCCAGGGTCGCCGTGCCGCTCATGCCGCGGCGCAGGCGCTGAATCAGGAGCACGGTGCCGGCGAGATAGAGCAGGGCACCGATCAGACCGGTAACAAGGACAGACATCGGCTGCGCGCGATTCCCGTGACGCCGGAGTGCAAGTCGCAGGATGATGACACAGCGCCGGGGGCGCTTGAAGGCCGGTCTTGCTCTGACGTTCTGTCAGTCGAAACCTACATGCAATGTCTGCCGTTTCCGTCAATACCTGCGGACATCGGCCGATTGCCCGCCCGGGTGGCGGTTGCGGACACTGCTCGCGGTTTCGTTCGGCGTCCGTGAGTGCTGCCGTGAACTCCGCGCCGCGTTGCCGTGGCGCGGGTGAATGCGCCGACGTGTGCGCTGGCGGCTGGATCAGGTGGCGGGCGATACCAGGGGGCTTCGAGAGGGCCCGGGAGTACCACGGAATCCATCACAACAAGGGAGTAGAGCCATGAAACACGTTCTCGGTATCACCCTGATCACGCTGCTCACGGCGACGGCCGCTGTGGCGGATGGGCGGCTTGATCTGAACACTGCCGGCGTCGAGCAGCTCGCGGCCATGCTCGACGGCGTCGGGGAAGCCCGTGCCGAGGCCATCGTTGAATACCGGGAAGGCAATGGTGGCTTCGCCAGTGTCGACGAACTCACCGAGGTCAGCGGGATCGGCGAAGTGACCCTGGAGCAGAATCGCGATCTGCTCAGCGTGAGCGAGCAGTAGCAGGGAAAGCTGTCGTGACACTCGCCCGGTGCAATACCGGGCGAGTCTGCTGCATTGGTGCCGGGAGCGAGACTCGAACTCGCACTCTGTCGCCAGAACCGGATTTTGAGTCCGGCGCGTCTACCAGTTCCGCCATCCCGGCCGGGTGTGTCGCCGTCGGGCCGAACACACGGCATCGAACTTCGACCTGTGCCGTGTGGGCTGAAAATGCCTTTCCGCACGAGAGCACGGCGTCAATGCCGGTCCCGACCGCAGGCGTACCCTACTGGCAGCGGGTGTCCACCGCAAGACCTCCGAGTACGGCACCCACGGCGCGTGCGTGGAGGCATGGAAGATGCAGTTTTCGAATGCGCGTTGACGATGCCCAATCCGCGGTGGGCTGCTACTATCTCGCGCCATGCGTGTCGCCGACTTCCATTACGAACTGCCCTCCGAGCTCATCGCCCAGCATCCTCTCGCCGAACGTAGCGCCAGCCGCATGCTGGTCGTGGACGGCCGCGAGGATACAATCCGCGATCAGCGTTTCGCCGATTTTCCGGCCTGGCTGCAGCCCGGGGATTTGCTCGTGTTCAACAACACGCGGGTGTTGCCGGCCCGGTTGCGCGGCCACAAGGTCGAATCGGGAGGGCGCGTGGAGGTCCTGGTCGAGCGGGTGCATGCCGATGGTCGGCACGCCGATTGTCATGTCCGTGCCAGCAAGGCGCCACGCGCGGGTACATCGCTGGTGTTGGCAGCGGACCAGGTCCGCGCGCGGGTCACGGCTCGCCACGAAGATCTGTTCGAGATCGAATTCGAGGGTCGCGAGCCGGTCGTCGAGTTGCTCGAACGTCACGGCGAGATCCCGCTCCCGCCTTACATCGAACGTTCGGCCGACGCTGCCGATCGCGAGCGGTATCAGACCGTCTACGCCCGCCACGATGGTGCAGTGGCCGCTCCGACGGCGGGTCTCCACTTCGATGCGGACATGCTCGCCCGGCTCGCCGAAGCCGGTATCGAAACCGCCGAGGTGACGCTGCATGTGGGGGCCGGGACGTTCCGGCCCGTGCGGGCGGAGAACGTTGACGAGCATGCCATGCATACCGAACGCATCGATGTGCCACCGTCGACCGCTACCGCGATTGCCGCTGCCCGGGCGCGTGGCGGGCGGGTCATCGCGGTGGGGACGACCGTGGTACGCACGCTCGAGGCGGCCGCTGCGGCCGACGGCGAGGTGCAGCCGTGGCAGGGGGAGACCGATCTGTTCCTGCGCCCGGGTGCGCGGTTTCGGGTGATCGACGGCCTGTTGACCAATTTCCACCTGCCGGGGTCGACCTTGTTGATGCTGGTCTGTGCGTTTGCCGGCCATGAGCGCGTGCTGCGCGCCTATCGCCACGCCGTTGCCGAGCGCTATCGTTTCTTCAGCTATGGCGACGCCATGCTGCTGTGGCCGACGCCCGAGGCTCGGTCATGAA
>CAZJGZ010000106.1:0-8826 GCA_964545695.1 uncultured Ectothiorhodospiraceae bacterium | reverse complement strand
ATCGACATCGACGAGCGCTCCACACAAGAACTGCTCGCTATCGTGGAAGGCACAGACATCTATTCCGACGCCCTGGCCCGGTCCATCAACCGGGCACTAACTGCAGCACGCACAGCATCAAGCAAGCACGCACGACAGCTCTACACCGCGAGCGCGGGAGATATCCGCCGGTCGTTCAGTCTGCGCAGGGCGAGCCGCAACAGGCAGGAGGGTGTGGCGCTCAGCTCAGGCAGGCCGATCCCGCTGTCACGCTTCGGCGCCCGCGAGACACGTAAAGGCGTATCGGTACGGGTACGCAAGGACCGCGGACGCCAATCCATCAGCAGATCATTCAAGGGCAGAGGGTCATTGCAAAGCACCCGGGTATTCCGCCGCACCGGGGAATCCAAGCGCCCAGCGCGCACAGGACGGTGGAAGGGCACGGGGGTCAACCGTGAACCCATCGAGCAGCTATTCGGCCCGAGCGTGCCGCAGATGATCCAGAACATCGGCGTGCAGAACCAAGTGCTCGGCAGAGCGGAAGACGTCTACCTCAACACCCTGGACAACGAGCTGCGCCGGAGACTTAGGCAGCTACAGGAACAGGGGAGGCGGGCAGCGCGCCCGCGCACACTGCAGTGATTGTGTCCTGTCAGGCACAGGCGGGCAGGGAGGGGGTACCGCTCGGGTCCTTCCGCCGCGTCACACGGTGCGGGTGCTGTCGAGCGCGAAACTCGCCTAGTCACAGCATTCACAAGTCGAGGTTTTTATTCCCATGAGCGGCAGAGGCCAGGAGGTCAACCAGACCGGGCTCGCGGATACGTTCGGCGTGTCGCTGCCAACGGTTCGCGCCTGGGTCCGGCGTGGCTGTCCTGTCGTCCAGCGTGGCGCCAAAGGAAAGCAGTGGGTGTTCAACACGGCGGACGTGGCGCAGTGGCGTGAAGACGAAGCGGCGGCTGCTGCGGTCGGCGACACCTCGAAGATGGACATGGATGAGGCCCGGCGCCGGAACGAGGCGGCGAAGGCGGCCATGGCTGAACTGGACCTTGCCAAGCGCCGCGGCGAGCTGATCGAGATCGAGGCCGTCGCGGAGCATGTGGGCGAGGAGTACAGCCGGCTCCGGGCGAAACTGCTGGCGCTGCCGGTGAAGCTCGCGCCGATGCTCGAGAACGCCGAGTCACTACAGGAACGCCGGGAGATCATCGAGGATGCAATCGTCGAGTGCCTTGCAGAGCTCACTGCCGACGAGGACAGCGCAGAAGAACCTGGCGCGGGCGCTGCGGGCGACGAGGGCGACGAGGCTCCGGCCGCCGCCTAAGCTCACTGTCTCCGAGTGGGCTGATACCTACCGGCGCCTGTCGGCGGAATCCAGCGCGGAGCCTGGCCGTTGGTACACCGGGCGGGCCGAGTATCAGCGTGGCGTGATGGACGCGGTGTCGGACCCGGCCATCAATACCATCGTCGTCATGTCCGCCGCCCAGGTCGGCAAGACGGAGTTCATTAACAACATCGTCGGCTACCACATCCACCAGGACCCGGCGCCGATGCTGCTCCTGCAGCCGACGCTTGAGATGGGGCAGGCCTGGAGCAAGGACCGGCTCGCGCCGATGCTCCGCGATACTCCGGCCCTGCACGGGCTGGTCAAGGATGCCCGGGCGCGGGATTCAGGCAATACGCTGCTGCACAAGACATTCCCGGGCGGGCATATCACGGTGGCCGGGGCGAATAGTCCTGCATCGCTCGCATCGCGCCCGATCCGCATTGTGCTGTGTGACGAGGTGGACCGCTACCCGGTGAGCGCCGGGACCGAGGGTGACCCGATCTCGCTGGCGGCCAAGCGTGCGGCGACGTTCTGGAACCGCAAGAAAATCTACGTCTCGACGCCGACAATCCGCGGTGAGTCGAGGATTGAAGACGCCTGGGAGGAGTCGGACCAGCGCAAGTTCTATGTGCCGTGTCCGCACTGCGGCGAGGAGCAGGACCTTAAGTGGAGCCAGGTGCAGTGGCCGAAGGATGATCCTGCATCTGCAGGCTACTGCTGTGAGGGCTGCGGGGTGATCTGGTCGGACGCCGAGCGGTGGCTTGCCATTCGCCGCGGGCACTGGATTGCGGCAAAGCCCGCGAACGGCATTGCCGGGTTCCACCTCTCGGAGATCTACAGCCCGTGGTCACGGCTTGCGGATATCGCGCAGGCGTTCCTGTCGGCCAAGCGCGGCGGCACGGAGCAGTTGAAGACATGGGTCAACACGGCCCTCGGCGAGACGTGGGAGGAGGAAGGCCAGCAGGTTGACGGCGATAACCTCCTGTCCCGCAGGGAGACCTATCCGGCCCCAGTGCCAGAAGGCGCCCAGGTGTTGGTTGCGGGCGTGGACGTCCAGGACGACCGCATCGAGGTCGAGGTGATGGGCGCTGCCGAAGGTGAGGAGACATGGAACGTCGACCATCGCGTGATCTACGGGGATACGTCATCGGCGAAGCCATGGGATGACCTGGGGGCGCTGCTCGATGTGCGCTGGACGCATGAGTCGGGCGTGCCGATGCACATCGCCGCGATGGCGGTGGACTCGGGTCACCGAACCAGCGAGGTGTACGCCTTCTGCCGGAAGCACTACAGCCGCCGGGTGTTCGCCGTCAAAGGCATGGCCGGCGCCGGACGGCCAATCGTCAGTGCGCCGAACAGGAAGCAGACCGGCAACCAGCCGGGGAAGATCCCGGTGTTCATCGTGGGCGTGGATGACGCGAAAGCGCTCGTCTACTCCCGGCTGCAGATCAACGAACCCGGCGCCGGTTACTGCCACTTCCCGGTGGAGCGCGACGAGGAGTATTTCGCGCAGCTTGCCGCGGAGAAGCAGGTCACCAAGTACCGCCGGGGATTCCCGTACCGCGAGTGGGTCAAGACGCGCCCGCGCAACGAAGCCCTGGACCTTCGCGTCTACGCGCTCGCTGCCCTGCGGATACTCAACCCGACATGGGCCGGCGTGAAGTCCGCGCCACAGCAGAGCACGCAGCCCATTAAGCGCAGACGCAGCAGCTTCTGGAGTTGATATGAGTTTCACGAATGCAGACCTCGACAAGCTGGATCGCGCCATTGCGCAGGGTGTTCTTCAGGTGCAGGACCGCGACGGGAAGACCGTTCGCTACCGCTCCATGGACGAGATGATGCGCGCCCGCCACCTGATGGCCAAGCAACTGGGGACCATTCGCGGCGGCTCCCGCAAGACGCCCGCGTTCTCTAAGGGGCTCTAATGGAACCGACAGCGCTCGACAAGATCATCAGCTACCTCAGCCCGCAAAGGGGCGCCGAGCGCATGCGGTGGCGCATGATCTCCGGCGCCATGGCCGGCTACGAGGGGGCGAGCCGCAGCAAGCGCACGAGCAACTGGAAGGCGGGCGGCGGGTCCGCGAACTCCGAGACGCGATCCGCCCTGACGACGCTGCGCCACCGCCACCGGGATCTGGTGCGGAACAACGCCTATGCGGCGGCGGCGGTCCGCGAGATCCCGGCGCACATGGTCGGCACCGGGATCATCCCGCAGGTCCGGGCGAGGTCGAGCGGCGATCAGCAGCGCTATGAAGAGCTGGTCCATGAATGGTTTGAGACCACGGCCTGCGATGCCGAGGGTGTCCACAACTTCTATGGGCTGCAGAACTTGGCGGCGCGCACCATCGTCGAGGCGGGCGAGGTCATGGTGCGCCAGGTCATCAACCGTGACCCATCGTTGCCTCTACCCCTGCAACTGCATGTGATCGAGCCGGACCACCTGGACCACACCAAGGATGGGCATCTGCTGGAGAACGGCAACAAGGTGATCCAGGGCGTCGAGGTTACACCGCGGAACGAGCGTGTGGCGTATTGGATTTTCCCTGAGCACCCTGGCGATCACTACATGCGCAGCCTCGTCTCGGAGCGCGTGCCGGCCGAGCAGATGATCCATGCCTTTCGTGTGGACCGGCCCGGGCAAGTCCGGGGTGTGCCGTGGGGCGCCCCGGTTCTCATGCGCCTGCGTGACTTTGATGAGTACGAGGACGCGCAGCTTGTCCGCCAGAAGATAGCGGCCTGCTTTGCGGCGTTCATGTACAACCCCGACCCGATGTCCTCTGGCGACGCGAGCGCGGAGCTGCCGGACAAGCTGGAACCGGGGATGCTTGAGGAACTGCCGGGCGGCCGGGATATTCGGTTCGCGGACCCGCCGAGCGTCGAAGGCTATGGTGAGTACAGCCGTGTGACGCTCCACGAAATCGCCACTGGCTACGGCATCCCGTATCCGGTGCTGACCGGCGATCAGTCACAGGCCAACTTCTCCAGTGCGCGCATGGGGTGGCTATCGTTCAGCCGCTCCATTCAGCAGTGGACGCACAACATGCTCGTGCCGCAAATGTGCATGCCGGTGTGGCGCTGGTTCAGCCGCTTTGCGGCCATCGAACACAACCTTGGCCGCGCAGACGTGAAGTGGTCGGCGCCCCGACGCCCGATGGTGGACCCGGCCCGCGAAGTGCCCGCGCTGCGCGATGCGGTGCGCTCCGGGCAGATCACGCAGATGGAGGCAATCCGGCAGCAAGGTTATGACCCAACGGAGTTCCTGGAGGAGGTCCGCCAGGGCAATGAGGTCATGGACCAGCACGGCATTGTCTTCGACTCCGATCCCCGCAAGACCTCCGGCGCCGGCCTGACGCAGGCCCGGCCAGAAGACAGCGAACTGCCTCCAACATCAGGAGACTAGCAATGACGACAGAAGCACAGGCCCGCACGAGCGAGGCCGGCGGACAGGTGCGCCTGCGCCAGAAAGACGACAAGTGGAGCCTGAGCCTCTACGGCATCGTAGGCGATGACTTCGACGGCTTCACCGACCAGGGCGTCACGGACATGCTCGAAGGTGTTCCCGCAGGCTCTCGCCTTGAGGTCCACATCAACTCGCCCGGCGGCGTCGTCCACCAAGGCACGGCCGTCCATAACGCGCTTGCGAGCTACCAAGGCGACAAGGAGGTCATCGTCGATGGTCTCGCCGCGAGCATGGGCTCGGTCATTGCGATGGCCGGCGACCGTGTTCGCATGTTCCCGGGCTCCATGATGATGATCCACAACCCCTGGAACATCGCCATGGGCGACTCGCAGGAGATGCGCAAGAACGCCGACATGCTGGACAAGATCCGCGAGTCGATGCTTGCCATCTACGAGCGCAAGTCTGGCCAGGACCGCGAAACCCTGACCGCCATGATGGACGAGGAGACCTGGCTCACCGCCGAGGAGGCGGTCGAGTGGGGCTTTGCTGATGAGGTGATCGAGACGGACGCGAGTGCGCCGGCTGCGATTGCCGATCTGGACCTGTCCATCCTCCCGAATATCCCCGATAGCGTCGCCCGTGTGGTGGCGCAACACCGAATTGCGGGACAGTCCCGCGATGCCAGGGCGGCTGAGCCCGCCGTCACTTCAACTCCCGAAGGAGGAACCGACATGAGTGATGTCGAGAGCCCCAAGAAGGCGGCGGAACAGACTGCCGCCGAAGTCACCACCGAAGCAACCACTGAAACCAAGGAGCCTCAGATGAGCGACGCCGAAATCCGGGCCGAGGCCGTGAAGGCCGAGCGCCAGCGCGTTTCGGACATCCAGCGCTGCGTGCGTGCCGCGGGCCTGGATTCCGACTTTGCCAACAGCCTGATCGAGGAAGGCATTTCCGCGAACACGGCCAAGGACCGCATCTTCGACAAGATGCAGGAATCGCAGGTCGAGGTGCAGAGCACTGTGCGTGCGAGCATCACCCGCGACGAGAAGGACTCGGTGCGCGAGGGTATGGCGAAGGCCATCATCCATCGCTACAACCCGGGCGCCGTCAAGATCGAGGGTGACGACCCGGCCCGGCCGTATGCGCATATGCGGCTCATGGAGATGGCCCGGGCGCTGTGCGATGCCAACAGCATCGACACCCGGGGCATGACCCCGCAGCGTGTGGCCCGTGCGGCTCTGCACTCCACCAGCGACTTCCCGGCCATCACCGAGAACGTGATCGGCAAGATGCTGCGGGACTCCTACGAGCTGGCGCCGCGGACGTTCACGGTGCTGGGTCGCTCTGCCACGCTGCCCGACTTCAAGGAAGTCAGCCGCGTGCAGATGGGCGAGGCTCCGAAGCTCCAGCCGGTGCTTGAGGGTGGCGAGTACACCCACGGCACCATCGGGGAAGCCGCCGAGCGGTATCGCCTCATCAAGTACGGCAAGATCGTGGCGATCACCTGGGAGACCATCATCAACGACGATCTGGACGCCTTCACCCGCGTCCCGGCGATGATGGGCGCCTCGGCCGGTCAGCTTGAGTCCGACCTGTTCTGGGATCACGTCGGCTCCAACCCGACCATGCACGACGGCAATGCCCTGTTCTCGGCCGATCACGGCAACCTGGCTGATCCGGGCGCGGCGATCGACGTCGACAGCATCGGCGAAGGTCGGCGTGCCATGCGTCGCCAGAAGGGTCTCGATGGCGAGCATCGCATCAACGTCCAGGCGCGGTATCTGGTCGTGCCGTCTGCGCTTGAGACCCGGGCCGAGCAGTTTGTCTCCACCAACCTGCAGCCGAACACCTCCGGCGAAATCAACCCGTTTGCCGGCCGCCTTGAGGTGGTCAGCGAGCCCCGGCTTGATGACGTCTCCGAGGAGGCCTGGCACCTGTGGGCGGACCCGGCGATGGTCGACACCGTCGAATACGCCTACCTCCAGGGCGAGGCCGGCCCGGTGGTGGAGACCGAGGAAGGGTTCGACCGCGACGGCATCTCCACGAAGGTCCGCCACTGCTTCGGTGTGAAGGCGGTGGACTGGCGTGGCGTGTATCGCAACCCCGGCCAGTAACCAGTAGCGCCGCCCTTCGGGGCGGCCTCTCTTGATTCAGGAGGCAATACCCATGAAGAACTTCATTCAGACCGGGGATAGCGTCACCGTTCCGGCCCCGGCAAACGTGGAAAGCGGTGACGGCGTGCTCGTGGGCAGCATGTTCGGTGTCGCGATTGTCGACGCCGACAGCGGCGATGATGTGTCACTGCAGCTCACGGGCGTTGTGGAGCTGCCGAAGACTGCCGCGGAAGCGTGGACGGTCGGCGCTTCCATCTACTGGGACGACGCGGAAGACGAAGCCACCACCGACGATGCAGGCAATACGCTGATCGGTGTGGCGGTGGAGGCTGCCGACAATCCCAGTGATTACGGCAAAGTCCGGCTGAACGGCAGCTTCTGATGTCGTGGTCGGATCTGATGTCGGGCGCCTCGGACGTGGTGCTTTCCACGTTCGGGGTGTCCGGCACCTACCACTCCATGACTCATGGCGCCGTCGAGACCGAGATCATCATCGACCGTGACGTGGAGATCGAGGACGAGAGCGGTGTGTTCAGCCGGCGTGCTCGTGCCTCTCTTGTCTCCGGCGTTCTGTCGCCGCGCCCGGGTGACTGGATCGAGGTGGCCGGCGAGCGGTGGAGCGTCGAAGCACCGGACAGTGACGACGGGCACATTCAGTCCGTCTGGGTGAGGCCCGACCTATGAGGCTCGCAACCATCCGTGACCGTCTGCGCGAGCAGTGCCCGATCTTCGGGGGCCGGGTGCAGATCCTGACCACCATCGAGGAGATCGACCAGCCCGACCTAGACCTGCCTGCAGCGTTCGTGCTGTGGAGTCAGGACACGGCGGAAGGCAATGACCTCGCTGGCACATTCGTCAACCAGGCCCGCACCAGGCAGTTCGTGGTGCTCATCATCGGCCGGGTGCCGCGTGATGACTCCGAGCCCGTCGAGGATGCCCGCGCCGAGGTGTTCCAGGCGCTCATCGGGTTTGAGCAGGGCAACTCCCAGATCACCTACGCATCCGGCCAGGCACAGACGCCGGATGCCGGATACCTGCGCTGGCAGGACACCTATCAGTTCACCGACTACCTCCGGTACTAGGAGCAACCACCATGGCAAAGTTGACGCGTCGGACGGTCTTTCAGATCGCGCCGGAGACGACCTACGGGGAAGACCCGAACAACGACTACACCGCGCTCCTCGCCCGCGAGGGGAGCGAGATCACGGTCAACGGCGAGCAGGTCACCCGCGATACGCTGCGGGACACGCTCTCCCCGCGAGGCCATGTCATTGGCCTCAAGGACCAGCAGATCACCATGCCGTTGGAACTGCGTGGTGCGGGCATGGATTCAGGTGCGCTGAATACGCCGGAGATCCATTCGCTGCTCCAGGCGTCGCTGATGACCCAGGAGACAGGTGCGCGCATCGTGCTGACCGGTGTCTCTGGCACATTCGAGCGCGGCGAGCAGGTCACCAACGACACGGCCACGAACACCGTGGGCACGGTTGCGGACTTCGACGAGACCAACTCGGTGCTGTTCATCCGCGATCTGCAAAACGAGCCCGCGGCCTCGGATAGCATCTCGGGTGACGCCTCGGGCGCATCGGGCGAGGTGGACTCGACCGGCGACGCGTACGTCTATCGGCCGTCGAGCCCGGACATTGTCGACATGCCCTCGGTCACGGCGCAGTACTTCCGTGACGGCATCCGGCATCGGCTCCTCGGGGCGCGTGCGACGTTCTCGCTGACCATGAGCGTGGGGCAGATCCCGCAGATCAGCTTCACCATCAACGGCCTGTACGAGAAGCCGACCGACCAGTCCAACCCGTCGCCCTCGTACCTGAATCTGGTGCCGCAGCCGGTATTCGGCGCCAACCTGACCATCGGGGCGCTCGACACCTCCCTCGTGGCGGTCAACGAACTGTCCATGGACCTCGGCAACGAGATCCAGTGGCGCGATGACATCCAGGCTGCTGCAGGCCGCAAGGCGCCCGTGGTGACCTCGCGTGACCCGACCGGCTCCATCGACC
>CAZJGZ010000105.1:3523-8878 GCA_964545695.1 uncultured Ectothiorhodospiraceae bacterium | reverse complement strand
CTGTCAGTGTAGGTGCGCCTTGGCCCGCACCAGCGGGACAATGCGCACGGGCGTTTGGCGCCCTTGTCACGTTCATGTGCGCGTTGCGCCTGCGGCGCAAAGCGCACCTACGGGATTTGACGCATATTCGGTTCAGTCGCCCCAGCGGATGAGGGGCCAGCGACCGCCGCCCGGACGGCCGTTGCTGGCCGGAACCTACTCGCCCAGATGCTTCACCAGCAGCTCGGCGTTGTGGCGCATCATGTCGATGTAGGATTCGGCGCCGCTGCCGGCCGGGCCGACCGAGTCCACGTACAGCGGTCCCGCCACCGGCGTGTCCGTATCGTCGGCGACGCTGCGTACGTAGCGGTCGGTGATGGTGCTCTCCCAGAACAGCGCACGCGGCTCCCGCTCGAACACGAGATCGATGATGCGGGCGATCTGGCGCGGCGTGCCCTCGTCTTCGGCATTGCTGCCCCAGATGCCGTCATGTGCGAAGCCGTAAGCGTCGGCGAAGTAGAGGAATGCCGCTTCACTGGTGATCAGCGTGCGTTGATCCTCCCCAATTGCGGCGAGTCGGTCCTCAAGCTCGGCGTGCAGCGCCAGAAGCTCCTCGCGGTAGCGCTCGGCATTGGCGTGATATGCCTCGGCGTTGGGCGGATCGATTACCGCCAGTTGTTCGGCGATCAACGCGACCTGCCGTTCGGCGGCTCGCGGGTCCATCCACTGATGCGGGTCGGGGGCGCCCTCCAGGTCGCCGATACGAATCGCCTGGGCGGGGTAATCGGTTTCCTCGGCCACCCGGATGATCGGCGTGTTCGGGCGGATGGTGGCCTCGACCTGGCCCATCCACTGCTCGAGCTGGAGGCCGTTGGCGAACACGATGTCGGCGGCATCGAGTGCTTCGAAGTTGCGCGGACTCAGCTCCCATTCATGGACCTCTGCGCCGGCGGGCGCCAGGGTCTTGAGGTCGACGTGCTCGCCGCCCACCGCGTCGATCCAGTCGCCGATGATCGTGAAGGTTGCTACCACCTGTGGCCGTTCGCTGGCGGCAGCGGCATTCGGGATCAACACGCAGGCGGCGAGCGCAGCCAGGGCGAGCGCGGCGATGCGGGATGGGTGGCGTTGGCGGGTCATGGCGGATCTCTTGGCTTGAGGTGCAAAACTTAGCATAGTCTAAACTTCTCGTTGGCCGGCGCGCAAGCCCCTCCGCCGACGCCCGCGATGACGGTGGCGACTGTCAACCCAAAGTAGCAATGTCCCATTCCGGGAGTGGATGTCAGCGCGTTTCGGCATGCGTCAAATCTCGTAGGTGCGCTTTGCGCCGCAGGCGCAACGCGCACATGCACGTGGCAAGGGCGCCGAACGCCCGTGCGCATTGTCCCGCTGGTGCGGGCCAAGGCGCACCTGCAAGGAGCGCCGGCGGTATGGCGTACGGTGTCGGGGTGGTTTGCAGGCGTGTTCAAACAAAACGCCAGGGGACACCTCTACTTTGTTCAAAGGGGACATTACGACTTTGCCGCTACACGGTGACGGTGGTGACTGGCGTCGCTGCGGCGATTTGCGCACAATGTCCGGTTTCCCGGCGCAACCCGAAGGAGGCCGGCGATGGTGGAGCCTGTAGTCGGCGTGGTAATGGGCAGCGACAGCGACTGGCCGGTGATGCGCCATGCCGTTGATCGCCTTGCCGAACTCGATGTGCCGCATGAAGCGCGCGTGGTCTCGGCCCATCGAACACCGGATCTGCTGTTCGAATACGCGGCCGCCGCGGCCGGGCGTGGCCTGGCCTGCATCATCGCCGGCGCCGGCGGGGCCGCCCATCTGCCGGGGATGCTGGCGGCGAAGACGATCGTGCCGGTTCTGGGCGTGCCCGTGCCGTCGAAGTACCTTCAGGGCCAGGACTCGCTGTACTCGATCGTGCAGATGCCGAAGGGCGTACCCGTCGCCACCTTCGCCATCGGCGAGGCCGGTGCTGCCAATGCGGGCCTGTTCGCGGCCCAGATGCTGGCCCGCCATGATGCCGCGCTCGCCGCACGTCTGGATGCGCAGCGCGAACGCCAGCGCGATACCGTGCTCGGGTTGACGTTGCCCCCGGAACAATGATTTTCCGAGCAATGATTTTCGGAGCAATAGTTTCCGGAGCAATGATTGCCGGGACCTGACGCCCGGCAAAGGGACAGGGATCCCCGATTGAAGCATTACCCCTGATGCGCAGGCCGCAGATCGGGGTGCCACCGAGTCCGGCCGAGTCCGGCGGGAAACGCACATGACGACCACCGAACCCACTGCTTTCATCCAGCCCGGCGCCACCCTGGGCATGCTCGGCGGCGGCCAGCTGGGCCGGATGTTCGTGATCGCCGCGCGCACCATGGGCTATGGGGTGATCGTGCTCGATCCCGACCCGCACAGCCCGGCAGGCGCACTGGCCACCGAGCACGTGTGCGCTGCGTACGATGATCCGGTGGCGCTGAATCGGCTGGCAGAGACCTGTGCGGCGGTGACGACCGAGTTCGAGAACGTGCCGGCCGACACGCTCGCCACGCTGGCCAGTGCCTGTCCGGTCCGGCCGGGAGCGTCCGCCGTCGCGCCAGTGCAGGACCGCATCCGCGAGAAATCCCTGCTCGATCGCCACGCGATCCCGACCGCGCCCTGGTGCGCCGTCGAGCAGCGGGCCGATCTGCAGCAGGCCGTTGCGGATGTGGCAACACCGGCCATCCTCAAGCGTGCCCGCGGCGGCTATGACGGCAAGGGCCAGGCGCAGGTGGACAACGCTGCCGGCATCGAGGATGCGTTTGCCGCGCTCGGGGAGGCACCGGCCATTCTCGAACAGCGCATCGCGCTGGCGTGCGAGGTCTCGGTGATCGTCTGCCGCGCCGTCGACGGTGCGGTTGCCAGCTATCCGCCCGCGGAAAACGTCCATCACGACGGCATCCTGTTCACCAGCACCGTCCCCGCGCGCATCGATGACGACCTGGCCGAGCGCGCGCGGGCAACCGCGATCGAAGTCGCCAATGCCCTTGATTATGTCGGCGTGGTCGGCGTGGAAATGTTCGTCACCGGTGACAACACCATCCTCGTCAACGAGATCGCGCCCCGCCCGCACAACTCCGGCCACTTCACGCTCGACGCCTGCGCCACCAGCCAGTTCGAGCAGCAGGTGCGGCTGCTGTGTGGGGGGCCACCGGCCAGTACCCGACTGCTGACGCCGGTGGCCATGGTCAATCTGCTCGGCGACCTCTGGCGCGACGGTGATCCGGACTGGTCCGATGTCCTGGGGGAAGAGCGCGCCTACCTGCACCTCTATGGCAAGCGCGAGCCGCGCCCGGGCCGCAAGATGGGCCATATCAATGTCCTCGCCGATGACCCATCCGCAGCGCTTGCGCGTGCTGCCGCGCTGCACGCCGCACTCGTCCGCCAGTGACCGAACCGATCCTGGCCGCCGAGGGACTGGTCAAGCGTTTTCCCGGCGTGGTGGCGGTGGATGGCATCGATCTCGCGCTGACGCCGGGCACCTGTCTCGGCCTGCTCGGCCCGAATGGCGCCGGCAAGACCACGGCGGTCGAAATGCTCGAGGGCGTAATCGCGCCCGATGCCGGCACCATACGCTTTCGCGGCAAACCGCTGGACGCCTCGTTCCGCGACCGCGCCGGCATCCAGTTCCAGCGTACGGCGCTGCCTGATTACATGACCGTGCGCGAGGCGCTGGCGCTGTTCGCGTCGTTCTACCCGCGCAGCGCCGACCTGGATGAGCTGGTCCGCCTGTGTGCGTTGCACGAATTCCTCGACCGCTACTGCAACCAGGTGTCCGGTGGTCAGCGCCAGCGCCTGCTGCTGGCGATCGCGCTGGTCAACGATCCGGATATCGTCTTCCTCGACGAGCCGACCACCGGCCTCGATCCGCAGTCGCGGCGCAACTTCTGGGACCTGGTCGAAACGATTCGCGCGCGCGGCAAGACGGTATTGCTGACCACGCATTACATGGAGGAGGCGGCGCGGCTGTGTGCCGAGGTGGCCATCGTCGACCACGGCCGCATCATCGCGCAGGGGACGCCGGCGGATCTGCTCGCGCGCCATTTCGGCGATACCGTGCTGGAGCTGCCGCGCGCCGATCTTGGTGCGGCGGAGCCGGCCGGCGCGGGTACGCTGGTGGACGTCGGCGACCGGGTCGAGATCTTCACGCGCGATGTGCGTGCCGCCCTCGATGCCCTGATCCAGTCCGGTGCCTGTCTTGATCGACTGCGCGTGCGTGAACGCACGCTCGAGGATCTGTTCCTCGAACTCACCGGCCGGGCGCTGCGCGGATGAACCTGCGCCGTGTCCATTCCGTGTTCGCCGCGCGCAATCGCGAGTTCGTGCGCGATCGCGCCGCGCTGATCTGGACCCTCGGTCTGCCGCTGGTGCTGGTGTTCGGCTTTGCCTTCGCGTTCTCCGATGGCACGCCCGATCGCCAGACCGTCGGCGTCGTCGTTGAGGCCGACACCGATGAGGTGCCGACCACCGGGCTCGATCACGTCGATCATGTCGCGGTCACCGACATCGATTCCGGTATCGAGCGCGTCCAGCGCCACCGCCTGCACCTGCTGGTCGATCCGCAACAGGGGCGCTACTGGGTCAGCGACGATTCACCCACCGGCTACCTGCTGGAACGCGCACTGCACGGCATCGATCTCGACCACCCCGACTGGCGGCGCGAGACCGTGCCCGGCGAGACCATTCGCTATGTCGACTGGCTCCTGCCGGGACTGCTGGGCATGAACATGATGTTCACCGCGCTGTTCGGGGTCGGTTTCGTCATCGTGCGTTACCGCAAGAATGGGGTGCTGCGGCGTTTGAGCGCCACGCCTTTGACGGCACTTGAATTCCTCTGCGGCCAGCTCGGTTCCAGGCTGCTGATCCTGCTGGTCACCACCAGCGTCATCTTCCTCGGCAGCCATCTGCTGCTCGACATCCCGGTCCACGGCAGTTATCTGCTCCTGCTGCTGGTCTACGCCGTCGGCGCCATCTGCCTGATCGCCCTCGGTTTGATCATCGCCGCGCGCACCGCCAGCGAGGAGCTCGCCGGCGGCCTGCTCAACATGTTCAGCTGGCCGATGATGATCCTGAGCGGCGTCTGGTTCTCCACCGAAGGCCTGCATCCCTGGCTGCAACAGCTGACCCTGCTACTGCCCCTGACCCACCTGATCGACGCCGCCCGCGCCGTCATGCTCGACGGCGCCGGCATCAACGCCATCGCCCACCACCTCGCCATCCTCCTCGCCATGAGCGCCGCCCTCCTCGCCATCGGCGCCCGCCTGTTCCGCTGGTCGGGCTGACGGCCGTCGCGGGCTTTGACGCCTGGACCTCTCGCGAAGGCGCGAAGCTCGCGAAGAACATCAT
>CAZJGZ010000105.1:0-3423 GCA_964545695.1 uncultured Ectothiorhodospiraceae bacterium | reverse complement strand
CGGGCTTTGACGCCTGGACCTCTCGCGAAGGCGCGAAGCTCGCGAAGAACATCATTGCCTTCCTGGCGTGCTTGCCGAATTGGCGTGAATTATTGTCCGCATGTGATCAAACAGCACCGTGAATAAACTCTCGCAGAGTCGCAGAGCTCGCGGAGAAGGATTTTCCTCTGCGGGCTCCGCGCCTCCGCGAGATTCCGGTTCGGTGCGTCATCGCTATCCGGCTGAGCCGAAGCAATCACGCCAAGCGCGCAAAGAACGCCAAGGAATCATTTTCTCTTCGCGTGCTTGGCGCCTTGGCGTGAATTATCGAGCGCATGTGATCAACCAACATCGTGAATAAACTCTCGCAGAGTCGCGGAGCTCGCGGAGAAGGGTTTTCCTCTGCGGGCTCCGCGCCGCCGCGAGATTCCGGTCTGGCGCGTCACCACTATCGTGCTGAACCGAAGCAATCACGCCAGGCACGCAAAGAACGCCAACCAGATTTTCCTTTTCTTCGCGAGCTTCACGCGAGGTAGCTCGACGGGCTGCATCACCCACGGACCTTACGCGGCGTCGGGGGTGAAGGCTTCCATCAAGTGGCAGAGGCAGTCCTGGCGGATGATGCGGGGGTCGAGGGTGAGCAGTGACGGGGTGGCGCTGCGGCGCAGGCGGAGGGCGCCGTCGGTGACTTCGAAGAAGGTGTCGGTGACCTCCGTGCCGGCCGGCCCGACCATGCGTATCGGCCACGAGCCGTTGCTGGCGTAGCCGAACGGGGTGCCGGCAGGGAGTTCGCGGAAGTTGAAGCGGTCGAGCTCGGGGTCGAGCGCGAGTTCCGCGTCCGTGTCGTTCTCCTCGAACGAGAACCGCACGTTGTGCGGGATGTGGACCACGCCGACACTGCGCAGCAGATCCATGCTGGCCGCCGGTGGTCGTCCCGGCGGCAGCGCCTGCAACGTCATCAGGTCTTCAAGATAGCCATGCGCGGCCTCGATGCCGGCCTCGTCGCCGGGGCGACCGCATTCGAGCACGACGGACGGGCAGAGGCCGAGGAAGGCCTGGGCCTGCAGCCCGCGCGGGCGGGTGAAATAGACGATGGTGCGGCTGAAGCGCGCGGCCAGTTGCAGGCAGCTGTCGTCGAGGATATTGACGCAGGCATAGACCGGGTTGCGCCCGCTGGTGTTGTGGATGTCGACGCTCGCGAACAGCGAGCGCTCGCGGACACGGTCGACGACATCCGCAAGCAATGCCGTGGCTTCATTGGCGGCGACCTCGGTGCCGGGCCAGCAGCGATTGAGGTCCGGCTGCCCGTCCAGCCGCCGGTGGCCTTCCCGCGCGGCCATGGGATTGGCCACGAACAGCGTCAACGGGCGCGGCAGCGGCTCGTTGCCATAGGCACGCAGCAGGCGCTGCACCGCGCGCAGGCCAGTGTCCTCGTTGCCATGCTGGAGCAGGCTGACGAACAGCGTGTCGCCACGTTCACCGGGCAGGTCGATCAGTGTCGGCCCGGACAGGATGCGGTGCAGATCGCGCGCGCCGGCTTCGAGGAAGCCGGGCGGCAGGTCTTCGCGGTGTTCCAGAGTGGTCATCGGTCTCCGTTGCAGAATGGCGCTGGCGGCTACGGTTTCGGGCAAGCGCCCTGCACCGGGTCGGCCATCAGCGTGGTAGTGATAATCGTGCAGCAGCCACGAAAGCCGTGGCGTTACAGCGGCCAGAGATGGACCGGCTCGCCCGTGGCCTGACGCTCGGCGTAGGCGGCGGTCAGGGCGGCCATGTCGCGACCATGGCGTTGGCACCAGGCGCGCTGCCAGGCCGCGCCATTGCGACCGCTGCGTACCCGATCTTCGATAATCCCGAGGTAGCGGTCAACTTCGCTGCTGTCGAGGCCGAGATCACGCAGCCCCTGGCGGGCGCACGGCAGCAGGCGCTCGCCGATCATGCGGTCGACGTTTTCGTGGCTGCCGTCGGCGCGCACGACGCGGGCCTCCAGGCCATGGCGAGCGCACTGGTAGAAGTTGTCGCGCGCGGCCGGGAACGCCAGCGTGGTTGCGGCCTGGCCGGGTTCGCTGCCGTAGAAGTGCGCCATGCCGTAGTAGAACGCGGCGTTGGCGATGGCGTCGATGCCCGTGGGGCCGCCCGGCAGCGTACGGTGTTCGATGCGGATATGCGGGGTGCCCGCGGCGTCGAAGCCGATCAGCGGTCGGTTCCACCGCCAGATGGTGCCGTTCTGCAGTTGCAGATGGGGCAGATGGCCACTGTCCGCTTCATCGAAGCACATCGGCAGCAGTACCGGGAAATGTTCCAGGTTTTCGCGGAAGCACTCGCCGACCGACTGGCGCAGGAAGCCCGCCCCGAAGCCCACACGTCGCGGCGGTCCGTGTGCGGCGGCATCGAAGCCGCCCGTCTCCACGGCCTGTTCGAACAGTGGAATGCGCGTTTCCGCCCAGAGGTCACGACCGAACAGGTAGGGCGAGTTCGCGCCGGCGGCGACGATCGGGGCCGACGCCAGGATCGACGCATTGAAGTAGTCCGCCGCCCGGCTCGCCGGCACCTGCATGTGGACCTGGAAGGAGGTGGCCGCCGACTCCAGCATGACATCGGGATGGGTCGTGCGCAGGTGCTCGTGGCCGACGATGTCGATCTCGAGGTCACGGCCATCGCGCTGGCGCAGCACCTGATCGTTGAGCGCGCCGAAGCGCGCGATCGGCGTCATCGCCGCCCGTGTGAGATCGGCCTGCCCGACTGTGGGCAGGATGCCGATGGTGACCAGGCGCCCGCCCACACCGGCGACGCCGTTGCGACAGCGCTGCCAGGTGTCATCGAGGCCGGCCTGCATGCGCCCGAGCGCGGCATCGGCCAGTGTGCACGGCTCGGTGTTGAGTTCGATGTTGAAGCGCGCCAGCTCGGTGGTGAGCAGCGGGTCGTCCATGCGTTCAAGGACGACGTCATTGAGCGGCGCCGGGCGGAATTCCGGGTCGGTCAGCCACGCCTCCAGCTCGAAACCACCTACCGGATGTTCTTCGGAAAAGCGGCCGTCCGCGAGCCAGGATTCCAGCGTCTCGGTCTCGCGCCGAAGGGCTTCCGTGAAAGCCGCGAAGTCCGCATCGGTGAACGAGCGGCTGGCGATGTCCTGTCCCATGGTGCAATCCTCGGGCGTAATCCTGGGGCGTAATCCTTGGCGGCCGGAGCGACATGATGCCGCAACCGGCGGGTGATCAGGAAACCCCGGCCGCGTGTTCCGCGCGCAGGGTCGCCAGGCGCTCGGGTGAGCCGACATCATGCCAGCGCCCGGCGTAGTAGTCGCCGGCGACGCGGTTCGCCTGTGCCGCGGCGCGCAGCAGCGGACCGAGGGCGGCGACGCCATCAGCCAGATCGCGAAACAGTTCGGGCGTGTAGACGCCGATGCCGGCAAAGGTCAGACGCGGGCTGCCGTCGGCGTGGACGCGG
>CAZJGZ010000104.1:4925-8885 GCA_964545695.1 uncultured Ectothiorhodospiraceae bacterium | reverse complement strand
ACGCTTCACATAACGATAGGGCGTCGAGCGGAAACGCTTTTCCGCCGCACGGTTGTAGAGGTCGATGCGATCGCGGCCGATGACATGAGGTACGTGCTCGACGTGAAACTCTTCCTCGATCACGTCGATCAGCAGCATGAGGGGTTGCCGCGGCGCTTCCCGCAACCATGCGCGGAAGCCGTGCATGCCGTCCTCATCGGGCTCGAAGGCCAATGCCCGCACGCATCGGCCCCGCTCCCACTCGTAGGCGAGCATGCGGTGACCGGGGAAGAAGGCAATGCGCTTGCTCATGACCGGCTCCTACATCGGCATCGATGTGATGGTGTTGTAGACCGGCCCGAGCACTGCCAGCATGATCCAGCCGACGAGTGCACCGAGTATGACCGTGAGCACCGGCTGGATGGCCGGTTGCAGGCGCTCGACCGCTTCGCGCACCTCGCGCGAGTAGAAATAGCTCACGTTGTACAGGGCGTTGTCGAGTGATCCGCTGGTCTCGCCCACCTTCATCATGCGCACGACCAGCGGGGGAAACATGCCGGCAGCGGCGAATGCCTCGCTGATGTTGCGCCCTTCCGCAATCTGGTTGTGCACCCGCTCCAGGGCCTGCTCGAAAACCACGTTGTCCATGAGTTCGCGTGACAACCGCAAGGCTTCGAGTACGCTGATACCCGAGGCATACATCAGGGCGAAGTAATTGGAGAAGCGAGCGAGGCGGATCTTCGATCCGAGATCACCGAACAGCCAGATGCGCAGCTTGAAGTCATCCCAGCGATAGCGAAATCGCGGGCTCGCGCTGCAGAGGTAACGAATCAGGATCGGTGTGACGATGATGACGGTCAGCAATGCCCACCACCACGCGACCAGGAAATCCGACACGGCGATCAGTGCACGCGTATGGGTCGGAATCTCGGCGCCCATGGAGGACAGGAAACTGGTGAGCCGCGGCACGAGGTAGATCATCAGAAATGCAATCACACCACTCACCACGACAAACACCAGCGTGGGATAGATCATCACCCGCTTGGCATACGACAGCAGTTCATCCTGCCAGCGCAGCATGCCGGCAAGGTCATTGAGCACCTGCGGCAGACGGCCGCTCTCCTCGCCGACGCGGACCATGGACACATAAACCTTGCTGAACACCCCCGGAAAGGCCCTGAGCGCTTCGGAGAAGGTCTTGCCGCCCTCGATCGATTCGACGACCTCAGCCACGACGTCGCGGAAGCCGGGATCATCGATCGTGCCGCCGAGGTCGCGCAGCGCATCAACGATGGGCACGCCGGCATTGAGCAACTGCTCGAGGTGGAACGAGAAATTGATCAGCTCGGCGCGCGATACGCGCTTGAAGCGCGACAGGAAGCCGTGGCGCGAAATCGTGCGGCCGTTGATCAGGTCGAGGCCCATGCGGCCGAGGCGCATCTCCAGGTCGGTGAGATTGGCGGCATCCATGGTTCCGCTCATGGTACGGCCGCCCGGATCCACTGCCTTGTAGCGATAGGTATCCATCTACAATCGACTCGTGAGATCGATGACGCGCGTCACTTCGCTCAATGAGGTATCGCCATCTCGCGCGCGCCGAATGCCGTCTACCGCGAGCGGCTGAAAGCCCTTGTTGAAGGCGAGCTCACTCAGCTCCTTGAGCGTGGAGCGGCGGGCGATGTAGTCATCGAGTTCCGCATCCATGCGCAGCACTTCCATCAGCGCCAAGCGGCCCTGGTAGCCGCGCTGGTTGCAGTGATTGCAGCCCACGGGACGGTGGAGGGTGATGTCTTCGTCGGCGCCCACACCGAGAAGCCGGCGCTCGCGCTCATCCGGGCTGTAGGGCTCCTTGCAGTGATCACACAACCGCCGCACCAGCCGCTGCCCCATTACGCCGATGATATTGCCGGCCATGACGTCGGGCAGGATGCCGATATCGAGCAGACGCGGGATCGCGCCGAGCGCGGAGTTGGTATGCAGGGTCGAGTAGACCTGGTGGCCGGTCATGGCTGCGCGGAAGGCCATGGTGGCTGTCGGTTCATCGCGGACCTCGCCGATCAGCATGATGTCCGGGTCCTGGCGCATCAGGCTGCGAATGCCGCTGGCGAAGTCGAGCTTGGCCGCTTCATTGACCGAACTCTGGCGGACCATCGGCATCGGATATTCGACCGGGTCTTCCAGCGTGACGATATTGACCTCTTCGGTGTTCAGTCGCTGCAGCATCGAATAGAGCGTCGTCGTCTTGCCGCTTCCGGTTGGCCCGGTGATGAGGATGATCCCCTCGGGCCGGTCCATCATCAGCTCGATCTTGTGCTGCGTGGCTTCGTCGAACCCGAGGGACTCCAGCGTCTGGATCCCCTTGTGGCGGTCGAGGATGCGCAGCACGATGTTTTCCCCGTGCGTGGTGCGCACCGCGGAAACACGAAAGTCGATGATGTGCCCGCCGATGGACAGCGAGATGCGACCGTCCTGGGGCGCCCTTGTCTCGGCAATGTTCATTCCCGACATCACCTTCAGGCGGACGGCGATCGGCGACCAGAAGTTCATGTGCAGGCTGCGGATCTGGCGCAACACGCCATCGACCCGGTAGCGGATGCGCAGGAAGCCATCCTCCGGCTCGAAGTGGATATCCGAAGCCTCGCGCTTGACCGCGTCCGCGAGCACCGCATCGACCAGGCGGACGAGGGGATGGCTGTATTCGCCGGTCTCGGTCTGCAGACTGGCGTAGTCGATCTCGCCGGTCTCGATCTCGTGGAGGATGCCGTCGACGGAGAGTTCGTAGCCGTAGAAGCGGTCGATGGCCTCGTCGATCTCGACCTCGCCGGCAAGCAGCGGGCGCAGCTCGTAGTCGGTGCCGATATGGGCGCGCAGGCGATCCAGCGTGAGCAGATTGAAGGTATCGCTCATGGCCACGGCGAGCTGCTGCAGGTCGGCGCGACAACTCACGGGGACGATGCCGTAACGCTGCGCCAGGGTCTTGGGCACGAGCGCGATCGCCGCCGGGTCCGGAACCACCGTGTCCAGCGCCACGCTCTCCTGGCCCAGGGCCTGGCCGAGCTGTTCGCGCATGACGGCTTCGGTGACGAACCCGAGCCGGACCAGGATTCGGCCCAGCGGTTCATCGGCGCTGTGCTGCTCGGTCAGGGCAATGCGCAGCTGGTCGGAGCTGATGATGCCGGCAATCACCAGGCGCTCACCCAGGCGTTTGTGCGAATCTTTGGTCGGCAGGTCCATCAATTCACCGCAGGGCGTCGACACGGGCACGCGCGGTCGCTGGCGCAAAGGCGGTGCTGCGCCCCTCGGCCAGTTCCAGCGCCTGTTCGTAGTGCTCGCGTGCGGCGGCGCGCTGGCCCAGGTGGTCCAGCGCAACCGCCAGATTGAAGGCGTAATCCGGATTGTCCGCATCGCCGCGGCGCGCTTCGAAATAGGCCTCCTGCGCGCTCCCCCAGCGCGACTCGGCGGCATACAGGTTGCCCAGCGCAAAGTGCACGGCATGCGAGTCGGGGTGCTCGCGCAGGAGCATTTTCAGTTCGGATTCACTGCGCCGCGGATCGCTCACGCCATCAAGCGCGAGCAGGCCGGCACGGGCGTGCGGATCATCCGGCTGG
Organism: uncultured Ectothiorhodospiraceae bacterium; assembly: GCA_964545695.1. Taxonomy (GTDB): domain Bacteria; phylum Pseudomonadota; class Gammaproteobacteria; order XJ16; family Halofilaceae; genus Halofilum. The sequence goes on along the minus strand of CAZJGZ010000104.1, from coordinate 5,298 downwards.
TCCGCGAGGATGCGCGCGTAATGGGTGCGCGCCGTGGCGAGATCGCCCCGATGCTGGGCCACGGCGGCGGCCCCCAGGAGGGCATCGCGATTGTCGGGCTGTTCGGCGAGGGCGTCATTGTAGGCCTCACCGGCGCGCCGCAGGTCGCCCTGCTGCAGGGCCTGGTAACCACTGTGCAGGGATTCGTCGAGCGATGACCGCGTCTGCGAACGCTGGACCATCGGCATCGCCGTACGCTCGGCGCTGGCGGTGGTATCGGCAGGTTCGCGGGTGGTTTCGGGCGCCTCGGTCGTGCGCGCATCGGGCTCGGGCTCGGCGGGTTCGGCCGCCGGTGCCGTCTCGACTTCGGTCTCGGGCTCGGGCTCGGGCTCGG
>CAZJGZ010000104.1:0-4825 GCA_964545695.1 uncultured Ectothiorhodospiraceae bacterium | reverse complement strand
CTCGGGCTCGGGCTCGGGCTCGGCAGCCTCCGGCGTCGACTCATCAACGGCGGCCTGCGGTTCCGGTTCCGTGGCCACCTCTGCGGCGGCAACCGCAGCGACGGTAGCCTGCCATTCGGCGATCACCTGTTCGGCTTCCACGTCCGCCGCGGCGATCTCGTCCTCATCCGGTGTGTCCTCTTCGCCTGCGGCAATCGGTTCGACGGGCTCGAGATCGTCCGGCGGCGCGGTTGTACGATCGAGGTCGTAAGCGGCGAGATCGCGCGCGGTGTCAGAGCGCAGATCCTGCCAGTAGAACCAGCCGGCAGTGGCGCCGGCGGCGAGCACGCAAAACCCGAGCAATATGCCCAGGGCCCGCCGGTTGCGGGCACGGCGCCGCTCACCATCGGTGCTGCGGAACACGGCCTGCGCGGGGCCGGAGGCTTCGTAGGCAACCACGCCCGCCGGATCCGGCGAAGGCGACTGGCGGCCCTTGCCGGCGCGCTGCAGGGCGTCGAGCAGCAGACTCACCGCGTCCAGTCCTCGGGGTCGTTATTGCGCAGGAATTGCTGGTAGTTCTGGTAGTCGCCTTCGAGGCTGGCCGCGCGCACAACGGTGGGGCGCAGGAATATGACCAGCTCGGTCTTTTCCGTGCGATCCTCGCGGTAGGAGAAAAGCCCACCGAACAGCGGCAGGTCCTGCAGCAGCGGGATGCCGCGCCGGCTCTCGTCCAGCGAGTCCTGCATCAAGCCCCCGAGCACGGCCGTCTGCCCCGATTCCACCCGCAACAGCGATTCCAGCTCGCGCACCTGGATCTCGGGGATCTGATTGACCACATTGGCCTCGGCCAGGTCGGGGTTCGGATCGTCGACAAAGCCGAGGATGCTCGACACCGTCGGGCGGACATTGAGCAGGACTTCGTCATCGTCGCCGATGTAGGGCGTGACGGACATCACGAGGCCGACGGGAACGGTGTTGACCTGGGTGTCGAACACCCGGTCGGTGATGTCCGCGCGGGTGGTGGTTTCCACCTCGACCGTGAAGAACACCGTGTTGTCGACCACCTTGAGAATCGATTGCTGGTTGTTCAGGGCGGTGATGCGCGGACTCGACACCACGCGGACATCGCCGAAGGTCTCCAGCGCCTGCAGCGTGGCCCGCAGGTCACCCGCGCCGGAGTCGGAATCGCGAAAGCCGATCGCCATGCCGGGATCACCCGCCGAATCGGGGCTGGGAAGCCCGAACGCGCCGGCGAGATTGGTGCCGGTGACGCTCTGCACGAAGTCGAAACCGTCGTCGCCCTCGCTGATCAGCGACCAGTCGACGCCGCGCTGGAAGCGATCGCTGAGCTCGACCTCTACCACGGTGGCTTCGATCAGCACCTGGCGCCGGGCCGAGGCAATGACCTGATCAAGGAAACGCTGCACTTCGCGGTGCTGCTTCTGCGTGGCGCGCACCGTGATGTACCCCGACTCACGGTTGACGATGACATGGCGCGAGCCGACGCCCTCGGGATCGCGCGACACCTCGACATCGAGCAGATTGGACAGGTTGCGCTCCAGCGAACGCCAGAACTGATTGCTGCTCGAACTGCGCATCTCCGTACGCGAGCGATTGCCCTGGGAGCCGGCGCCATCGCCGAGGGCACTTTGTTCGATCTGGGTGGAGGTATCGAGCTCGGTGTCAGTGGACCGCTCGACGTTGACGTAGGGGACCGGGTAGGTCTCCAGGTAGGGCTCGTCCGCCGCGATCTCCAGATAATCGTCCTGCATGCGATAACGGATCGGCGCCTGGGCGGCAATCCGCTGGAGCAGCCGGGGCAGGCGCTGATCGATGGCATTGAGCGTGACGCGGCCATCGATGTCGCCAATGATGTCGATCTCGAGATCGGCATCGCGCGCCAGCGAGAACAGCAACTCGTCGACCGGTACGTTGTTGACCACCACCGTGTAGCGCTCGCCGGTCTCGCTCGGACGGGGCTCGGGGACGGACGGCGCCGCGGTCACCGGTGCAGGGATATTCCCCACGGTATCCGGCAAGCCGTCGGCGCCGGGCTCCGGCGCCTGCAGATGGCGGCCCTCCCGGCTGTCGTCGCCCGCCGTGCGCGACACCGCGGAAGTCTGCGCATCCTGCTGCCCCGCCTCGGCGTCGGTGTCGCGCTCCGACGGGGTCGCGCAAGCGCTGATCAACAGCGCCGCCAGCACCCCGGCCAATGGCATCAAGGTGCCTCCCGGCGAGGAGAAGAATCGTCGCGCGGCTGACTGCGCCGACAGCTCGGCAATCGCGGTTTCCTTCATTGCCCATCCCCCTCCGGAGCAGCGACATCCATCGTCGTTCGTTCCTGCACCTCGGCGTGCAGCACATGGTCCGCTCGGCTATCGCTCAGCCATATTTCCCAAGCAATAACTGCGCCCAGCACACCGACCACCAGGCTGGCCGCCAGGCCGAGCATCCGCCGCAGCGACCAGCCGGCGCGCCGGGGCGGCTGCAGGTCACGGGCGGCCCGGCGCACATGCCGCGATCGCAAGGTGTGACTGCCTTCGGCAAAAGCCGCCATCAGGGTCTTGTCCGCGAGCACGTTCAACCGCCGGATCAGGCCATGCGCCTTGCGGTTGACCTGGCGTCCAAGCGCGCGCGTGAACAGGTCGGGCCCCCGGTAGCCGACGGCGCGCAGGCGGAAGTTGAGGTACTCGGCGGCGTCGGCGGTACGCAGCGGACGCAGGTCGAAGGCATGCGTGATGCGTTCGCGCAGCTGCCGGATCTCGCGCGCTTCCAGCTTGGCATCGAGCTCGGGCTGGCCGAACAGGACGATCTGCAGCAGCTTGGCGTCATCCGTCTCCAGGTTCGACAGCAGCCGCAGCTCCTCGAGCGTCTCCACCGGCATGTTCTGCGCCTCTTCGATGAAGGCGACCACCTGGCGATCGTTGCCATGCTCCTCCACGAGGTGGTTCTGCAGTGCATTGAGCGCACCCAGGCGGTCATCGCCCGGCACCTCGACACCGAGCTCGCCGGCGATGGCCGGCGCGATTTCGGCGGGAGTCAGTCCCGGATTGGCGACGTACGCGACACTGACATGCTCGGGCAGACTGCGCGCGAGCATGCGACAGAGCATGGTCTTCCCCGCTCCGACTTCCCCCACCACCTTGACGATGCCCTCGCCATGTTCGACGGCCCACACCAGCGCTTCCAGCACTGCACCGCGGTCGGCACCCGGATAGAAAGCGCGTGTATCCGGGGTGATCCGGAATGGCTCGGCATCCAGTCCGAAGTGGTCGAGGTACATGCGCTAACGCCTCCCGGCAGCATGACCCCGGCGCCAGTGCAATGGACATGCGCGTGCCACCGTCATCCCCGGCGCTCCCGCAGGCGATCGATCTTGCTGTACAGCGTGGTGCGATTCACGTCGAGCATTTTTGCCGCCCGGCTGAGGTTGCCGTCGCTCAGATCCTGCGCGGCCTCGATGAAGACCAGTTCGACCTGCTCGAGGTAGGCGTCGAGGTCGAAGGCGCCGGCCTCGAGGCTGGCGCGCGCGGCCGCTGACGTCGGCATGATGCCATTGGTGTCGATCGCTGCGCCGTCTCCCGCGGCCTTGCCACTGCCGCCGGCCGGGTTCGCCGCCAGCGGGTCCAGCTCGGCCTCCAGCTCCTGGCGGGTAATCGTCGCGCCGGGATAGCGCGTGCCCAGGCGGATGACAATATTGCGCAATTCGCGGACATTGCCGGGGAAGCGGTAGCGCTCCCACAGCTCGCGCGCCTCGGTCGACAGGGAGAACGGCGGCACGGTCCCGGTATAGAACTCCTGGAAGTGCGTCAGCAGGGCCAGCGCATCACCGTCGCGCTCGCGCAGCGGCGGGACATGGATCGGCAGGATGCCGAGGCGATAATACAGATCATGGCGGAAGCGCCCCGCTTCGACCTCGCGGGCGAGCTCCTTGTTGGTCGCCGTGATCAGGCGCGCCGCGGAGTGGCGCGGCCGGGTTTCGCCCACGCGGTAGTACTCGCCCGATTCGATCACGCGCAGCAGCCGCGACTGCAGTTCCAGTGGCATCTCGCCGATTTCGTCCAGAAACAGCGTGCCCTCGCCGGCTTCCTCGAAGAATCCCGCCCGCGCGGTCTGCGCCCCCGTGAACGCGCCCTTGGCGTGACCGAAAAGCTGGGCCTCGAGCAGCGTCTCGGTGAACGCGGCGCAGTTGACGACGACGAAGGGATGGCTCGCCCGGCCACTGGCGTCGTGCAGACGGCGGGCGATCAACTCCTTGCCTGTGCCGGATTCGCCCTCGATCAGCGCCGGGAACGGCGCATCGGCGAACTGCTCGATCTGATTGCGCAGGCTGGCCATTGCGGCGCTGTCGCCGAGAAGTCCGCTGCCGCCCTGGCGGCGCTGCTCTTCCTGCTCCGCCTCCAGCAGCATGATCTGATGCTGCAGGCGTGCCTTCAGCAACTCCGCCTCGCAGGGCTTCGCAATGAAATCGGCCGCGCCGAGGGCGAATGCATGGCGCAGATTGGCTGGCTCGTCCTGACCCGAGAGCGCCAGCACGCGCATGCGCGGGTTGATCGCGAGCAACTCCCCCACCAGCTGAAAGCCTTCATCCGGCTTGTGCGGATAGGGCGGCAGACCCAGATCGACCAGCGCAAGCTGGGGCTGGATATCGAGCTGGCGGATGATCTCGTTGGCCTCGGACCGCGATTCCGCCAGATGGACCGAGTAATCCGGTCGCAACATGTAGGCAAAGCTGTCGCGAATGAGCGGATCGTCATCGACCAGCAGAAGACCCGGTTTCGTCGAGGTCGACGAAACGGCACTTGCGGACATGTGTTTCCCCCTGTGCGCACGCGCACCGGGTCGC
>CAZJGZ010000103.1:0-8944 GCA_964545695.1 uncultured Ectothiorhodospiraceae bacterium | reverse complement strand
GTCACCACAACTGCATGCCGGGCACTGCCTGGTAGCCGATGATTTGTTCGATGATCGTCGGCAGGTAGGCGATGGCGATGATGATCACGGTGACCAAGGTCCACAGACCCAACCGTTCCATCACCATCACCGAGCGTCGCGGCTGGCCGTTTTCATCATGGCTGCCGGAGATGCACTCGGTGAACTGGATGTCGGCCGGCTCACCATCCGTGCGCGGGCGGAAGCATGTGGCAATCAGCGCGTAGAAGAAGAACAGACCGGCCAACAGAAGAATGATCGCCGAAATGCCGGTGAATACGCCGGCAAACTGGGCCGAGGCGTAGACGCCTTCGAGATGACTCGACAGATCGGAGATCTGGCTGCGTCGGGGTACACCGAGAATCCCCTGCCAGTGCATGCCGAGGGCAAAGGTCATCATGCCGATGAACCAGAGCCACACCGACATCAGTGCTGCGCGCGGCGAGCCGAGACGGCGTCCGAGCAGATGCGGGATGAGCAGGAACGCCAGACCCATGAAGGTCATGGTCACCGCCGTACCCACGGTGATGTGGAAGTGTCCGGGGATGAAGGCCGTGTTATGAACCACCAGATTGAGGTTCATGCTCGCCAGGATCATGCCCCCTGCGCCACCGAAGATGAATGTAATCATCGCCAGTACGGACGCGGTGAACGCGGGATTACCCCACGGCAACACCCAGAACCAGCCCATCACGCCAGTGCCGCCGCGCGCACGCCCCCCGTTCTCCAGCGATGCCGCCACGGTGAACGCAGTGATCAGGCTGGGGATGGCAATGAAGGCCGTCATCACGTTGTGGACCAGCTTCCAGCCCACGTCGATGCCGGGATCGGCGTACTGATGGTGGAACCCGGTCGGGATGGAGAACAGCAGGAACAGGATGAACACCAGCCGCACCATCGAGTCCGAGATCAGGCGACCACCCGCCTGCCGCGGCACGATGGCATACCAGGCGACATAGGCCGGCAACAGCCAGAAGTAGACGATGGGGTGGCCCGTGTACCAGAACAGTGTGCGGAACAGCTGCGGGTCGACGCCGTCCATCAGCCCGAGCGACCAGGGCAGCAGCAGGAACAGCGCGCCCGCCGCCAGGCCCAGCGAGGCGATCGCCCACATGATCCAGGTGACCAGACTCATGTAGGTCACCAGCGGCGTCGGCTGACCCGGGTTGAGCCGTTTCCAGGTCTGGCGCATGTCCCATGTCAGGGCGGCGACGATCAGCGTGGCCACCACCACCAGGGTCAGGCCGAGATAGAAGGCGAAGTGACCCTGCATGGGCGGATAGAGCGTGTACAAGACGTTGCTCGTGTTCGCCACCATGGCGACGCCGGCCAGCACCGTGCCGATGGTCATCATCCAGAACGCGATCCATGCCGGGATCATGCGCGGGCGCAGGTTCAATTCGCGCGCCGGCAGGTACAGCAACAGGCCGCAGATGTAGTAGCTGGTGAATACCAGCGCCATCAGGACGCCGTGCAATGTCAGCCCCTGGTAGTAACTCGCCAGCGGCAGATAGTCGTAGATATTGATGCCGGCATAATTCAGTGCCTGCGGCGGACCGAGCAGGAATCCCAGCAGCATTGCCGCCAGGCCGACACCCAGGAAGGCGAGGGTCAGACGCCGCTCGGGCGGTCCCTGCACCGCACGATCGCTCGCTTCAACGGGGTTCATTACGGTTGCCATTGCGTGCGACTCCTGTTGCCGGTTCAGTCCAGTGATGGACGCAGTTCCAGTACATCCCCGGGCGCGAGACCGCGGTCTCGCTGCTCGGCGACCTCATCGGGGGTCACGGGCGCGAAGTCGTCGGCCAGGTCCTCGTCGTTGTCCCAGGCATGCGCCATGTGATTGACGACCGCCGCGACATCTTCATCCGACAGACGCCCGAACGCGGGCATGTGTCCGCCATAGCCGACCCCGTCCACCTCCATGGGGCCGGCCACGCCGTACAGCACCACGTCGATGAGATAGTCACGGCCACCCTCCGCGTTGGCCAGGTCGGGGACATGACCCGCAAGCGGTGGGAAGACTCCCTGGCGACCACTGCCATCGGCCTGATGACAGGCCACGCATTGATTCGCATAGATCTGCTCACCACGCGCTTGCCAGGCATCGGGATCGGCCGGTTCATCAGCCGCCTCCGGCTCGGCGCCGAATTCCTCTGCCGACACCACACGCACGGTGTTGATCATGTTGTGATGGGCCGCACCGCAGTACTGGTTGCAGATCAGCGGGTAATCGCCCGGCTCGCGGAAGGTATAGGTCAATTCAGCGATCTCGCCGGGGATGAGCTCCACATTGATGTTGGTGCCCTTGACCTGGAAGCCGTGGATCACATCCGTGCTGGTCAGGCGAAAGGTCACCTCCGTGTCGGCAGGCACCTCGATCACACTCGGCTCGAAACTGAACGCGCGCGCGACCACCGAGGCTTCGACCCTGCCGTTGTCGCCAACACGGACATCCGGCTGGGCGAACTCGGGCATGGCAAGAATGTCGTCAACGGGCTGGCGCGATTCGGCCTTGCCGATCTGGCCGCCATGCATGCTCACGGCGTGGAATACCAGCACCACGAACACGACGAGCAGGACGATGGAGAACGCGATCCAGAAATTCTCGAAGCGGGCGATCATCCGGTGCGTGTCATGATCGGCATCGGCCATGGCTCAGCTCCTTCCCGTGAAGATCGCGTACATTCCGAACCAGGAAACGAGAATGACGACCGCGAGGAACCCCACGATCACCAATGCGCCAACGGGCTTTTGCGCGCTCATGCGGTTTCCCCCCTTCGTCATTATTGTGCGATCACAAGCCTGTCGCGCCCCCTGCGATTCCGGGCTGAATACGCTGCAGGCCATCCACCCCGAATTCTAGTGCAGCGAGACCGCCAGCCCATTGATCTGGATCAAGTCGGCAAGGAATGCACGGACACGCACGGCCGAACGCTGGCTGATCGGCATCAGCGGCGGCGGCCGCGGCGATCACATGCAAGCCGGCATCGCGCGTCAGCAGGCCATGCGTACGCGCCGCGCGAGTCATGTGGCAGGAGACACGCGTGAGGCGTATCGCGGAAAAAATCGCCCCCGGTGGGGCCGGGGGCAAGGGGGTGCCGGACAGCAGACCTGTCGGCTGAGTCATGACAAGCAGCGGAGGTCCCAGTAATTCACAGCGTAGCGCTCGCACTGCGCAGCGGCCTTGATCTGGATCAGCCAGCGGCGAGATATCCCGGTTACGGAGAGGTCTCCGTCTCTGCTGCCGTGTCCGCGCCCGCGTCCGGCCAGTCGCGTTCAAGCTGGTCGAGTTTGCCGGGCTGGCCGCACCATGCATCGGCGTCTGGCAGCGGGTCCTTCTGCGCGGTAATGACCGGCCACTTCGGCGCCAATTCCGCATTGATACCGAGAAAGTGTTCCAGTTCCGGCGGCAGATCATCATCCGAATAGATCGCCTCGGCCGGACACTCCGGCTCGCATAGCGAGCAGTCGATGCACTCCTCCGGATCGATGGCGAGGAAATTCGGCCCCTCATGGAAACAGTCGACCGGGCACACCTCGACACAGTCGGTGTACTTGCACTTGATACAGTTTTCCGTGACAACGTAGGTCATGGCGCAACGCGGCCCTGTTTCGGATTTCAATTAATGTACTTATAGTACATCTTTTGTGCAACCGGTGAGCAGACTTGCCGCCCAACCCGGCCCCACCTGCAGTACCATGGGGCCCGGAAGTCGCGAGCGGAGGCGCGCATGGAACTCACCAGCCTGACTGACTACGGCGTACGGGTACTGATGTATACCGGCGTCCATGCCGACCGCCGGGTGACGCTGCGCGAAATCGCCAGTGCCTACGATATCTCGCTGGAACATCTGCGCAAGGTGGTGCATCGGCTCGCGCAGGTCGGCTACCTGGAAACCTCCCGCGGCCGCGCCGGCGGCATGACGCTGGCGCGTGAACCGGCCGAGATTCGCATTGGCGAGGTCGTGCTCGCGCTGGAACACTCTCTCAGCATCATCGACTGCGAGCGCCAACCCTGTCCACTGTGCGGCGGCTGCTCGCTCAAGCATGCGCTCGACGATGCGCGCGGCGCCTTCATCGAGCGCCTGAACCATTACACGCTGGCGGATCTGCTGGGACAGCAGCAGACCTATCAGCGCCTGCAGGCCATCGAGCCCGCGCTGTAAGCGCCTGCCCCGGAATCCGGGCGGCCTGCGTCCAGGGTCGCGTTACGCCAGCGGGTGCACCGGAAAGCGCCGCGGCGGGTCGTACAGCATTGGGCCGCACTGCGCCAGCGGCATCTCGCGCAGGCCGCGGGCGTGCATCGACGCCACCACGGCAAAGGTGCCGGATACTGCCCGTGCCAACGCCTCGTCGACCGGCCGTGACTGCAGGCGGGCGGCGGTGTACAGCGCGGTCACCACATCACCCGTGCCCACGGGTTGTACCGGCAGGCGCGGCGTCTCGATCTGCCAGGCGGCATCGGCCGTGACGGCGATGCAGTCGAGGGTGTCGGCGCCGCTCGGACCGATGCCCGTGACCACCACCTCGCTCGCACCGCCGGCCAGCAGCTGCTCCGCGGCAACGCGTGCACGTGCCGGCGTATCGGTCGGCAGTCCGGTCAGGCGTTCGAGTTCGTAGTCGTTGGGCACGACGATGTCCGCCAGCGGCAAAAGCAGGTCGCGGATGCCGGCGAAGGTGGCGGCATCGACGACATCGCCGACTTCGCGGCTCCCCATGACCGGATCGAGCACGTACAGTGAGTCCGCGTTGCCGGCCTGCACCGCTTCAACAAAGGTCGCGATGTGTGGCGGGATGCCGGCGGCACCGAGGAAGCCGCTGATCGCGGCGCGGATGTTCGCCGGCGGCTGGCGATCGAGCAGTGCCGTCAGCAGCTCGCCGACCTGCGCCGGCGGGATGACGTCGCCGACCATCGACGGATAGTGCGGATTGTTGCTGAACAGGACGGTCGGCACCGCACACACCGGGATGCCGGCATATTCCAGCGGGAACACGGCCGCACTGTTGCCGGCATGGCCGAACACCAGCTGCGACTGGATGGAGACGACACCGGGTTCCTGATTCATCCGGTGCCGGCCGCTCCCGGCCAGTACTGGCTGTCGGGCGTATCGCGCTTGCCGAATATGGCCGTGCCCACGCGCACCTCGGTAGAGCCCTCGGCAATCGCCAGGGCGTAATCGCCGGACATGCCCATCGACAGCTCATCGAGGCCGATGCCCGCCGGCGCACTGTCTCGCAGGCGGTCACGCAGCTCGCGCAAGCTGCGGAAACAGGCGCGCACCCGGTCGTGGTCGTCGGAGAACACGGCCAGCGTCATCAGGCCGCGCACGCGCAGGGTGTCCAGATCGGCGAGCGCATGGATCAGCTCCGGCGCACGCTCGGGCTCGACGCCGAACTTGCTGGCCTCGCCCGAGGTATTCACCTGCACCAGCACATCGAGGCTGCGGCCCTCGGCCTGCAGACGCTCGTCGAGTGCCCGTGCCACCTTGATGCGGTCGATCGACTGCACCTCACTGGCAAAACGGGCCACGTACTTCGCCTTGTTGCTCTGCAGGTGGCCGATGATGACCCAGTCGGGCGCGACATCGGCGAGTGCCTCGGCCTTGTCGCTGGCCTCCTGCACCTTGTTCTCGCCGAAACGCCGCGCACCCGCGGCAATGGCGTGGCGCAGGCGCTCAGCCGGTACGGTCTTCGATACGGGCAGCAGCCGCACAGTCGCAGGGTCGCGATCGGCAGCCCGCGCGGCAGCAGCGATCTCTTCATTCACGCGGGCAAGATTTTCGGCGATGGGATCGGATTCGGTCATGGCGGAATCGTACTCCGAAGGGTATGGCTTGACCATGCGGGCATGGAGGCCCGGACGGAAAAACCCCGCGCCCGGAGACCGGACGCGGGGTTTCGACACAGGGACGTCACAGGGACGTCACAGGGACGTCTGCAGCGCCGGCTCAGCCTGGCCCGGCGGTCGGCCGCCCCTTGTTCCAGAACATGAACGCGAGGGCAAAACCGATCCAGGCGATGAACAGCAGCCACCAGATATTGATGGCGCCCACGATCAGCGCCATGCCCACCAGGCCAGCCGCCACCAGGTAATAGGTCATCGGGATCAGCGTCTTGCGGATGATGTCACCCTCGCGCCCGATCAGACCCACCGTGGCCGAGGCGGCAACGACGTTGTGCACCGTCACCATGTTGCCACCGGCACCGCCGACCGCCTGCAGGGCGACCACGGTCGCCGCACCGGCAGAGCCGAGGCCGATCTGTTCGGCGGTCGAGATCTGGAAGAACGAGAACATCAGGTTGCTGACCGTGTTACTGCCCGCCAGGAAGGCGCCCAGACCACCAATGGTGGGGGCGAACAGCGGCCACAGATTGCCGGCCATGGTTGCCACGGCCTGCGCCAGCATCTCCGGCATGCTCGCCACCTGGGCGGCTGCGCCGAAGGCGACGCCATCCTGGAGCGCCTGGCGGATATCGTCGACGTTGTCGTATCCACCCGGGGCAGAGTTGATGAACACCTGCACCATGGGCACGGCGAAGATCAGCGCAACACCGGCCGCCAGGATGGTCTTGCCTGCCGTCTTCCACGCCTTCGTGTAATCACCGTGATCCCACATCTTGTGCATGAAGTAGGTCAGGATCGACGTCACCAGCAGCACGAAGCCGGGCAGGTACAGCGGCTGCGAGCTGGCCGTGATACCCGAGCCGAAGATGTCGGGCCAGGTGAACTGCACCGACTGCAGGGCATCGACCACCGGATCGATGGTGCGCGTGACCACGAGCAGAACGGCCACCACGACATAGGGCGCCCATGCCTGCCACTGCTTGAGCTCATAGCCCGCCGCGCGTTCAGGCTGGGTGTCATCCTGGAAGCGGCTGATCCACTCCGGCTCCCACTTGCTGCGATCCTCGAAGTAGAAGGTGTCCTTCGGGATGAGGAAACCCTTGCGTGCCGCCGGCACCACGATGGCCAGGCCCACGAGGCCGCCGATCAGCGACGGGAATGCGGGCCCGAGCAGTGCCGCCACGGCATAGTAGGGAATCACGAATGCGAGGCCCGCGAACAGGGCGAATGGCCATGCGCGCAGACCATCGATGAACGAACGGTTGGCGCCGAAGAACCGCGTGAGCATGCCGACCATCAGCAGGGGGACCAGGAAGCCGACAATGGCGTGGATCATCGCCACCTGCATGCCGATATCGGCCACGTACTCCGCGTGGGTCACGCCGGCCGCCTCGACCATGCGCTCGGTCACGCTCTGCCCCTCGAGGCCGGAGCTAACACCGACCAGAATCGGCGTGCCCACGGCACCGAACGAAACCGGCGTCGACTGAATGATCATCGCCGACACCACCGCCGCCATGGCGGGGAAGCCGAGCGCAACCAGCAGCGGCGCGGCGATGGCCGCCGGCGTGCCGAAGCCGGACGCGCCCTCGATCAGGCAGCCGAACAACCAGGCGATGATGATCGCCTGCACCCGGCGGTCGGGCGAGATGTCGGCGAAGCCGCGCTGGATCGTGGCGATGGCGCCGCTTTCACGCAACGTATACAGCAACAGAATGGCGCCGAAGACGATAAACAATATGTTCAATGCCACGACGACGCCGTTGATCGACGCTGCCGCAACCACGTTGAACTCCGTGCCCCAGAAACCCAGGGCCACCACAACCGCGACGGCGTAGGCGAGCGGCATCGCGTACTTGGCGGGCCAGCGGAGAATGACGAGGAACAGGGCGACGGTTGCGAGCGGCAACAGGGCCAGGAATACAAGCAATCCGAGATTCATGAAACCCCCTCTGTAACGTGGCCGACGCCTGTGCCGACGCCCGGCTCACCGGCTTTGGGTTGGTTTGTGTCGTTTCGTTGGTGTCGAGCAATTGGTCAGACCAGCTGACCAGAGCGCGTGCCGTGAAACTAGGACGATCATTTTTTGATGTCAAATCAGGGTTTGCTCATCCACCTGACAACCGCCTGATGAATGTGGCGCCGTTTGCCGGACGTGCGTTTGTTCGGCAGACTCACGTCCAGCCAGCGTGCCAGCCCGCCGCGCAAGGCGGCAGGACACTGGCCAGACCAATTGCCTGCGACCCATTGTCGACAGGCTTGCGCCGACATGACTGGCGTGACGCCCGAGATCGGGGGGAGGAACGGGCCATGGGCTATGCGCGCGTCGAGACCCAGCGGGTTGCCGACGTCATCCTGACGCAGATCGAGACCATGATTCTCGAGGGCAGCTTCAAACCCGGACAGCGGCTGCCCGCCGAACGCGAGCTGGCGAAGGATTTCGGCGTGTCGCGACCATCCCTGCGCGAGGCGCTGCAACGCCTCGCCGCCAAGGGCCTGGTGATCAGCCGCCAAGGCGGTGGCACCTACGTCAGCGATCGTATCGGCAGTACGTTCACGGATCCCCTGTTCGAGCTCATCGGCTCGCACCCCGAGTTCCATTACGATCTGCTGGAATTCCGTCATGGACTGGAGGGGCTGTCGGCCCAATACGCCGCGCTGCGCTCCACGGAAGCGGACCGACAGAACCTGCAGGCACGTTTCGACGCCCTGGTCGCAACCTACCCGTTGATGGATCCGGAGCGGGAAGCGAAGGCGGACGCGGCCTTCCACCTCGCCATCGCCGAGGCAGCCCACAACGCCATTCTGCTGCAATCCATGCGCGGGCTGTTCTCCGTGCTTCAGCGCAGCATCGTCGACAGCCTGACGGTGCTGCTGCGGACCGAAGCCTCGCGCCAGGCATTGTACGACCAGCACAAGGCATTGCTCGACGCCATCCTCGCGGGTGATCCGCACGCCGCCCAGGAGCGTTCGCACGAACACCTGGTGTTCATCGAGGAAAGTCTGCTCGAATCCTCCCGCCGCAAGACCCGAGTCCAGCGCGCGCTGCGCCGCGTGTACTCGCAGAGCGGTTCCTGA
>CAZJGZ010000102.1:7661-8949 GCA_964545695.1 uncultured Ectothiorhodospiraceae bacterium | reverse complement strand
GTTTCGATGATCAGTACATCCCCCGTATCCATTTCCTGCCGAGCTGTACTGCCGATGGTCTCCACCGAGCCGTTGGTGCGTTCCACGCGGTTGCATCCGCAAGCACCTGGTTTGCCGCCGGCCAGGCCAAATGGCGGCACGCGGCGGCGGTTCGATAGCATCACCGCCGTCATCGGCTCAAGAAAGCGGATTCGCCGTTCGGCGCCGTCGCCGCCGCGGTAGCTGCCTTGCCCGCCGCTGCCGCGGCGGATGCCGAAGCGTTCGACCAGCACGGGGTAGCGCCATTCCAGCACCTCCGGATCGGTCAGCCGTGAGTTGGTCATGTTGGTGTGGACGGCGTCGCTGCCGGCGAAGTCCGGTCCCGCCCCCGCGCCGCCGCAGATGGTTTCGTAGTACTGGTGGCGGTCGTTGCCGAAAGTGAGATTGTTCATTGTGCCCTGGCTGCCCGCCTGTACACCGAGCGCGCCATAGAGCGCATCGGTAACCGACTGCGAGGTTTCCACGTTGCCGGCGACTACCGCTGCCGGGTAGCGTGGGTTGAGCATCGATCCTTCCGGGATCACCAGCTCGATGGGTGCCATGCAACCCTCATTCAGCGGGATGTCGTCCTCCACCAGTGTGCGGAAGACGTACAGCGTCGCCGCGCGCGTGATGGCCAGAGGCGCGTTGAAATTGCTGTCCGCGAGTTGCTCCGAGGTTCCCGTGAAATCAACGCATGCACGCCGATGTTGACGGTCGACGCGCACAGCGGCGCGGATGACTGCGCCGTTGTCGAGTTCGTATGCAAATGTCCCGTCATCGAGGTGATCGATCACGCGCCGCACATGTTCCGCGGCGTTCTCCTGGACAAACCCCATGTAGGCGCGCACGACGTCGAGGCCGAACTGATCCACCATGCGGTGCAGTTCGCTCACGCCCTTTTCATTGGCGGCGATTTGTGCGCGCAGATCCGCAATGTTCTGCTCAACGTTGCGCGCCGGCCACGTGGCATCGGTCATCCGTTGGCGGAAGTGGTCCTCGAGGAAGTCCCCGCCGGCAACGACCTGGACGTCATCGAGCAGCACGCCTTCTTCCTCGACGGTGGTCGAATCGGCCGGCATGGAGCCGGGGGTGCGACCACCGACGTCAGCGTGATGGCCGCGGCTGGCGGTGAAAAACAGCAGCTCGCTGCCGTCTTCCGAAAAGACCGGTGTGATTGCGGTCAGATCGGGCAGGTGCGTGCCGCCGTTGTAGGGTGCATTGAGCAGATAGACGTCGCCCGGGCGCATCGTTGTGCCACGATTGCGCA
>CAZJGZ010000102.1:0-7561 GCA_964545695.1 uncultured Ectothiorhodospiraceae bacterium | reverse complement strand
GGTTGCCTGGCGCATGGCGGTGACATCGGCCAGCCCCATGCCGTACGCGGACAAGACGCCGGCCAGAGGGTGCACGAAGATGGTGGCAATGCCGAGCTGGTCGGCGACGGCGCAGGCGTGCTGGCCGCCCGCCCCGCCGAAGCAGTTGAGCACGTACCGCGTGACGTCGTGTCCGCGCTGGACCGAAATCTGCCGGATTGCGTGGGCCATGTTGTCCACGGCGATGCGGCGGAATCCGGCGGCGACGTCGACCGGATCGCGGTCGTCGCCCGTATGTTCGTGGATATGGCGGGCTAGCTCGGCAAAGCGCGCGTGCACACCCTCGGTGTCGAGTGGCTGATCGGCATGAGGCCCGAATACGGGCGGGAAGAACGCGGGCTGGATCAGCCCGAGCATGACGTTGCAGTCGGTGACGGTGAGCGGACCGCCACGCCGGTAGGCAGCCGGACCGGGTGTGGCGCCGGCGGAATCGGGGCCGACCCGGTACTTCATGCCATCAAACTGGCAGATGGAGCCCCCGCCAGCGGCGACGGTGTGGATCTGCATCATCGGCGCGCGAATGCGGGCGCCGGCGATTTCCGCCTCGAAGGTGCGTTCGAACTCGCCGTCGTAATGCGCGACATCGGTCGAAGTGCCGCCCATGTCGAAACCGATCATTCGCTCGAAGCCGGCCATCGCAGCGGTGCGCACGGCTCCCACGATGCCGCCGGCCGGGCCGGACAGGATGGCATCCTTGCCGCGGAACAGGTCGGCCTCCGTCAGCCCGCCGTTCGACTGCATGAACAGCAGCCGCACATCGCCCAATGCTTCGGCAACCCGGTCCACATAGCGGCGCAGCACGGGCGAGAGATAGGCATCTACGACCGCGGTGTCGCCACGGCCGACGATCTTCATTACCGGGGCAACCTCGGCACTCGCGGATACCTGCGTGAAGCCGATCTCGCGCGCCATTTCGGCGACCGCGCGCTCGTGTCCGGGATGGTGGTAGGCGTGCATCAGCACTACGGCCAGGGCACGGTACCCTTTGTCGTGAGCGTCCTGTAGTTGTTTCCGGGTCCGTTCGGTGTCGAGCGAGCGGTGAATCGTGCCATCGGCACCGATACGTTCGGGAATCTCGATGACATGGTCATGGAGCATCTCCGGGAGACGCACGCGGCGGTCGAAGATGTCGGGGCGATGCTGATAGCCGATGCGCAACTGGTCGGCGAAGCCCTGGGTGATGGCCAGTACCGTCGGCTCGCCGGCATGTTCCAGCAGCGCATTCGTGGCCACCGTCGTGCCCATGCGCACGGCGTCGATCCGCTCCGCCGGAATCGGGTCGGTTGGTGCGAGTTCGAGTATCGTGCGGATGCCGTGGATGGCTGCGTCGTCGTATTGTTCCGGATTCTCCGAGAGGAACTTGCGCGCTACCAGTGCGCCGTCCGGGGCGCGCGCAACGACGTCGGTAAACGTGCCGCCGCGGTCGATCCAGAATTGCCAGTACGAAAGGGATCGGGCAGAGGCCTGCGTATCACGCGTCATGGGTGTCGAATCCGGGGTCTAGTGGTTGTGCGGAGAGCACCTCGGGGGCACCGTCGGTGATCAAACTCGTGCGGCCCAGCGTCATCGCGAGACCGCTGTCGCTGTCGGCAATGATGATGTGGCAGAAGATCGTCATACCCGGTTCCATCTCCACCGGGTTGTCGCGATAGAGCATCGGCCAATCCATCCAGTTGGGCGCGAACGTGGCCCCGAGTGAATAACCACAGGCGTTGAGTCGATGCTTGCGCAGACCGGCACGGTCGAGGACATCGGCGTGCGCGGCGAATGCTTCGCCGAAGGTCCGGCCCGGGACGAACTGCGCTTCGACGGCGAGCAGCGCATCATGCGCTGCCTGGTAGAGGTCACGCTGGCGCTGCGGGACCTTGCCGAGCACAAGCGTTCTCATCATGGCGGCGTGGTAGCGGTGGTACACGCCGGCCCACTCGAGCGTCAGTTGATCGTCGTTTTCAAGATGCCGCCGGCCCGTCTGGTAACGACAAAGGAGTGCGTGCTCACCGGACCCGATGATGAACTCATTGCCGGAGTAGTCGCCGCCGCCGGCAAACACGGCGCCCTGCATCGCGGCAAGGATGTCACCCTCGAATGCACCGGGTCGGACCAGCGGCAGGGCCGCCTCGAGTGCCGCGTCCGCGAGCTCGCCCGCGCGGCGGACATATTCGATCTCCGCACGGCTCTTGACCGCGCGCAGGCGGTTGACCAGATGAGAAGCGTCTTCCAGGTGCACATGGTTGGCCAGACCCTGCTGCAGCCGTTGGCCGTTTCGCGCCGTCAGACCATAGGCCTCGTATTCGACGCCGAGCCGTTGCCCCTGCAGACGGAGTTCATCGAGAATGCCGCGCAGGTCATCGACAGGATTGCCCTGCTCGCGGTCTTCCCAGATACGGATGTCCTCGATTGTCGAGGTCAGTTGCGCCTGCCGCAGATCAGGCGCACGGGTGAGCAACACCATGCGGCCATCGGCACGGAGTACAAGGCACTGGAAGAATACGTAGCCGAAGGTGTCGTAGCCCGTGAGCCAGTACATGCTCTCCTGGCGAAAACAAAGCAGGGCGTCGAGACCATGCTGCTCCATTGCCTTGCAAGTGCGGCGGACACGATCAGCATATTCCTCTGCGTGAAAGTGCAGCATCAGCGCGAGACCTCCTCAGTGAAGTAGTTTGTTGAGCGATTCCAGGATCGCTGTGTTGCTCGAGGTCACCCGGCACCCGAGGTCACGCGCCAGTCCGGGCGCGCACTCGTGCGCTCGCAGATTGGTGCAGGAAATGAATATGCGGTCCTCGGGGGCGGGGTGCCGTACGCAGCCGCGCACGAACTTCGCAATTTCTTCCGGGGTGAGCCGGCCGACGGCAACGTCGTCGTCGACACCCATGCAGCCACCGTCGCGCACCGTGATCCCGCCCTCGGCCAGGCTGTCGAGCATGGTTTCGTGCACGCGTCGGGCGTACGGCGTGATCAGCCATACCGGTGCCGCTTGCCCCGCGTCCAGCAGTTTTCGGCGCACGCTGCCGAATGCAGAGACGATGGGACAGCCGAGTTCAGTCTCAAGCCAGTGGCAGAAATCAATTTCTCCGTTGACGCCGCGCAAGGCGCCGGCCGAAGTGCAGCCAAAGACAACAGTATCCGGTTGAATCGGTCGCAGGTACTCGACCGCACGCGGTACTTCGTCACGAAGCATGGCGTCCTCGTCCTCGACCGTGACACGGCCCAGCCATACCCGTTGTGTGTGCACGCTCTGGTTGCCACGCAGTGAGCGTTGCAGGTCCGCTTCGAGCGTCGTGTCCGTGTTCGGGATAATCAGCGCGATACGGTTCATACCGGCACACCTGCATCGACCGGTTGATCTTTCATGGCAAACAATGTCCGGCGCAGATGCAGCCGCATCTCGGTAAAGCGAGGATCCTCGATGGTTTCCATTGTGCGTGGGCGAGGTAGATCAACCGTGTCGATCTCGTGCAGTCGCCCCGGGTGAGGCGAAAGGACGACGATGCGGTCAGCGAGATAGATCGCTTCGTCAATGTCGTGTGTCACGAAGACCACGGTCTTGCGCTCCTCCTGCCACAGACGCAGGATCAATTCCTGCATGTCGACCCGCGTCAACGCGTCGAGCGCCCCGAAGGGCTCGTCCATGAGCAGGACATCGGGCCGATTCGCCAGCGTCCGGGCAATGGCTACACGTTGTTGCATGCCGCCCGAGAGCTGTGTCGGGTAGGCGTCAATGAAGCGCGAAAGCCCGACTCGATCCAGGATCTCCCGGGCCAGCGGCTCGCTGTCCTTGCGGGCAACATCATGCAGGTCGGGCCCGAACAGTGTGTTCTGGAGCACCGTGAGCCAGGGGAAGGAGGCATAGCTCTGAAACACCATGCCAACCTGTGGGTGAGGCTCCCGGATCGTTTCGCCGTCCAGTTGTACCTCGCCGGACGTGGCACTGGTCAGGCCGGCCAGAATGCGCAGCAGTGTCGACTTCCCGCAGCCAGAGGGACCGATGAGGGCGACGAACTCTCCCTTGGCAATGTCGAAACTCACATCGTCGATCGCCTGCACATCGCCGGATGGCGTGTGGAAGGTCTTGTCGACACTGCGGATCGTGATTGCGGTGTCCTTCATGTCAGGTCTCCCGTTCGCGCTTGATGTAGGGGAAGAGATAGCGACTGAGCAGGTTGAACACGTAGTCGCTCACGATCCCGACCAGGCCGATGGACAGGATGCCGACGAATATCGTCTCTGTATCGAGGAAGCGTGAGGCGCGGAGGATGACGTAGCCAATACCGCTGTCGGCTGCGACCATTTCGGCGACCACAATGTAGGTCCAGGCCCAGCCGAGGATGATCCGAAGGTTGTCCAGGATGCCGGGCTTGCTCGCCGGCCACACTACGCGCAGAACGGTTTGCCACGTCCGTGCGCCGAGAGTGTGCGCGCTCTCGATGTAATGCACTGGTATGTTGACCGTCACGTTCATCACCAGCAGCGTGTAGTGGAAGAAGGTGCCGATGAATATGACGGCGAATTTCTGACCGTCGCCCACGCCCATCCACAGGATCAGCAGGGGGATGAAAGCCGTGGCCGGCATGTAGCGGAAAAAGGCAAGCACCGGCTCGAACAGTGAGCGCGTGACCCGGAATGTCCCCATCAGTACACCGAGGGGTGTACCAATCAGGGCGGCCAGACCGAACCCGATGGCTACGCGGTAGACGCTGACGCCCAGGTCTGTGAGGAGCCCTTCCTGTGTGTACAGGCGAACGGCTGCATCGAGGACGCTGCCGGGTGCGGGGACAAAGAGGGGCCGGACCCAGCCGGAGGCCGTGGACAGCCACCACGCAAGCATCAGCAAAACGAACAGCGACAGTTTCAAGCCGAACGAAAGACGTGATGGAATCGCTTCGTGCGGGCGGAAGTAACGGCCGATCACGCCGGCACGCGAATGGTGGTGGGGCGCGGTCGCGGGTTCACTACTGGAGTGCGCCATTGGGATATTCCCCCTGATCGGCACCGTCTCCCGCGCCCAGTGGGCGCGGGAGACGCGGGCCATTACTGGTTGGCGAGGACGGCTTGCAGGAAGCTTGCGTCGACCACTTCGTCGACAGCGGGTGCACGGTCGACGATGCCCGCGGCGCGGTAGACGTCACCGCCCTGTTCGGTTGTATCGGCGATGCTGCCGACGTCGGCGTCACCACCCAGACCGAAATAGGCGGCGTTCTGTTCGCGCGAGACGTAAACCAGGCCCTCGAGGGAGGCGGTGAAGTCCTCGTAGTCGATGCCTAGCGAGTCCGCCATGATCTGATTCGCTGCGTCGGGATTGGCCTCCCAGTAATCGTAGGCATCAAAGTAGCCTGCGATGAATGCCTCGACCTCCTCACCACGTTCGTCGAGGATTTGCTGGCGGAAAGCGACGGTGTCGACGATCAAACCCGGGCGTTCGGCAGTGTCGACCAGCACGCGTGCCTCGTCACGCTCGTGCGCGCGGCTCAGCCAGGGATCCCAGGTCGCTGCGGCGTCCACGCGCCCGGCCATGAACGCGGAGCCCGCATCGCCGGCCTGCATGTTTTGCAACTGGATGTCATCGAGTGACAGATCTGCGTCGGCGAGCACGTTGAGCATGAAAAAGAACGTGCTTGAACCTTCTTCGGCTCCCACGCTGCGGCCCGCGAGATCGGCAACGGACTCGATCGAATCATGCGCGATGATGCCTTCCCCGCCTTCGGAAAAATCGACGGCCAGCACCTGTTTGGCGCCGATCTGTTCCGCATCGTAGAAGACGAAAGTGTCGACTGTGGTGGCCCAGCCGTCGAGGCGGCCAGTGGCAATGGCTGAAGCCGTAGCGGCCTTGTCCTGCATCGTACGAATATTGACCGCTACGCCGTTGTCTTCGAAGAAGCCCTGTTGGTCGGCGAGATGAAGCAGTCCGTAGCCGGTCCAGGTGGTCATTGCGACCGACAAGGGTTCGTCAGCGTGCGCGGTGGCGCCGATGCCCGTTGCCATAGCGAGGCATGCGGCCACGGCGGTGTGTCGGGTGAATGGTTTCGACATGTTTTTTCCCCTCCGGATCTTGCGGTTTCGGGAAGCGTCGCTGGGTTTCCTCTGCGATATGCATCCCGGCGTGGACCATCGTGATTGCGGCGATGGGCTCGTGATCGATCCTAGGGGTGGTAATTTGATGAATGAAATGATAATG
This sequence comes from uncultured Ectothiorhodospiraceae bacterium, assembly GCA_964545695.1. GTDB lineage: Bacteria > Pseudomonadota > Gammaproteobacteria > XJ16 > Halofilaceae > Halofilum. Next base: position 1,350 of record CAZJGZ010000102.1, on the reverse strand, counting down.
CTGCATTCGATTCATCGATTTTTGGCATGAATGACGGCCGGATATGCTATTGCGGCGACGCAATTCGGCCTGGGGGGCGTCATCCGGCATCTCGACCTGAACTTGCTGCGCGCTTTCATCACCGTTGCCGAAACGGGCAGCTTCACGGCCGCTGCCAACGAGTTGAACGCCACGCAGTCCACACTCAGTCACCGTATCGGTCGGCTCGAACGACAGATCGGGCGACGATTGCTTGAGCGCACGACTCGGTCGACCCACCTGACCGAAGAGGGCGAGGTTCTGTTACGTTATGCACGCCAGATCGACGCGCTCGCCGGAGAGATTCGCGCAGAGTTCAGTGACGAGTTGCTGACGGGTGAAGTCCGCCTGAGTGTGCCCGAGGATTTCGTAGATGCAGGTTTTGCCGAGGTTTTCGCCCGTTTCAAACGACTGCAGCCGCGAGTCAAGGTTGAGTTGCGAATTGGTCTGTCCCACGAGCAGCGCGCCTGGCTGGACAACGGGGAGATCGATCTGGCCGTCTTGCGCAGTACCGACAGCGAGTCGGCGACGCGTGCGCTGTGGTCCGAGCCTATTCACTGGGTTGCTGCACGTGACGTAGCCCGCTCTCTGCTGCGCGAGATGCCTTTGGCAATTCCCTTCGTGCATGTGCCGGCGCCCTGCCTGTACCGCGAGTTGGCGATGGAAGCCCTGGTCCGGCACGGGATTCACTGGAATGTCGTCATGACTTGTCCACACCTGGAGGGCATTCGCGCTGCAGTGTGTGCCGGGCTCGGCGTGGCCGCCGTGGTCGAGAGCGCGGCGCCGCGAGACTGTGAGATTCTCGATGAGCGCCACGGATTACCGCCCCTGCCGGATTGCAATCTGCTACTGGAATGTCGGTCCGGCATGGAATCGGATGAAGCGATTGAGGCGTTGCGCGACGTGATGAGCGATTACCGCTGGCATGGCCGTGCGGGTGCAGGTGGATCCAGGGGCCCGAGTGTGTGATTGCCTTATCTCGCTTCCCGGCCTCGCTGATCCACCTGTGCCGTGACGGATCTTCGTTCAATTTCCACGATATGAAGATTCAACGTTCGCCGGAATTGACCCCGGCTTCACCGAGTTCATTCTGAAGCTCGTCCGGCAACATGTGTCGCGCTCGCTCGAGCCGCTTCGCCCAGTTCTTTCCGCGCGCCCGGGCTGCGTGCCATGCGGGGGCAATGTCGCCAGGCCTGTCCGCGACAAGCACACGCAATAGCTGAGCAGCCTGATCGATGTCCTTGCGCGCCTTGGCCTGTTCGGAGGTGGGGCGCTCGGCGCTGATCAGGAGCTTGTGGACCGCGAACCGGGCGGCGTCCGGCACCGTGACAC
>CAZJGZ010000101.1:7893-9032 GCA_964545695.1 uncultured Ectothiorhodospiraceae bacterium | reverse complement strand
GTTGACAAGAAACCGTTCCAGCAGTTCGTGCGCAACACTTCGCTGCTGCCCCGCACCGAACTGGCCGGTTGATCATGGCGATGCGGGGAGTGGCGCCACTGCATTCCCGTCCACCGGTCGATGCGCCATGGAGGATTCGTCATGACGATTGACCTCACCAACCTGCTGGCCACCACCGTCCGCGACGGCGGGTCGGACCTGCATCTGCTGGCCGGAGAGCCGCCGCGAGTGCGGATCAACGGCGCGCTGACCGCCCTGGCGGAGGGGCAGGAAGCACTTGATCCGGACGGGCTGGCAAAGGCGCTGTATCAAATCATGGGCACCGACGCCCAGTCGCAGTTCGAGCAGAATGACGGCGCGGACCTCGCCTACGAGGTCCCTGAACTTGCTCGCTTCCGGGTCAATGTGTTCCGTCATATCGGCGGCATCGGCGCGGTATTCCGGGTCATCCCCGAGAAAAAGCCCTCGCTGGAAAATCTCGGCCTGCCCGAGGTACTGCACAACTTCGCCCGCTACCCCAGCGGTATCGTGCTGGTTACGGGCAAGACCGGGTCCGGCAAATCCACGACGTTGGCGGCACTGATCCACCAAATCAACGATACCCGGCGTGGTCACATCATCTCGATCGAGGATCCGATCGAGTTCGTCCATGCTCGCCGCAAGTCGCTGGTCAGTCAGCGCCAGGTCGGCAAGCACGTGGCGAGCTTCGTCGATGCCCTGCGCTCGGCGCTGCGCGAAGACCCGGACGTCATCATGGTGGGTGAGCTGCGCGACTTCGAGACCATGGCGCTGGCGGTGACAGCCGCGGAAATGGGTATTCTTGTCCTCGGCACACTACATACCAGTGGCGCGGTCGCGACCGTGGATCGCATGGTCAACACCTTCCCGGCGGCGCAGCAGGCGCAGGTGCGCAACATGCTGTCGACATCGCTGCGGGCGACGGTGTCACAACAGTTACTGGTGGACGCGAGCGGGAAGGGACGGATCGCAGCCGTCGAGATTCTCATCAACAACCACGCCGTGGCCAACATCATCCGGGAAGGCAAGAACGAACAGATCGAGGAGGTCATGCGCAGTGGAGCACTGGTCGGCATGGCCACGATGGACAGCTCGATCCAGCGCCTGCTGGATGCCGGCCA
>CAZJGZ010000101.1:0-7793 GCA_964545695.1 uncultured Ectothiorhodospiraceae bacterium | reverse complement strand
AATACCCATGGAAGATCAGACCTACATCGTCGGCCGCGAACGCCGCCAGGAGCAGCGCCCTCCCGAACGCGAACGCCGGCGCGACGATGCGCGCTCGCGACGGTATCTGAGCATCCCGCATTCGAGCGTGAGCCGCCGTCACTGCGAGATCGTGGTGCTCAATGACACCATCTACATTCGCGACCTCGGTTCGAAGAACGGCACCTTCGTAATGCGCAACGGGGAGCGACAGCCACTGGACGAGGGCTACGTCGACAGCGAGGAACAGGTGGTATTCGGGCGTTGCCGCGTGCATATCGGCGATCTGATCCGAACCGCCGAAGAGCGCCGACGCAAGGGATCCAACCAGCAACCCAACCCCTACAAGGGCTGGCGCGCGGAGAACCATCGGGAAGGAAGCGGATAAGGTCGCGCTGACACGCCTCCGGTGCAAAACGGCGGGGTCACGCAGCCAAGGGCTGCGTGACCCCGCCGTATCCTGCTGGAAACGCGATTACTTGCGCGTTTCCGCGAACTGCTTGCTCACCTCGGCCGATGGCTCCGCGCTGGCAAGACTGGCTACCACGATCGCGATCGAGGCGAAAATGAAGCCGGGCAGCAATTCATAGACGTCGAAGAGACCACCGGAAAGCTGATTCCAGACAATCACGGTGACGGCGCCCACGACCATGCCGGCCACTGCACCCATCCGATTCATCCGTGACCAGTACAGCGAGAAGATGATCAGCGGACCAAACGCCGCGCCGAAGCCACCCCACGCATAGGACACCAGATCCAGCACCCCGGCCTCGGGGTTCAGAGCCAGCACGACGGCAATGAGTGACACCGCAACCACCGAACCACGGCTCACCCACACCAACTCGGAGGCGGAAGCATCCGGACGCATCAGCCCCTTGTAGAAGTCGTTGGTCAGGGCACTCGCCGACACCAGCAGCTGGGAGTCGATCGTGCTCATGATCGCAGCCAGGATGGCCGCCATCAGCACACCGGCAACCCACGGGTTGAACATCGCACCGATCAACTGGATGAGGACCGTTTCGTGGTCATCGAGCGGCGCATCGGCGAAATAGGCCACACCCATGTAGCCGGTGCCGATCGCACCAATCAGTGCCAGCACCATCCAGCTCATGCCGATCAGGGTAGCGCGCGGCACGTCCTTCTCGGAGCGGATCGCCATGAAACGCGCGAGGATGTGCGGCTGACCGAAGTAGCCCAGACCCCATGCGAGCAGGGAGATCATGCCGAGGAAGGTCATGCCCTCGAGGATCGCGCTGTGCCCGGGATCGACCGCAGTGACCTGGTCGGTCGCTTCACCCCAGCCACCAACAAGAACGACCACGAACATCGGCACCACCAGCAGCGTCAGGAACATCAGGATGCCCTGAACGAAGTCGGTCCAGCTCACCGCGAGGAAGCCGCCAAGGAAGGTGTAGGAGATGATCACGATGGCACCCACGATCATGGCCGTCGTGTATTCCATGCCGAAGGTGCTCTGGAACAGCAGACCACCACCCACCAGACCGGCGGAGATGTAGAGGGTGAAGAAGATCAGGATGACAATCGCCGAGACCGTCCGGAGCAGGTGCGACTGATCATTGAACCGATGTTCCAGAAAATCGGGAATGGTCAGTGAGTCACTCGCCATTTCGGTTGCCCGACGCAATGGTGCCGCGACAAACAGCCAGTTGAGGAGCGCACCGGCCACCAGGCCGACACCAATCCAGAGTTCACTGAGCCCGGAAAGGTAAATGGCCCCGGGCAGACCCAGCAGCAGCCAGCCACTCATGTCGGATGCGCCGGCACTGAGTGCCGCCACGCCCGGCCCGAGGCTGCGACCGCCGAGGACGTAATCGGACAGGTTGCTCGTCATGCGGTAGGCGATGAAGCCGAGCACCAGCATGGCGACGAGGTAGACCGCGAAAGTTATAAGCGTTGGAAGAGGTAGATCCATGAGCGGGTTTCGCCTTCTAGTGTGAGGGAATGCGCCTGCCTGAAGCGCGGAGAGGACGGCATGCCGGTACCCGGCCAACCATGCCGCACCGATCCCCCGTGGCGACACCTCGACCCCCGACCCGCCCGATTTGGTTACAGGCTGTCCAAGTATACCTCTGAAGCGACAAGTCTACGACACCAATTTATATCGAAAATACCAGGTTTTACACTATATAATATGGCATTTAGCAGGTGACTCGACTGCTCAAGCGGCGCAAAGCCAGAATATACGCCTGCAGAATCATCGCCGCCCATCAAGGCCATGCAGAATCATGACGAGCCTTGTGACCGCCCGGGATGGTGCAGCCTCATCGACTCGCCTCGCACTCCAGGGTGCGAGCACGTTGCACAATTCAGCGTTGGTTCGCGGGTCGCCCTTTTTCGGTCTAGTGGGCCATGCGGGAATTTCGGTGCGGTCGGTTTCCAACGCCCGCAGCGCACGCCGGTCGGGTCCGGCCAGACATCGGGGAGGGACCTACGCCGGGACCGGCGCGGTCGCTCACTGCGCCGCCTGTCGCCCCGGCAGCAGCGACTGGTGCGCTGTGTTCGCAGATGCAACGCGGTCACCCCACTCCGCCAGCGCGGCGCGCAGGGCGTGCGGGTCCAGATGGGGGTACCGCTCGGTGGAGGTTGCCAGGATCTCGCGGGCCAGCTCGCAGAGCTGTTGGTGGGATGCACGGATCCGGCGGGCAAAGGCATCGTCATCGAGCTCGTCGTTGAGGCTGCGATTGAGCTCGGCGAACCAGGGCAGCGAGGCCTGGTCATGCATGACCGCGGGGTTGTCGCGCGTGCTCTGCGTGGACCACTGCCGCAGATACGTCTGCGTCGCCTCGTTGAGCCGCTGGCAGTGCGCCAGCTCGCCGCGCAGCTCTGCCAGTGCATCCAGATCCGCAAGACGGCGATGGAAGAACAGCTGCGCCATGATGCCCCAGTAATAGGTGTAGTCCCATATCACCTTGACCGGCAAGACCTCGGGATCACCGAAAATCGGATACTGGTGCGTATAGAGCGCCAGCGTGCTGCGGTAGAAAGAGCGGTACAACTGATCAAACGTCTGCGCATGCCGGCGCAACGGTTCGCCGCGCCAATCCCGCTCCACCAGCTCGGTGATGTAGGTATTGCCGATGGCAATGAAGTCACTGCCGGGCGAATAGAACGGGTCGAGGAACAGGCCGGCCTCCCCGGTCAGCGCCCAGCGGTGCGCGGAGAACACCTGCTTGCAGCCGTACGAGAAGCGCTTGCGATAGGCGAAATCCTGCAGCCGATCACGCTTGCCATCGAGGTCATCAAAGAGTCGGGGCTGATGTTCACGCAGCCACTCCATCGCCCGCGGAAACGAATCCATGGTTGCCAACGGATGGCGAGCCGAATCGGCCACGATGCCGACCGAGTGTGAGCCCGAGGACAGCGGGATCAACCACACCCAGTACCCTTCACCGACCAGATGGTTGGTCGACAGCCAGCGGGACCTGGGGTTGCAGCGCGCCTGCCAGTCCTCGTCATCGACCCAGTCATCGATGGTGATGCGATCACTGATGCGGAACCAGACCGCATGGGCCTCATGGTCGTTGCCTTCCGCCAGATCCAGCTTGCGCTTGATCAGCCCCGCACGACCGCTCGCATCAACGACCCAGCGTGCCCGCACGTGCCGGCGCTCGTCGGCGGTGACGTAGGTCACGCCATGCGCGGATTCGTCGTCTGCCAGTTCCACCGATCGCACTGCGGCGCTGTCCACGAAACGGGCACCGCGGCGCTGCACTTCGGCGGCGAGAAAGTTCTCGAAAATACCGCGGTCGATCTGGTAACTGGGGACCGACAGATGGTGGCTGGCGCCGATCTCCGTGACCTGATCAAGATCGCGCCGGCCTTCCGAACAGAAGAAGCGAAAGCCGAACTTGGGCAAGTGCTGCTCCTGCAGGTGCTGACGCAGGCCGAGCACATCGGCGAAGTAATGCGCGCCGATTTCCACCGTGGACTCGCCGACCTTGTGCGCCGCTTCCGGCCACGGCAGGGTTTTCCGCTCCAGAATCAGCACGTCGAGATCGGGCAGCGTATCGCGCAGCTGCAGGGCGAGGGTCAGACCGGCCAGTCCACCGCCCAGGATCACCACGTCGACCCGTGTATCCGCGGAAGCGGCAGCATCGGTCATGTTTCGTACACTCCCCGAGGCGTCCCCGGACACCCCGTCAGTCTTCGTGCGCAATTGCCTGCTCGCCCGTGAGCACCAGCGCCTGACCGCCACCCAGGTCCAGGCAACAGTCCACGGGACCGCCGATGGCAAGCTGGTCGATGAGCGCCATGCCATTGGCCATGGCGCTATCCGCGAACCAGGCCGCGAACCAGGCCGCGAGCCCTGTCGCCGGACCGGCGGACGGCCCGGCCGCCCGGGTGGTCGCATCCACCGAGACGACGGTGCCCGGCGTGGGCGCGGGCGTCACGACGAGGGCAAAGGCCATCGGCACATCACTGCGGATGGTCGCTGCCAACGGCCCCGTCGTCGCCGGCTCATAGGCTACAAAGAGTACACCAGACCGCTCCGCGATACATTGCATGATCGCTTCCAGTAGCCCGGCGGAAAAGCTGGCCGCTCCGGCCGTGATCGACGTATTCGCGCGCGTGCTCGGTGCCGCCATGCTCCACAGCCCCGCCGGGGCGTTGTGAATGGAATGCAGGAAACGTGTCGGCGAGACCAGCGTCGGCGCTTCGGCAAGCGTGCGACACATGGAGTCGATGATAGCGAGGTCCCCGTGCGCGGACGTGAACACGCTGAGCAGGTCCTGCGCGCACAGTCCGCTGCTGGCAACTGCCATGCGCCCGGCCTCCAGGGCCAGGCCCACGGTCTCGGGCGCCCGCCGCCGATCCCCCGCGGCCAGCAGCTCGGGCCGTGGCGCCCGCGGCCCGGTCAGCGGTGGCAGTTCACCGGCCTCGCGCGCCGCACACAATGTGGACCAGTCGGGCAGGCCCGGCGCCCAGAAGGCCGGTCCCTGGATGTGGACCGTCAAGGTCATGACGGGCCCTCCACGTGGTTCGGCGCCATACCCGAGGTCGCAGCCGAGGTCGCAGCCGCGGTCTCGCCCCCGGCCCAGATGAGGACACAGTTGCTGCCGCCGAAGGCGAAATTGTGCGTGGCCGTAAGCGCAATCGGGCGCGAGGCCGCACGCAGCGCGACATGCGGCCACAGGTCTGGCGCCAGCTCGGTGGTGTTGACTGTACCGGCGACCTCGCCGTGATCGAGCGCCAGCCAGCAGAACACGCTCCCCAGTATCCCCGCCGCACCGAGCGTGTGGCCGACCATGCCCTTGGTCGAACTGGCGATGGTGGCAGCCGTGTACCGCCGTGCCAGCAAGGCGGATTCCGCGGCGTCGTTGTGCTGCGTGCCCGTGCCATGCAGTTGCACATGCTCGATGGCTGCGGCATCGATCCGCGCAGCAGCCAGCGCCGCGTCGAGCGCGATCTCGGCACCGGCGCCGGCCGGGTCGGGAGCGCTCATGTGATGGGCATCGCTGGATTCACCCGCGCCGAGCAACCGTCGGGGCCCGGCACCGCGTTCCAGCAGTGCAAAACCGGCCGCCTCGCCGAGATTGATGCCGCGACGGTCGGCCGCGAACGGACGGCACGGTTCATCGGAGACCAGACCGAGGGCATGAAAGCCGAACAGGGTGCTGGCACAGAGGCTGTCCACGCCGCCGACCACGACCGCATCGGCCATGCCCAGCTGCAGCATGCGCGCAGCCGAGCAGAAGACCTTGGCGCTCGAGGAGCAGGCGGTCGACACGGTGAACGCCGGCCCACCGAGACCGGTCACCTCACGGACAAACGCGGTCAGCGAGTTCAGCGACTGCAGGGCCGGTGACGTCATGCCGGCGGGGAAGCGACCCTCGGCATCCAGTGCGCGGTAGGCGTCCTCGGTGGTACCGATGCTCGACGTCGACGTCCCCAGCACGATGCCGACCCGGTCCGGCCCATGGCGCTCACGCGCCGACGCGATCTCGGCCCGGAAGCCATCGGCGTTCAGAGCCAGCCAGGCCAGACGATTGTTGCGGCAGTCCCAATGCGTCCAGGCCGCCGGCAGCGGTTCACCCAGGCCGTCCACCCGACCCACCCAGGTGGGCAGGCGCTCGACCAACGGCCAGGCACCGAAAGCGTCATCCGCCAGCGGCCTGAGACCACTGCGCTCACGGCGGATCGCATCGAGCATGGGCTCGATCCCGTGACCGAGCGCGGACGTCGCGGTATAGGCGGTGACATGGATGGCGTTTCCGGGATCGGACATCGTGAACAGTCGCCGACTTTCCGTGGTTGCCGCGTCGCGGCCGCTGGCCGCAGCGCGGCTGGACGCAATCCCGTAGCCAGGGCGACGGGGCTAATATAGCGTGTGAGTATCCGGCCCGCCCGGAACCCGATCAACCGGCGCATACCGCTGCCAACCGGGCACGGTGAAGGCGAAGCAGGGCGTGGACACCGCAAGAGATCTTCTATGAACACGGGCAGGCATCTTCGCAGCGTACCGGTCGACCAGCTCTGCCATGGCCTCTACGTGGCCGAAACGGACCGACCCTGGACCGAAATCCCGCTGATGTTCCAGGGTTTCACGATTACCAGTGCCGACGAAATCGATGTGCTGCGCGCTCATTGTCAGCATGTATTCGTCGACGCGGCCCGCTCCATCCCGGCCGCACTCCGGGCACTCGACGATACCGCCGGATCAGGCAAGCCGGTCGAGGATACGAACGACGCCACAGCCACGGCCACCGGCATGCGCCCGGAAACGGATACGGCCGACGCCTTCGATCATCGGCGCCAGCCCGACACCCGTCGCTTCCAGCAACTGCTGCAGCGCGCCCGCGAGAGCCACAGTGATACCCGCCGGTTCCTGGAGGATCTGTTCGCGGAGATCGATACGGGCGAGATGCCGTCAGTCCATGATGGCCGCAGCGTCGTTGCCGACCTGTTGCAGACGGTCAGCCGGAACACCGGGGCCGCGATCTGGCTGGCCAATCTCGATGCGAAGGATGCACCGACATCCGTCCATTCGGTCAACGTCTGCGTACTCGCCCTCGCCTTCGGCGCCCATCTCGGACTCGATCAGCAGGAGCTCGAACATATCGGCCTGGGGGCGTTGCTGCACGATACCGGCAAGCTGTTCCTGCCGGCGGCCATTCGCGAAAAATCCGATGCGCTGACCGACGCGGAATGGAATATCGTCCGCCAGCATCCACAGGACGGCTACGACATCCTGGTCGACAAGGGCGACTTCCCGCGCGAGGTGCTCGACATCGTGCGCTGCCATCACGAACGTCTCGATGGCAGCGGCTATCCAGCCGGCCTTGCCGGCGTGCAGGTGCCGCTGCACGTTCGGGTCGTGGCGTTGGCCAATGCCTACGAATCCATGACCAGTCACCGCGTCTATCGCTCGGCGATGTCCGCCGATCGGGCACTTCAAGCGCTCTACGATGACGCCGCATCGCGCTTCGGCAGCCGGCTGGTGCAGGAATTCATTCGCTGCATGGGGATCTACCCGGCCGGCAGCCTGGTCGAGCTCGACAACGGTGCGGTCGGTGTGGTCCTCGGCTCGCGGCCCGATGCACGCATCCAGCCAACGGTCCTGCTGGTCCGCGCACCCGGCGGTGCCTACTACCGCAAACGCGTAGTGCTGAATCTTGCCGCCGAGGCCGAAGCCGAGACGGATTCCGGCGCACCAGCCCGCCGTATTCGGCGGGCGCTCGACCCCGCGGACGAAGAGATCGACGTCGCCGGCATCATCGCGATCGAGTTCGGGCTGGACCTGTCCCCCGGCTAGT
>CAZJGZ010000100.1:2083-9155 GCA_964545695.1 uncultured Ectothiorhodospiraceae bacterium | reverse complement strand
ATGGATTCAGCGAGCGGGTGCATCAGCGTTCTCCCGGACCGACACGCACGCGCGGATCGAGGATGGCGTAGAGGATATCGAGCAGGAACACGGTGACCGCCAGCAGGTAGGCGAAGATCACCACGCCGCCGATGATGACCGGTGTATCGCGGTGGCCGATCGCCTCGAACAACAGCGTGCCGAGGCCGGGCCAGTTGAAGACCTGCTCGAGAATGATGGCCCCGCTCCACAGTCCGATGAGCATGAGCAGGAAACTGGTGATGATCGGTGACAGTGTCGGGCGCAGGATGTAGCGGCGTTCGATCAAGCGCCCCGGCAGCCCCTTGGCACGCGCCATCTCGACGTAATCCTCGCTGGAATGGATGAGAAAGAAGGTCCGCCACGAGTAGATCGAGATGAAGATGGTGGACACGAACATCGCCAGCAGCGGCAGTGCCATGTGCTGGAGCACGCTCAGCGCATAGGCCAGACGACCCTCCGGTGGCGGCACGTCGACCATGCCGCCGCCCGGGAACAGCGGCATGACGAAGGCGAACAGCAGGATCAGGAAGATGCCGTAGAACCACGCCGGCGCCGCCGAGCTGGGCGCGAGCGCGATGACCGCGCGATCGGCGGGCGAGCCATAGCGGCGGGACAGGATCAGTGCGGCGAACACGGAGACGAAGAACACCAGCAGATTCGCGGTGCCGAACAGCAACAGCGTGGCCGGCAGGCGCTCGAGAATGATGCGCGACACCTGGCGTGAACCGGCATCGCTGTGCATCTGCTCGGCACGGCCGAGATCGAGCCGGATGGCCTGCTGCAGATAGTCGAAGCTGCGCAGGATGAAGGGTTCATCGAGGCGCAGCCGTTCGACCTCGAGCTGCACGCGCTGCTCGATGATGTCATTGCGCTCATCACTGGGCAGATCGAAGAACGAGGGATCGGCGCGCACGGCTTCGGCGATCTCGGACTCGATCTGCACCATGCGCAGCTCGTCCACCTGCCCGCCCATGTTGGCAATGAGGATGGTGAGATAGACGCCGATGACGACGGTCACGAACAGGGCCAGCAGGCGCTTGCCGGTGAACGCGGCGAACTGGCGCACATCACGCAGCCAGCCCCGGCGCACGGGCGTCGCCTCGCCGGCCGTGGGGGCGGTCATTCGTTGTCCTCCACGGCCGCCGGCAGCGAGGCGAAGACGTGGCTGGCGAACGCGGGCAGGGCCACACGCTTCGACGTCACCGCGAACTCCATGCTGTTGGCACCGGAACCCAGCGCCAGCAGTTCGGTGGCGGCCAGATCCACCCGCCACTGCCCGCGGCCGGCCGGTTCGGCCCGGCCCTTGTCGACCAGGTTGCCGCGGCCATCGAACAGGAGGTACTGCACGCGGTCGATGTCATCCTCGGGATAGGGCTCGCCGCGAAAGCGCACATCGGCGGTGAAACTCGCATCTTCGCCCAGGGTGACGATCAAGGGTCCACCGACTTCCAGCTCGGGGATGCGGGGTTCGGTGAAGCGCAGCCACTTGTCACCGCGATCGGGGAAGTCCTCGTTGCGGCGCAGTACTGCCGTGCCCTCGACCGGGTGCACGGAATCGAGATGGAACGCGCCATCACCGATCCAGTAATGCCCGCGCTCCGCCCGCCAGTCCACCAGTGCGTCATAGCGTGCCGCCGCGCCGTCGGCGTCGATCCAGCGTCCCAGCACCTGTGGATAGGGGATGTGGCCGATGCTGCGTGCGCGTTCGAGGTGGCGCTCCAGCGTGTTCAGGGCGGGACCGCTGACCATGTTCATCCATTCCACCTGCATGCGGTCGGCCTTGCCGGAGGAGAAGGCGAGATCGCCGCGCTCCTCGGCGCGGATACCGATCGCCAGGGAATGCCACGGCGTCACCGAGGGTGTGCGTGCGGCGACCATGGTCTCGGCATCGGGATAGATCTGGTCGCTGTAGACATCGATCACCAGCGGATCTTCGGAGACGATATGCCAGCCGCGGAAGTGGCGCTGGAAGCTCTGGAATTCCGGCAGATGGGCCGGATCGAACAGCGGACTGTCCTCATCGGCACGCTCGAAGGTCAGGATCCAGGGCAGGACGACATCCGCCAGCGACATCGATGTGCCATCGTGCCAGTTGCGGTCCAGGTAGCCATCTTCGTAGTGCACGCGCACCCGCGAACGCGCGGTCGTGCCCTCCGGATGCTTCTCGCCCACGGTCAGGAAGCGCCCGGCGTCAGGGCTCCAGTCGATCCACGCCTCCTCCGGTACCTCGATGGTCTCGACCTCGTCGAGTTCGAGCCAGTCGAGGCTGCGATTGACCGGCGCGCCTTCACGCACGGTGACCTCGGCGCCAGCCAGACGCTGCGGCCAGTACAGCCCGGTGAACGGGTCGGGCAGGACCTCGGTGTCCTGGGTACCGCGGATCATCAACGTATCGAACAGCCAGTTACTGCCCGCGACCGGGTTCCATGGTTCGGTCAGCAGGCTCGGCAGGGCAAACACCATGCGCCCGCCGACGCGATCACGGAAACGCAGGGTATAGGGCCACAGCCGCGAGCCGGCGATGCCGCCGGCAAGATCGACGGCAAGCTCGGTGTCGGTCGCCCGGGGCCAGGCGCTGAGCTGGTCCGCGACCCAGACGCGGACGGAATTCTCCATGGCCAGTTCGAGGCCGCGCGCCATCATCGCCTGGCGCTCTTCCCAGTCGTCGTATTCGCGGCGCTGCAGACGCTGGGCAATATCGTCGAACTCCTCGACCGGCTCGTAGATCTGCCACAACGGGTGCGGCCGCCCGCGCGGTGTGTAGTAGAAGTCGAGGTTCTCGGCCTGGTCGCGGTTGATGACGGTCGACACCCAGCCGCCGGTGTAGATGTGCCACCGCCCGGCTTCCGGATCGCCACTGACCCAGATCCGTGATGCCTCCTCCGCCGTGCGGTACATGCGCTCGACACGGAAACCGAGATCGGAGAAAAGATTGGCGACATAGTCACCGACGCGGCGGCGCGCGTCCTCGGTGCGGATGAGGATGCTGACGCGCACGGGCTGGCCATTATACAGCCAGCGTCCGTCCACCTTGAGCGCGCCCATGGCTTCCATTTCCTCGGTGATCACGCGGCGGGCACGTTCCGGATCGTGGCCGTATTCCAGCTCGAGCGCGCGCGCCACATCGGCCAGGCGCGCATAGTCGGGGAAGGCCGTATTCAGCGGCAACGTCCGCGGCACCGCGAGGCCGCCATAGAGTTCCTCGGCGATGTATTGGCGATCGATGAGCCAGTTGACCGCCTCGCGGACCCGCGACGAGTGGAACGGATTGAGTTCGCCGTCAGCGGTTTCCGGACCGGCCGGATTGAGGGTGAGTTCGGCCGAAGAGCCATAGGAGAGATCGTGCGTGGCGCGGGTCGAGTCGCGCACCCGGCGGAAGACGGTACTGCTGGTCACCCCCTGGCCAAAGACATGGTGCGTCCCCGTCTCGATCTGGCCGGTGACCTTGCCCGGGTCGGATTCCTTGGTGAACACCACCTCGTCGACCAGCGCGCCGCGGCGATCGGCCGGATCACCCGCCTCGGTGCCGGCGCGTTCCGGCAAGGCGTCGGCGGATTCGGCGGTGTCCGTGCGCGGCCACAACACGACCAGGGCCACGAAGCCGAAGACGAGGACAGCACTGGCCAGCCAGGCACGATGATTCATGGACGGTATCCGTCGAATGCAGGCAACATCATGCGGGATCGGGGCTGGCTTGTGCATCCCCCGCGTGACGCATTACCCGCTCCAGCCAGAGTGCCGTCAGGCGATCGGGCAGGCGGTTCTGCTGCTGGCGCGCGGCGAGGTTCTCCAGATCGATCCAGGCCAGGGGCTGATCCTGTTCGGCACAGGAAAACACGGCCCGGGTGCGCTCACCGGTGTGCGGGTCCTTCTGCCATTGCAGACACTGCGCGCACACGCCCTTGAGCATGCACTGCATCGGGCTGCCGGCCGTGCCGTAGACCTTGAGATGGCGCGGGAAGCGCGCGCTGAAGCCGGGGTCGGCCAGGGCCTGCTGGAACCCCGTCAGCAGACCGGTGCCGCCCATGACCAGGATGCGATCGACGTCCGCCAGGCGGATACCGTGGCCGGACCCGATCTCGCCGTCGCCGTAGCGCCGCACCAGATCGACCATGTCGGTCGCCGTCACGCCGGCATCGGCGGGGCGGCGCGGCGCCACCGGCTCGCCCTGCGCGGTCGCCCAGATGATCTGATCGGCACCAGCCTCCAGCTCGCCCTGGTGGTCGATGTCGGCCGCCTTGCCGAAGGCGGCCACGTAGAGCAGTCGATTGCCGGCCGCGCGCAGCGCCGGGCCGATGTCGAGCATCGCCGCCGCACCCCAGCGCCCGGCGATGACCATGACATTCTCATCGCGCGGGATTTCGGTGGGCTGGCCGGTCGGCCCCATGAGCACGACCGGGTCGCCCGCGCGCAGATTGCCCACCAGCCGTGGCGCGGCACCGAACTGCAGCACGATCAAACGGATGCAGTCGCCATGCACGCCGGCGCCGGAGACGGTCAGACCGGGGATCTGCAACCGCGTGCCGGCGACCACCGGCGCCAGCGACTCGAAGGTCTGCAGGCGGAAGAACTGGCCGGCACGGAAATTCCGTGCCGCCTGTGGTGCGCGCACCCATACCTCGGTCATTTCCGGGTTGGTGGTATCGACGGAGACGATCTCGGCGCGCAGACGCCCGCCGATGTCATCGAGGAACGCGGTACAGGCGCTCGGGTCCGGGGCCGAGCGCGCCGGCCGCTCGGCCAGCGCGCTCATGACCTGCGGCCACGAGCGCGCGGCGGAAGCGATGGCCTTGACCACGCTGCCATGGAACACCGGATGGGTATCGCCGATGAAGGTCACCAGATGGCCATCCTGTTGATACGACGTGAACGGCCCGAACTCCGGCACCTTGGCATGGGTCCCCGGGCGCACCGGCTGCAATCCATCCGGATGCTCGACATGGGGGCGGAAATTGTCGCCATCGACGGCGAACGTCCCGGGATGCTCGCGCTCGTAGATCGTGTTCGGCACCGTGCCGGCGGCGATGAAGACCGCCCGTGCGGGCAGCGTGACCTCTTCCGGCGTATGCAGCCAGCGCCCGCCGTGGTGCTGGACGCGGCGGCAGATCAGCGCGGCGACGTGGTCATGCTCGTCGAGCTCGCAGTGCAGCGGATCGAGGCCCTCGGCATAGAACAGCCCCTCCTCCATCGCCTTGCCGACCTCTTCGTGGTTGCGGATATAGGCGGGTGAGTCGTTCAGGCCCTTGCGATAGGCGATGGTCACCCCGCCCCAGGCGCGCAGCAGGGGAATGAAATCCGGTGCCTCGCCGACCGCGGCCGCCCGCGCACGTTCGGCCCGCACGGCGCGGCCGTGCTCGAGGAACTCGGCGAGGATGGCGCGATCCTCCACGCCGAGAATAGCCTCGACACTCGCGTCGCCGTCGTCCGCGGTCAGCGCCTCGTAGCGCGCCAGCACCTTCTCCACCTGCTTGATGTAATAGGCCTGCACCTCGGTGGCGGTGTCGACACCGGTCAGGCCACCGCCGACCACGACGGCGGGCAGGCGCACCTGCAGGTTGGCCAGGCTGGTGGCCTTGTGGGCGCCGGTCAGCTGCAGCGCCATGAGGAAATCGCTCGCCTGGCGCATGCCGCGCGCGAGCGAGTTGCCGATATCGACCACGCGCGGCAGGCCGGTGCCGGTGGCCAGGCACAGATGATCGAAGCCGAGCCGCCAGGCGTCCTCGACGGTGAGCGTGCCGCCCAGGCGCACCCCGCCATGGATGGCGCAGTTCGCGCGCCGCGCCAGGGTCAGGTAGATGAGCTTGAGGAAGTTCTTGTCCCAGCGCACGGTGATGCCGTATTCGGCGACCCCGCCGAAGCCGAGCAGGATGCGCTCGTCCAGTGCCTCGGTAATCGCCGACCAGTCGCGCACGGGCTGCTCCAGCAGCTCCGCGGGCAGCGGCTCGATCTTGAGACCGTCGATACCGACCACGGCACAGCCCTCCATGCTCAGATGGTGCGCCATGGTGAAACCGGCCGGGCCCATGCCGGCGACCAGTACGCGCCGACCGTTGAACGGCTGCTGGCAATACTGCTGCCGGCGCAGCGGATTCCAGCGCGCCAGCAGGTCATAAATCTCCACGCCCCAGGGCAGGCCGAGTACGTCGGTAAGCACACCGGTCTCGATCTGCGGGATGTCCACCGGATCCTGCTTCTGGTAGATGCACGCCTTCATGCAGTCGTTGCAGATGCGGTGACCGGTGGCGGGGATCATCGGGTTGTCCACCATGGCCACGGCCAGCGCCGCCAGCGGCCAGCCATCGCGGCGGAAGGCGTGCATCTCGGAGATCTTCTCTTCCAGCGGACAGCCGGTGAGGCGATTGCCCAGCGGGTCGACCTTGAGGCCGAGCTCGGGCTGCTTCTTCTTCTCCGGGAAGCCCTTGCTGCAGAAATCGCCGTTGTGCTCGTGGCAGTAGATGCAATAGTTGACCTCGCCCTGCACGGCGCGGCGGTCCATGCGCGCATCGGTGAGGGCAAAACCGTCGCGCCGCCGCCAGTGCGCGGGCTCGCGCTGCAGCCACGTCCGGCGGTCGTCGCCGGTCACCGGTTCAAGCGCGACCAGGGCCGCATGATCCACCCGCCGCGGCAGCTTGAACGCCGTCCAGCCTGCCACCGCCGCAGCCCCCTCGGCCGTGCGCTGGGCGAGGACGCACCAGCGGGTCAGGCGGTCGATGGCCTCGGCATGGCCCTGCGGATCGCGCAGCAGGCCGACGGCGAAGGCCGCGATCGCCGCCTCACGATCACCGGCGTAGGCGGCAAGCTGGCCTTCGAGCCAGTCGTCCAGCTCGGCAAAGTCGTCGTCGGGCAGCTCGCGCCACTTGCGGCCGCGGCGGATGACGAACTCGTTCTTGAAGCGCAGTACCGGGTCATGCCCGAGAATGTCCGCGCGCAGCGCACCCACCTCGGCATCAATGCCGAACAGCTCCACCAGCATGGCTTCGACATGCGGACCGAGGGCAAGCAGCAGTTCCGAGTGGGCGACCGGGGGCAGCGCCTCGTCCGCCTCGCGCAG
>CAZJGZ010000100.1:0-1983 GCA_964545695.1 uncultured Ectothiorhodospiraceae bacterium | reverse complement strand
AGCCCGGTAACCGGCAGCGCAGCGCCATTGCGTCGCGCCTCATCGAGACAGATGCGCAGGTCCTTGCGCATCCAGTCGACCGCGAAACCGAAATCGAACTGGTCCGCCGCCATCGTGCGCGCCCGATTGTCCATCTGCCACGACTGGGCCGCGCCCCCGCCAATGGCTTCCAGCACCTGTTCCAGATCGAGACCGGCACGCCCGGCGAAGTCGACGCCCTCGGCCAGTCCCTGCACCAGCCCGGCGATGCAGATCTGGTTGACCATCTTGGTCAACTGGCCCGTGCCGGCCGGCCCCATGTGCACGATGCGCGCGCCGTAGGCCTGCAGTAGCGGCTCGACGGTCGCGAAAGCGCTGGGCGCCCCGCCCGCCATGATCGCCAGACGACCCGCCTCGGCGCCGGCCTGGCCACCCGATACCGGCGCATCGACGAAGCCCGAGCCGGCGTCGCCGACCGTGGCCGCCAACTCGCGCGCCAGATCCGCCGACACCGTCGAGTGATCCACCAGCACCGCGCCCGCGGGCAGGCTTTCCAGGGCCCCATCGGCACCCAGCACAACCTCGCGCACATCCTCGTCGCGCCCCACGCACAGGAACGCGACATCGACATCGGCGCACGCCTGTGCCGGCGTTGGCGCCGTGCGGCCACCGTGGCGCTGCTGCCACGCCTCGGCGCGGGCGGCCGTGCGGTTGTAGACCGTGACATCGTGGCCGGCGGCGACCAGATGGCCGGCCATGGGCCCACCCATGACGCCCAGACCGAGAAAGGCAACGCGGCGCGCGGACTGCTGGCTCATGCAGGATCTCCCGTCAATCGATTGTTCACTGGCAGCGTTGCAGTGTACGACTGGTCGCCGGCATTCGCGACCGCGCCGCCGCGAGAAACCTCACGCCGCCATGCGCCAGGCGTTACCATGGGCGCCCATGACCCTGACCGAACTCCGCTATATTGTTGCCGTCGCCCGCAACGGCCATTTCGGGCGTGCTGCCGAACACTGCCATGTCAGTCAGCCCACCCTCTCGGTCGCCGTTCGCCGGCTCGAGGAAGAGCTGGGCCTGACACTGTTCGAGCGCAGCCGCGGCGGCGCCACCCCGACCCCCGATGGCGAGCGCATCATTCGCCAGGCCGAGCAGGTGCTCACCGAAGCGGCAACCCTGCAGGAGATGGCCGAGCAGGCCCGGCACACCGGCACTCGGCGCCTGCGGATCGGCGCGATTCCGACCGTCGGCCCCTACCTCTTCCCGCATCTCATCCCGCGCTTGCGCGCCGCCGCTCCGGACATGCCGCTGGTCGTCGAAGAGGGCCTGACCGATCAACTCGCGGATTCGCTGCGGGCCGGCGAACTGGATGTCCTCATCGTCGCCGCCCCCTTCAACATGCCGGGGATCGCCACGCTCGAACTCTACGACGAGCCCTTCCGCGTGATCACGCCGACCGGCCACGCGCTCGCCCGACACGAGCGGATCGACCCCGCACGACTGACCGCCGAACCCCTGCTGCTGCTCGGCTCCGGCCACTGCTTCCGCGATCAGGTCCTGAGCGTCTGCCCGCAATGCACCGACAGCACCGACGGCGGCCGCAACGGCGACCCCAGCCTGCGCGGAACATCACTGGAAACCATCCGCCACATGGTCGCCAGCGGCACGGGCATCTCCATCATGCCCTGCACCGCCGTGGCGGACAGAGAGGAAGACGGCGGCCTGCTGACCGTCCGACCGTTCACCGACCCCGTGCCGCGCCGACGGATCATCCTGGCCTGGCGCCAGTCCTTCCCGCGCGCCAGCGCCGTAACGACGCTGGCCAACATGATCCACGCCTGCAACCTGCCCGGCGTCGAGCCGCTGACGGAAACCGACGACGCGCGCCCCACGCCGAACACGACCACCGCCTGTGGCTGTCAGCCCGCGGCGGATTCCACCCTGTCGTGACACCACGCCCACTGCCACCACGAAAGCGGACCCATGGCCATTGACCCCCCATTC
>CAZJGZ010000099.1:1981-9268 GCA_964545695.1 uncultured Ectothiorhodospiraceae bacterium | reverse complement strand
GGCTTCTTCTTGCCCTGCCGGGCCTTGCGCGCCTGCTTCTCGTCGGCGAGGCCAAGCTGCTTGAACTGATCCTGCAGGGATTTCGTCATGATGGAACCCGGACTGCTTGATGTTGGTCGCCGAGGATAACCTACGCACTGGCTGTGCCCACGATGCCGCGGGAAGGTCTGAATTGATCAGACCTTGTGCTTAGCTGATGAATCGGGACATGGCGCGGCTGTGCTCTCCTTCTTCTGCCTCAAGGCCAGTCTTGACGCCCGCTCTGTTCCGCTCCGGCTGATTCTGACTCGCTTTCAGTTTGCCCGTCAGGGATTCGATCTCGATCTCGACGCCGACAATCGCCTGTACCAGGCGTTCGGTGAAGTCCGCTGGCGCATCATCCACCGACCAGGGCGTGCTCATGCCCGACTCGTGCTGGTCGGTCAGGCGATGGAGATGACGCTTCAGCCAGACCGGATCCTCGATCGCTCGCGCACGCCCTTCGACATGGACCGACAGATAATTCCAGGTTGGAACAACCCGGCCTGTCTCTGCCTTGGTTTCATACCAGGAGGGTGACACGTAGGCATCAGGCCCCTGAAAAACCGCAAGAACCCGAGCCCCATCCTGCACGCGCTGCCACGCCGGATTGCCTCGTGCGAGATGGCAATGCAGGTGCCCAAGAGAACCACCCGCTTCAAGATTCAAATGAAAAGGGACATGGTTCGCTTCAATTCCAGCATCATCAGCGACGATCAGCAGACCGAATCCGTAGTCACGAATATATTGCTGAAGCTGGCCGACATCGTCTTCCTTGAAGTGGTCCGGGACATACATCTTCTGCAACCCCCTGGTTGCGGGCTCGCCTGGCCCACGCGAGCCATCAGCCGCGTGCACTACAGGAAATACTCGCTACAGGCGTAAGTATCCTGCTCCGGAGCAAGCGTGCGCAAATGGCGGATTGATGGTGCCGGCGAGAGGAATCGAACCTCCGACCTACTGATTACGAATCAGTTGCTCTACCGACTGAGCTACACCGGCAAGGTGACTGGCTTGGCAGGGCGGGAAGGATAGCGACGTCGGGCCCCGCTGTACAGAGGCCGCGTTGGCCTGTGGGAGCGGCTGCGGCGCCAGTGGAGCGGCCGACCGGAATCGAACCGGCATCACAACCTTGGGAGGGTTGGGTTCTACCGTTGAACTACGGCCGCAGCGCCACCACATCGTAGTCAGGACGCCGCGCGAGAGCAAGGCGCGCGGCGTGTACAATATCGCGCTTGCGAGCCCAGCGAGGCCCCGTCATGCACGTGACCGTCAATGGTGAAGAAGAGCATCTGCCGGAGGGCCTGACTGTCGCCGAACTGGTCGAGCGCGCGGGCCTGAGCGGGCAACGCGTGGCGCTGGAGGTCAATCGCGAGATCGTGCCGCGCAGTGCCTACGCCGAGACCCGCCTCAGCGAGGGCGACCGCGTGGAGATCGTCCGCGCCATAGGCGGCGGCTAGGAGCGGCGGCTACAAGGCGGCAGCCAGCGCCCGCTCGCCTCGATCCCTGAATTGCCAATCGACGTGGAACCCCGATGATGGATGCGCAAGACTTCCCCGCCAACGATCCGCTGATGGTCGGTGACCGCCGCTTCCGCTCGCGCCTGCTGGTAGGCACGGGCAAGTATGCGGACATGGCCACCGCGCAGGCGGCGATCGAGGCCAGCGGTGCCGAGATCGTCACGGTCGCCATCCGGCGCAGCAATCTGGGGCAGAACCCCGACGAGCCCAACCTGCTCGACATCCTCCCGCCCGAACGCTACACCATCCTGCCCAACACGGCGGGCTGCTACAACATCGAGGACGCCCTGCGCACCTGCCGCCTGGCGCGCGAGCTGCTGGGCGATCACAAGCTGGTGAAACTCGAGGTGCTGGGCGACGAGAAAACCCTCTATCCCGACATCGGCGCGACGCTGGAGGCCACCCAGCAGCTCGTCCACGAGGGCTTCGAGGTCATGGTCTACACCAGCGACGACCCGATCATGGCACGCCGACTGGAAGAGGCGGGCGCCGTGGCGGTCATGCCGCTGGCCGCGCCGATCGGCTCCGGACTGGGTATCCAGAACCGCTACAACATCATCGAGATCGTCGAGAACGCCGGCGTGCCGGTCATCGTCGATGCCGGTGTGGGCACGGCCAGCGACTGCACCATCGCCATGGAGCTGGGCTGCGACGGCGTACTGCTCAATACCGCCATCGCACAGGCGCAGAACCCGGCGCTGATGGCCCGCGCCATGCGTGACGGCGTCGACGCCGGACGCGCGGCCTGGCTGGCCGGGCGCATGCCGCGTCGCCGCTATGCCTCGGCTTCATCGCCGCTCGACGGCACCTTCTTCTGAATCCTCGACGGGCGCGGTCGCGGTCCTGCCGCAACGCCCGCCGGCAACCCGTGATCGACGACCATGAATCCTGAAGCCGAACCCGGTCGGCGACCGATCCGCAGTTTCGTCCGCCGCGAGGGCCGACTGACCACAGCGCAGCAACGCGCGCTGGATGAACACTGGCCACGTTTCGGCATCGCTGCCGATAATCGACCTCTCGACCCGCAGGCCCTGTTCGGTCGCGCGGCGCCGCTGTGGCTGGAGATCGGCTTCGGCGATGGCGAGGCCTTGCATCACATCGCATCGCTGCACCCAGAGGTCGATTTCATCGGCATCGAGGTCCACCGCCCCGGCGTCGGCCACCTGCTGAACCGCGTTGCCGACTCCGGCCTGGACAATGTCCGGGTCGTAAGCGCCGATGCCACCGAGGTGCTGCGCAATCAGATCCCCGACGGCCTGCTGGCGCGCGCGCTGATCTTCTTCCCGGACCCGTGGCCGAAGAAGCGCCACCACAAACGGCGCCTGATCCAGCCGGCGTTCGCCGACGAACTCGCGCGCGTGATCGCGCCCGGCGGCGCGCTGCATCTGGCCACCGACTGGGCCGACTACGCCGAGCACATGCATGCGGTACTCGATGACCATCCCGCCTTCGCCGCCGACGCCAGCGGCGAACGCCCCGACTACCGACCACCGACGAAGTTCGAGGAGCGTGGCCTGCGCAAGGGCCATGGCGTCGAGGATCTGCTCTATACACGCAGGAAGTCAGCCAGGAACGCGCGCTGAAAAGGCCGGTACAGGTCGCCCCCTCGCGGCACCCGCGCCAGCGATACGCGTACCCAGCCAACACCTTGCCCAAGCCACCGTTGCCGGTACTTCGCGCAGGGGACGTGTGCAGCCATGGATGGCTGCACACCAAGCGCCCATGGACGGCTCGAGCGGTCCCCGGAGCGGGGTACCGGCAACGGTGGCACCCCAAACAGCCCCGTCTGCGAGAACCCTGCAAGACGCCCGGTGTGGCTACGCTGACACGGGCACAGCCCATCACTCGCTGATCGACACCGAATGTCCATACCAGTGCGGTATCATGCCCGGTCACGTCGCGGGTATCGGCGCCAGGTCGCCGTCTTGGAGGCAGCATGTCGAGCGCACATCCGATCGTGGCAGTTACGGGTTCCTCCGGCGCCGGCACCTCCACGGTCCGCAATGCCTTCGAGGCGATCTTCCGTCGCCATCAGATCACCCCGGTATTCATCCAGGGCGACAGCTTCCACCGCTATTCGCGGGCGGAAATGACCGAGGCCATCCGCGATGCTCAGAAGAAGGGCCTGAACCTCAGCCACTTCGGCCCCGACGGCAATCGCTTCGATCAGCTCGAAGCCCTGTTCCAGGAGTACGGCGATCAGGGTACGGGCTGGCGGCGCCTCTACCTGCACAACGCCGAGGAGGTCGCGCGCTACGGCAATGGTGCCGGCGAGGGCGAATTCACGCCGTGGGAGCGGATCCCCGAGGACTCGGACATCCTGTTCTACGAAGGCCTGCACGGAGGCGTGGTAACCGCCGACCATGACATCGCGCGGCACGTCGACTTCCTCGTCGGGGTGACCCCGATCGTCAACCTGGAGTGGATCCAGAAGATCCACCGCGACGCAAACGCCCGCGGCCACGCCCCGGAAGACACGGTCGAGACCATCAAGCGGCGCATGGACGACTACGTCGAGTTCATCACGCCGCAGTTCTCGCGCACGGACATCAATTTCCAGCGCGTGCCGCTGGTGGACACCTCGAATCCCTTCGTCAGCCACGAGGTACCGTCGCCCGACGAAAGCCTGGTCGTGATCCGTTTCAGCGCCGCGACCAAGGCGCGAGTGGACTTCACCTACCTGCTGGCGATGCTGACCGGCTCATTCATGTCACGGCCGAATACCCTGGTTGTCCCCGGTGGCAAACTGGGCTTTGCCATGGAACTCATCCTTACCCCCTTCATCACGCGCCTGCTGCAGGGCGAATCCCTGCGCGAATAGACCGACGGCGCGCTTCCAGGAGCCAACATGCACTACCAAGCACTCGGTCGCAGCGATCTCCAGGTCAGCACCATCTGCCTGGGCACGATGACCTGGGGCGAGCAAAACAGCGAGCAGGAAGCGCACGAACAGCTCGACCTCGCGCTGGATCACGGAGTGAACTTCATCGATGCCGCCGAAATCTATCCGGTGCCGCCGAAGGCGGAAACCCAGGGCTTGACCGAACGCTACATCGGCACCTGGCTCACCCAGCGCGGCAACCGCGACCGGGTAGTCCTCGCGACCAAGGTCAGCGGCAGCTCGGACGGGCTGGAATGGATCCGCGGCGGCCCCGCAATGACGTCACGCCACATCCGCGAGGCGGTCGATGGCAGCCTCGAGCGGCTGCAGACCGACTACATCGACCTGTACCAGATCCACTGGCCGGATCGCGCCGCCAACTACTTCGGCAAGCTGGGTTACACGCCCGGCGATGACGGCGGCGAAGCGGTGGCAGTGATCGAGGAAACACTGCACACCCTGGCCGGCCTGGTGGAAGCCGGCAAGATCCGCCACATCGGCGTGTCCAACGAGACCCCCTGGGGCGTGATGCAATACCTCATGCTGGCCAGCCAGCATGGCCTGCCCCGGATCGCGTCCATCCAGAACCCCTACAGCCTGCTCAATCGCTCGTTCGAGGTCGGCCTGGCGGAGTTCGCCCATCGCGAGCAGACCGGACTGCTGGCGTACTCACCGCTGGGCTTCGGCACGCTCACGGGCAAGTATCTCGACGACCAGTGGCCGCAAGGTGCGCGCCTGACGGAATTCCCGCGCTTTGCCCGTTACCTCGGTGACACCGCGCGAAAGGCTACCCGCGCCTACGTCGAGCTGGCGCGCGACCACGGGCTCTCGCCCGCGCAGATGGCGCTGGCGTTCGTCAATTCCCGCCCCTTCACCACCGCCAACATCATCGGCGCGACCACCTGCGAGCAGCTGCGGGAAAACCTGGCGAGCGTGGACGTACGCCTGGACGATGACGTGCTTGCGGGCATCGAGGCCATCCATACCGAGAATCCCTACCCCGCACCCTGATGCGGGTGGGGTGGCGGCGAGGCGGGCGCCGGGATTCAGGCGTGCCGCTGCGCCTGGCCGCCGGCATTTGACGGCGCAGCCGCCGCCGGACCGCGCCCCGAGATCTCCGCCATCATGCCCTCGATGGCGGCGCCAGCCTCGCGATTGATCTGTTCGGCCGTCTTGCCGGCCGTGGGGATGGGTTCGCCGATGACCACATCGAGGCAGCCCGGCCACTTGACGAAACTCCCGCGCGGCCAGAACTCGCCCGCATTGTGGGCCACCGGCAGCACCGGCCGGCCGGAACGCACGGCGAGGACCGCACCGCCCATCTTGTAGCGCGTCTGCTGACCGGGGCGCACACGCGTGCCCTCGGGAAAGATGATCACGAAACGGCCATCGGCAAGCCGGGCCTGGCCCTGGTCCACCATCTGCTCGACCGCCGCGCGGCCGGCCGAGCGGTCGATGGCGATCGGCTGGACGCTGGCAAAACCCCAGCCGAACAGCGGGATCTTCAGCAGCTCGCGCTTGATCACCCAGACCTGCGGCGGGAGGAGCATCGCCAGGCCGAGCGTTTCCCAGGTCGACTGGTGCTTGGAGAAGACGATGACGGGCTCATCGGGCACGTTCTCCAGGCCGCGCACGCGCCAGCGCAGTCCACAGATCAGACGCAGCGCCCACAGATTGACCACCGCCCAGCTGCGCGCGATCGGATAGGGCCAGCTCTTCGGCAGCGCCTTGACCAGGATCCCCAACGGCACGACGTAGACGATGGTCGTCATGGTGAAGGCAAGCCAGAACAGCGTCGCGCGCAGATAGTGCAGCGGATTGGGACGAGGTTGGCTCATACCGGCTCCTCGGTGCCGTCGTGAACGGCCAGCCAGGCATCGACGAACGCGGCCAGATCGGCATATACCGGCACGCTGTGCAGATCGCCGCCGGCGCGCAGCGTGGCCTCGCCGTGGCCGGTGCGCACCAGCACGGGCTGGGCGCCGGCGGCGCGCGCCGCCTCGACGTCACGCCGCGAGTCACCTACGAATGGCACACCGGCGAGGTCGATATCAAGCCTGCGGGCGATTTCGAGGAGCATGCCGGGCGCCGGTTTGCGCATGGGGCTGGCGCTGTCCGGGCCGTCGGGCGAATGCAGCACCGGATCGATCCGCCCGCCGAGTTCGGCGAGGCGGGCGGCGATGTGCGCCTGGATGGCGTGGAAGTCGGCCTCGGTGAACAGGCCGCGGGCGATGCCGGACTGGTTGGTGGCGAGGGCCACGCGCCAGCCCGCGGCATTCAGCCGGGCCACCGCCTCGAGGCTGCCCGGCAAGGGATGCCACTCGGCGATCGACTTGATGTGATCCGGCGACTCGGCATTGAGTACGCCGTCACGATCGAGGATGACCAGTCCGCGACTCACGCCTGCAGTCGGGAGATGTCGGCAACGCGCAGGAACAGGCCGCGTGCGCGGTTCAGCAGGGCGAGGCGATTGGCGCGCACGGCAGGCTCATCGGCCATCACCATCACCGCGTCGAAGAACGCGTCCAGCGGCTCGGCCAGTTCACCCAGGCGGGTCAGTGCCGTGGTGTAGTCGCCGTCCGCCAGCGCCGGTTCGATCGCTTCCGCGGCGGCGTCGACCGCGCGCTGCAGGGCCATCTCGGCCGGTTCGGTGAGCCGCTCCGGGTCGACTTCGACGGCAGTGGTGTCGGCCTTGCGCAGGATATTGCCGATACGCTTGTTGGCCGCCGTCAGCGATGCCGCTTCCGGGCGCTGGCGGAACGCGGCCAGTGCCTGCAGGCGGCGGTCGAAATCCAGCGGCCGGGTGGGTCGCTGCACGCGCACGGCCTCGATGCTGTCCGGGGCGATGCCCTGGTCCTGGTAGTAGAC
>CAZJGZ010000099.1:0-1881 GCA_964545695.1 uncultured Ectothiorhodospiraceae bacterium | reverse complement strand
ACCTTGTCGGCGCCTTCGATCCCGGCCGCGGTGACGTAATAGCCACCCATGATGCCCTGCAGCTCGGGGAACTCGCCGACCATCTGGGTCAGCAGGTCGAACTTGGCCAGCCGGGCGGCCTCGCCCGCGGCGGCGGCATCGGCACCGACCATCGGGGCAAGGGCTGCGACCGCCGTGCGCGCGCGGTCGACGCGGTCCTGCACCGTGCCGAGCTTCGGGTGGAAGACCATGGCCGCAAGGCCGGCGTTCAGGGTTTGCGGGTCGGACTGCAGATCCTGATCCCAGAAGAACTCGGCGTCGGCGAAACGCGGGGCGATCACGCGCTCGTTGCCGGCGCGCACGATCTCCGGTTCGCGGCTGGCGATATTGCTGACGGTGACGAACGCGGGCAGGAGGCTGCCGTCGGCCGCATGGACGGGGAAGTAACGCTGGTGATCCTTCATCACCGCCACCAGCGCTTCCGGCGGCACGCGCAGGAAACGCTCGGCGAAGCGTCCGGCCAGCGCCACCGGCCATTCCACCAGCGACGCGACCTCGGTCAGCAGTTCGTCGTCGAGATCGGCCTCGCCGTCAACACTCGCCGCCGCCGCGCGAACCTGCTCGCGGATCAGCTCACGGCGCTCGTCGAAGTCGGCGACCACGTGGCCGGGATCGCGCAGCGCGGGCGCGTAATCCTCGGGCGCGGTCAGGGGAATGGCGTCGGGATGGTGGAAACGGTGGCCGAATGTCGTCGCGCCTGCGCGCACACCGAGGATCTCGGCGTCGAGGTGCTCATGGCCGAACAGCAACACCGCCCAGTGCACCGGACGCGGAAAGGTGACGCCGGGAACGCCCCAGGTCATGCGCTTGCGCGCCGGCAGCTTGAGCGCCGTCTCGGCGGCCGCGGCCGGCAGCAGCTCGTTGGCCGGCGTGCCACCGCTGGCCTCCTGAAAGAAGAGATACTCGCCCTTGCCGGTATCGCGCTGCTCCAGATCGGCAACGGCAACGCCATGGCGCGCGGCGAAACCGGCGGCGGCCTTCGTCGGCTCGCCGCTGGCATCGAAGGCGGCACTCACCGGCGGCCCGCGATGCTCGATCGTGCGCTCGGGCTGGCGCTCGGCCACGCCCTCGATGATCACCGCCAGGCGGCGCGGGGTGGCGTAGCCGCGCGCCGCGCCGTGGGCGAGCCCGAGTCGATCGAGCGCGGCCGTCCAGTCGCGCACCAGCGCCTCGCCCAGTGCCTTGAGTTCGCTGGCGGGCAGTTCCTCGGTTCCGATTTCCAGCAACAGATCGCGCACGTCGCTCATGCCGCCGCCTCCCCGTCCTTGCACAGGGGAAAGCCGAGCGCCTCGCGGGTGGCGTAATAGGCTTGCGCCGTACCCCGCGCCAGATCGCGGATACGCAGGATGTAGCGCTGGCGCTCGGTGACCGAGATCGCCGCGCGCGCATCGAGCAGATTGAACACGTGCGAGGTCTTGAGCACCTGTTCATAGGCGGGCAGCGACAGCCCGGCCTCGATCAGACGGCCGGCCTCGGCCTCGCAGGCATCGAACCAGGCGAACAGGGCATCGGTGTCGGCATGCTCGAAGTTGTACTTCGACTGCTCGATCTCGTTCTGATGAAACACGTCGCCATAGGTCACGCGGCCCTGCGGGCCCTCGGTCCAGATCAGGTCGTACACACTCTCGACGCCCTGCAGGTACATGGCGATGCGCTCGAGCCCGTAGGCAATCTCGCCGGAGACGACATCGCAGTCGATGCCGCCGACCTGCTGGAAATAGGTGAACTGGGTGATCTCCATGCCGTTGAGCCAGACTTCCCAGCCCAGACCCCACGCGCCGAGCGTGGGCGACTCCCAGTTGTCCTCGACGAAGCGGATGTCGTGGACCAGCGGGTCGATGC
>CAZJGZ010000098.1:0-9303 GCA_964545695.1 uncultured Ectothiorhodospiraceae bacterium | reverse complement strand
CTTCCGGCCCTTCGCGCTCGACCAGCTTCTTGGCGGCCTTGATCGTCGTCGCCAGCCCGCGCAGGTGCAGCTTGGAGAAGATGAACGGCTTGAACAGCTCCAGCGCCATCTTCTTGGGCAGGCCGCACTGGTGGAGGCGTAGCGTCGGTCCGACCACGATCACCGAGCGGCCGGAATAGTCGACGCGCTTGCCCAGCAGGTTCTGGCGGAAACGCCCCTGCTTGCCCTTGATCATGTCGGCCAGGGACTTCAGCGGGCGCTTGTTGGTGCCGGTGATGGCACGGCCGCGACGGCCGTTGTCCAGCAGGGCGTCCACGGCCTCCTGCAGCATGCGCTTCTCGTTGCGCACGATGATGTCCGGCGCATTGAGCTCGAGCAGGCGACGCAGGCGGTTGTTGCGGTTGATCACGCGCCGATACAGATCATTGAGATCCGAGGTCGCGAAGCGGCCGCCATCGAGCGGCACCAGCGGGCGCAGGTCCGGCGGCAGCACCGGCAGGACGCTCATGACCATCCACTCGGGCTTGTTGCCCGATTCGAGGAAGGATTCGACCAGCTTCAAGCGCTTGGACAGGCGCTTGATCTTGGTCTCCGAACGGGTGCCGTCGACTTCGGAACGCAGGCGGTCGGCCTCGGACTGCAGGTCGATCGCGCGCAGCAGCTCACGGATCGCCTCGGCGCCCATGCGGGCATCGAATTCATCACCATGCTCTTCGAGCGCGTCGAGGTACTGCTCCTCCGACAGCAACTGACCGTGTTCCAGCGGCGTCAAGCCCGGATCGATGACGACATAGGCCTCGAAGTAGAGGATGCGCTCGATCTCGCGCAGCGTCATGTCGAGCAGCAGCCCGATCCGCGACGGCAGCGACTTCAGGAACCAGATGTGGGCAACCGGGCTCGCCAGATCGATGTGGCCCATGCGCTCACGGCGCACCTTGGTCAGGGTCACCTCGACGCCGCACTTCTCGCAGACCACGCCACGGTGCTTCATGCGCTTGTACTTGCCGCACAGGCACTCATAGTCCTTTACCGGGCCGAAGATCTTGGCGCAGAACAGTCCGTCACGTTCGGGCTTGAACGTCCTGTAGTTGATGGTCTCGGGCTTCTTGACCTCGCCATAAGACCAGGAGCGGACCACATCGGGCGATGCCAGCCCGATCCGCAGCCCGTCAAAGTCTTCGGTCGTGCCCTGATTTTTCAGTAGATTCAGCAGGTCTTTCATGATCATCCTCGCTGCCGTGTCAGATGCCGAAATGGGTCATTCCGCGTCACCGACACGGGTCATCAGTCCTGTTCCAGCTCGATATTGATGCCCAGAGAGCGGATTTCCTTCAGCAGCACGTTGAAGGACTCCGGCATGCCCGCATCCATGCGGTGTTCACCGTCAACAATATTCTTGTACATCTTGTTGCGACCATTCACGTCGTCCGACTTCACGGTCAGCATTTCCTGCAGGGTGTACGCAGCCCCGTAGGCCTCGAGCGCCCAGACCTCCATTTCGCCGAAGCGCTGGCCACCGAACTGTGCCTTGCCACCCAGCGGCTGCTGCGTGACCAGACTGTACGGCCCCGTGGAACGCGCATGCATCTTGTCGTCGACCAGATGATTCAGCTTCACCATGTGCATGTAGCCGATCGTGATCGGGCGATCAAAGGCCTCGCCGGTACGTCCGTCCCAGAGCTGGCTCTGGCCGCTGGGCGGCAAGTCCGCCAGTTCCAGCATCGCGCGCACTTCATTTTCATGCGCACCATCGAACACCGGCGTTGCCATGGGCACGCCATCACGAAGGTTCCGCGCCAGGCTCTGGATTTCCTGGTCGGTCAGCGTATCGAGCTCTTCCCGATGCTCGGCTTCCTCGTGGTTGTACACACGATCCAGGAAGCCGCGGACCTTGTCGGTATTCTCCTGCGCATCGAGCATGCGGCCGATCTTGTGCCCAAGGCCCTTGGCGGCCCAGCCGAGGTGTGTCTCCAGCACCTGACCGACGTTCATCCGCGACGGCACGCCCAGCGGGCTGAGTGCGACATCGATGGGGGTGCCGTCTTCCATGTACGGCATGTCCTCGGTGGGCACGATCATCGAGATCACACCCTTGTTGCCGTGCCGGCCGGCCATCTTGTCGCCGGCCTGCAGGCGTCGGCGCACGGCCATGTAGACCTTGACCATCTTCAGCACACCCGGCGCCAGATCGTCCGGCTGGGTGATCTTGGTCTTCTGCTCCTCGAAGCGCTGGCTGAATTCATCGCGCTGCGCCCTGAGCTGAGCGGCGGTCTTCTCCAGCGCCACGTTGGCGTCTTCATCACGCAGGCTGATGTCGAACCACTTCTCGCCATCGATACCGTCGAGGTACTCCTTGGTGACCTTGCTGCCCTTCTTCAGACCGCCGGGCCCCTTGTCGGCAACCTGGCCGACCAGGAGCTGTTCGACACGGTTGAAGATGTCGGCCTCGATGATGCGACGCTGGTCGTCGAGGTCCTTACCGGCCTCGCGCAGGTCTTCCTGCTCGACCTGCAGCGCGCGGTCATCCTTTTCGACACCATCACGGGTGAACACGCGCACGTCGATCACCGTGCCGTCCATGCCGGCCGGCACACGCTGCGACGTATCCTTCACGTCCGAAGCCTTCTCGCCGAAGATCGCGCGCAGCAGCTTTTCCTCGGGAGTCAGCTGGGTCTCGCCCTTGGGCGTCACCTTGCCGACGAGAATATCGCCCGGCTTCACTTCCGCACCGACGTAGACGATGCCCGACTCGTCGAGCTTCGCCAGTAGGGATTCACTGACGTTCGGGATGTCGGACGTGATCTCTTCCGGCCCGAGCTTGGTGTCGCGCGCGACACAGGTCAGTTCCTCGATGTGGATCGTGGTGAAACGATCCTCCTCGACGACGCGCTCGGAGATCAGGATCGAGTCCTCGAAGTTGTAGCCACGCCAGGGCATGAAGGCCACGAGCATGTTCTGCCCCAGGGCCAGCTCGCCCGTGTCGGTCGACGGACCGTCCGCGAGGACGTCACCGGTGGCGATCACGTCACCCTGATCGACCAGCGGGCGCTGGTTGATGCAGGTGTTCTGGTTGGAGCGGGTGTACTTCGTCAGATTATAGATGTCGACGCCGGATTCACCCTGTGTCGCTTCATCGTCATTCACCCGCACCACGATGCGCGATGCATCGACCGAGTCCACGATACCGCCACGACGGGCGACTACCGCAGAGCCGGAGTCCATCGCGACCTTGCGCTCCATGCCCGTGCCGACCAGCGGCTTTTCCGCACGCAGCGTCGGCACCGCCTGGCGCTGCATGTTCGCACCCATCAGTGCGCGGTTGGCGTCGTCATGCTCCAGGAACGGCACCAGTGCGGCCGCTACCGAGACAATCTGCTTCGGTGAAACGTCGATGTAATTGACTTCACGCGGCGTCGACAGCGCGAACTCATTGTTGAACCGGCACGAGACCAGGTCATCCGTGAGCACCCCGTTGTCGTCGACACTGGCGTTCGCCTGGGCGATGACGAAGTTGCCTTCCTCGATGGCGGAAAGATACTCGACCTCGTCGGTCACCTTCGAATCCACCACCTTGCGGTAGGGGGTCTCGAGGAAGCCGTATTCGTTGGTCCGCGCATACACGGCCATCGAGTTGATCAGGCCGATATTCGGACCCTCGGGGGTCTCGATCGGGCAGACACGACCATAGTGGGTCGGATGCACGTCGCGGACCTCGAAGCCGGCCCGCTCACGGGTCAGGCCGCCCGGGCCCAGCGCCGAGACCCGGCGCTTGTGGGTCACCTCGGACAGCGGGTTGTTCTGGTCCATGAACTGCGACAGCTGATTCGAGCCGAAGAATTCCTTGATCGCCGCGGCCACCGGCTTGGCGTTGATGATGTCCTGCGGCATCAGGCCTTCCGATTCCACCATCGACAGGCGTTCACGCACGGCCCGCTCGACACGCACGATGCCGACACGGAAGACGTTCTCCGCCATCTCGCCGACACAGCGGATTCGGCGGTTGCCGAGGTGATCGATGTCGTCGACCTGGCCGTTGCCGTTGCGGATATCGATCAGCACACGCAGGACATCGAGGATGTCCGACTCGTCGCCGTGCTGCTCGACGATCTCGCGCGCTGCCTTGTCCTTCTGTGCGAGATGCTTGAAGTAGGCACCGTCGTAGAGGATGCCGAGGCCCGTCACGGAATCACGGCCCGCGCGGCGATTGAACTTCATGCGTCCGACCGACGACAGATCGTACCGATCGGGCGAGAAGAACAGGTTCTGGAAAAGGCCCTGGGTGGCGTCCTTGGTCGGCGGCTCACCGGGGCGCATCATGCGATAGATCTCGACCTGGGCCTCGAACTGGGTCTTGGTCTGATCGAGTCGCAGGGTGTTCGAGATGTAAGCGCCACGATCGAGCTCGTTGACGTAGAGCGTATCGATGCGCTTGATCTTCTTCGTGACCATCTGCTCGATGAGCTCGGCCGTCAGCTCGTCATTCGCCGACGCGATCAGCTCACCGGTTTCGGGATCGGGCACGTCATGGGCAAGAATCTTGCCTTCGAGATTCTCGGCCGCCATGGCCAGCTTCTTCACGCCCGCCTTTTCGATTTCGCGAATGTGCCGCATGGTGACCCGGCGTCCGGCTTCGACGACGGTCTTGCCGTCGGCCACGATGTCCACCGGTGCGGTTTCACCGCGCAGGCGCTCGGGGATCAATTCCAGATCGACACCAGTCTTCTTCAGCGTCCAGCGATTCTTCTCGAAGAATGTATCGAGGATCTGCTGTGTGGAGTATCCGAGCGCGCGCAGCAGCACGGTAGCCGGCAGCTTCCGCCGACGGTCGATGCGCGTGTAGATGGCGTCCTTCGCGTCGAACTCGAAGTCGAGCCACGAGCCGCGATAAGGAATCACGCGCGCCGAAAAGAGCAGCTTCCCGGACGAGTGGCTCTTGCCCTTGTCGTGGTCGAAGAACACGCCGGGCGAACGGTGGAGCTGCGAAACGATGACGCGCTCCGTGCCGTTGATGATGAACGTGCCGGTGTCGGTCATGAGCGGGATCTCGCCCATGTAGACTTCCTGCTCCTTCACGTCCTTGACGGCCTTGTTGCTCGTACCCTTGTCGTAAATGACCAGGCGCACCAGCACGCGCAGGGGTGCCGAGAAGGTCACTCCGCGCACACTGCACTCGCGCTCGTTGAACGCGGGCTTGCCGAGCCGGTAGCTGACATACTGCAGCTCCACGGTCCCGGAGTAGCTGACAATCGGGAGCACCGACTGGAATGCACCGTGCAAGCCGATGTTCTCGCGTTCATCGACCGCCTTGTCGGTTTGCAGGAACTGGCGGTAGGATTCGATCTGCGTCTGCAGCAGGTAAGGTGCTTCCAGAATGGAAGTACGCTTGCCGAAGTCCTTCCGGATTCGCTTCTTTTCGGTGAAGGAATAAGCCATCACGATTCCTCTCTTACTACCCGTTTCGGGTGCACGGTGCTGAATAACGAACTGGCAGCAGAAAAAGGCCGGCGGCAAGTACGGACCGCATGCCCGGTAGCAGCAGATTGCCACCATCGAGCTGCGGGCCGCACGCCGTCCAGCCTTGTGCCCATCTCAACAAAAGTCGAAGCCCTCAATCTTCGGGGCTCCCTTACTTGAGCTCGACAGCGGCACCTGCCTCCTCGAGCTGCTTCTTCATGCCTTCGGCGTCTTCCTTCTCCACGCCTTCCTTGACCGTGGCAGGCACGCCTTCGACCATGTCCTTGGCCTCCTTGAGGCCCAGGCCCGTGATCGCACGAACGGCCTTGATCACGCCGACCTTGTTGTCGCCGAAGCTGCTCATGACGACATCGAACTCGGTCTGCTCTTCGGCAGCCTCGGCAGCTTCGCCACCACCGGCGGCCGGCGCGGCGGCCACGGCGGCCGCTGCGGTGACGCCGAACTTTTCTTCCATCGCGGAGATCAGATCAACGACCTCCATGACGGTCATGTTCGAGATGGTCTCGAGAATATCTTCTTTGGAAACGGCCATTTCAGCCTCCTGAGTACAGTTTGCACGACCGGGTCAACCCGGTACGGATTCGGTTACGCCTCACCAGCCTTCTGCATACGAACTGCTTCGGTCGTACGCACCAGCTTGCCGGGCACTTCGTTGAGGGTACGAGCGAACTTGTCGAGCGGCGCACGGAACGTCGCCGCCAGCTGTGACAAGGCTTCATCCCGCGTCGGCAGACTCGCGACACGATCCAGATCATGCGGCCCGAACACCTGGCCACCGACTGCAACCGCGCGCACCACGACCTTGTCATTGGTCTTGGCAAAGTCCTTGATCAAACGGGCTGCCGACGCCGGATCCTCGCGCGAAAACGCGAGCATGATCGGGCCGACAAAGCCTTCACTCATGCACTCGAACTCCGTGCCCTCGACGGCTTGACGGGCCAGGGTGTTTTTCACGACGCGCAGATAGACGCCGGCGTTGCGCGCGTTGCTGCGCAACTGCGTCATCTGATGCACCGTAAGGCCCCGGTATTCGGCGGCAACCGCCGAATGGGCCGAGCCTGCCACGTCGGCAACCTCGGCAACGACCGCCTTTTTCTCGTCGAGTGTCAGCGGCATCGAGCACCTCCTGTCGGGTAGCGCATCGCCTCACGGCGACCGCCCCGGGTTTGCCATGTACCGGACAGGTATTGTCCGGCACCCCTTTGGCGTCCCTCCCGGCCGTGCAATGGAATTCGCCGACCCCTTGCGGGCGTCTCGTGATTCCCTGGCACTCCGGCTCGGGACCGCCATCTGCGCAGGCCATTAAGCGGGGTCAGCACCTCGACCCTGCCCCTGCGGTCTTTGACGCGATCCAGCCTTGGAGCCAAATCGTTCAAAGTCTCTTCACCGCGCCGGTGTCGCTCGACACCCGCGCGGACGCCATTCCATCAGAGCGACAGAGTGGACTTGTCGACGCGCAATCCCGGTCCCATCGTCGACGAGACCGACACACGCTTCATGTAAACGCCTTTGGACGTCGACGGCTTGGCCTTGGTGAGGTCGGCGAGGAGCGCGTTCAGGTTTTCCTCCAGCGCCGCACCATCGAAACCGACCTTGCCGATCGCGGCATGGATAATGCCGTTCTTGTCCGTGCGGTAACGCACCTGGCCGGCCTTGGCATTCTTGACGGCCTGTGCGGCGTCCGTCGTCACCGTGCCGACCTTCGGATTCGGCATCAGACCGCGCGGGCCAAGCACCTGACCCAGCTTGCCGACCACGCGCATGGCATCCGGCGTGGCAATCACCACGTCAAAGGCAAGATCGCCACCCTGGATGCGCTCGGCCAGATCATCAAAACCGACCACGTCTGCGCCGGCCGCTTCCGCCGCCTCGGCCTGTTCGCCCTGGGCGAAGACGGCAACGCGCGAAGTCTTGCCGGTACCGTGTGGCAGCACGGTCGAGCCACGCACCACCTGGTCCGACTTGCGCGGGTCAACGCCCAGATTGACGGCGGCTTCCACGGTCTCGGCGAACTTCACCGTCGACAGTTCGGAGAGCAGCGACAGCGCCTCCTGAATCGGATACTCGCGATCGGCATCGATGCGCGCGCGAATCGCCTGCTTGCGCTTGCTTACCTTGGCCATCAGCGATCCTCCACTTCAAGGCCCATACTGCGGGCGCTGCCGGCAATGGTGCGCACCGCGGCATCGAGGTCCGCCGCGGTCAGGTCCGGCTCCTTGGTACGGGCGATCTCTTCGAGCTGCTCGCGCGTGACCTTGCCAACCTTGTTCACCAACGGGTTGCTGCTGCCGGATTTCAGACCGGCGGCCTTCTTCAGCAGAACCGCCGCGGGCGGTGTCTTGGTGACGAAGGTGAAGCTGCGGTCCGAATACACCGTGATGATCACGGGCGTCGGCAGTCCGGGTTCGTTCTCCTGCGTTGCCGCATTGAAGGCCTTGCAGAATTCCATGATGTTCAGGCCGTGCTGACCCAGCGCCGGGCCCACGGGCGGGCTCGGATTGGCCTTGCCTGCAGGCACCTGCAGTTTGATATAGGCGGTAATCTTGCGTGCCACTATGCAACTCCCTGCGGGTGCGGACGCCTGTTCGGCTCCCCGCGGTTGGTCGAGCCGCCGCGTTCGCGGCAGGCCCGGCTAGGACAATTGATCAGGCCTTCTCGACCTGACTGAATTCGAGCTCGACCGGTGTCGACCGACCAAAGATCTGCACGGCCACGAGCAGCCGACTCTTGTCGAAGTTGACCTCTTCAACCACGCCATTGAAATCGTTGAACGGACCATCGGTCACGCGCACAACCTCGCCCGGCTCGAACAACACCTTCGGCCGCGGCTTTTCAACGCCTTCCTGGACGCGCTGCAGGATCTTGTCCGCCTCCGAGTCCGGGATCGGCGCCGGCTTGTCCGGCGTGCCACCGATGAAGCCAAGTACCCGCGGGCAATTCTTGACCAGATGCCAGGTCTCGTCGTTCAGTTCCATCTGCACGAGAACGTAACCGGGGAAGAACTTGCGTTCGGAACGCCGACGCTGGCCGCCCTTGACCTCGATCACTTCCTCGGTCGGCACCATGATGTCGCCGAAATAGTCTTCCATGCCATTGCGGCTCACGTGCTCCTGCAGGGTCCGCTTCACGGTCGACTCGAAACCGGAAAACGCCTGCACCACATACCATCGCTTCGCCATAAGTGCGTCAGCTCCCGATGCCGGTGATGGCGCCGAAGGCCCACTGGAAAAGCGTGTCCAGCAGCCAGAGGAAAATGCCGATCAGAATCACCACCGCGATCACGATCAGGGTTGTCTGCGTGGCCTCGGTGCGCGTCGGCCACACGACCTTGCGCAGCTCGGTCCGTGCATCACGCGCGAAGTGCCAGGTGCGCTGCCCCGGCGCGGTGGTATACATCACGCCGATGGCCATGCCTGCCAGCGCAACCAGACCGAGCACGCGGTACAGCAGCGACTCGTCCGCATACATGTAGAACCCGAACAAGCCGATACCGACCAGTCCGAGTGCGAACACGATCTTGAGCGTGTCCATCTGCGATCCGCGGGTGTCAGTCGGGGAGGCCATAATCTTTAGCGCACTTTCCTGTCTCGGCACGGCACGTCCGCACCGAAAGAATGGCAGGCCAGGAGGGACTCGAACCCCCAACCTGCGGTTTTGGAGACCGCTGCTCTGCCAATTGAGCTACTGGCCTGTACCTGCTCTGCAACGAACCACCGGAAGGCCGCCTACCCTGCCATTACGCCACAGGGTAAACGGCCTGCCGACTGGAGATCACTCGATGATCTTCGAAACGACACCGGCACCGACCGTGCGGCCACCTTCGCGAAT
>CAZJGZ010000097.1:0-9340 GCA_964545695.1 uncultured Ectothiorhodospiraceae bacterium | reverse complement strand
GCTCCCGTGCGAAGATACGCCGCCTGATGCAGCCGCTCCCATGCCTGGAATCGCTCAATCATGACCGATACGCCCACGACCGACGACATCTTCGATCGCCGCGAGAGCCAGACGCTGGCCAGCTTTGCCGAGAAGGCGTACCTCGACTATTCGATGTACGTCATCCTCGACCGCGCCCTGCCGCACATTGCCGACGGCCTCAAGCCGGTGCAGCGGCGCATCATCTACGCCATGTCGGAGCTGGGGCTGACGGCGGCGTCGAAGCACAAGAAGTCCGCCCGCACGGTCGGCGACGTGCTCGGCAAGTTCCACCCGCATGGCGACAGTGCCTGCTACGAGGCGATGGTGCTGATGGCGCAGCCGTTCACCTATCGCTATACCCTGGTCGACGGGCAGGGCAACTGGGGGTCGCCGGATGACCCCAAATCCTTCGCCGCCATGCGCTATACCGAGGCACGGCTGTCGGCGTTTGCGCGCGTGCTCCTGGATGAGCTCGGTCAGGGCACGGTGGATTGGCAGCCGAATTTCGATGGCTCGCTGGAAGAGCCGGCGCTGCTGCCGGCGCAGGTCCCGCATGTGCTGCTCAACGGCACCACCGGCATTGCCGTGGGCATGGCCACCGATGTGCCGCCGCACAACCTGCGTGAAGTCGTCGACGCCTGCATGCTGCTGCTGGACAAGCCGAAGTCCTCGGTGGCCGATCTCTGCGCCGTGCTGCCCGGGCCGGACTATCCGACCGCAGCCGAGGTGATCACGCCGGCTGCAGACCTGCGGCGGATCTATGAGACCGGTGGCGGCAGCGTGCGGGCGCGTGCGCGGTGGGAGCGCGAGAACACCGACATCGTGGTCACCGCGTTGCCCTATCAGGTCTACGGCAACCGCGTGCTGGCCCAGATCGGGGAGCAGATGCAGGCGAAGAAGCTGCCCATGGTCGACGATCTGCGTGACGAGTCCGATCACGAGAATCCCGTGCGCATCGTCATCACGCCGCGGTCGAACCGCGTGGATGTCGATGCATTGATGGACCACCTGTTCGCCACCACCGATCTGGAGCGCAGCTACCGGGTCAATATCAACCTGATCGGCACGGACGGTCGCCCGGGCGTGCGCAACCTGCGTGATCTGCTGCGGGAATGGCTCGACTGGCGGACACAGACCGTGCGCCGTCGCCTGGAGTGGCGCCTGGAGAAGGTCACCGATCGGCTGCATGTCCTCGACGGCCTGCTGACGGCCTATCTCAACATCGACGAGGTCATTCGCATCATCCGTGAGGAGGACATGCCGAAGGTCGTTCTGATGAAGACCTTCAATCTGAGCAACCGCCAGGCCGAGTCCATCCTTGAGCTGCGTCTGCGCCACCTGGCCAAGCTCGAGGAGATGAAGCTGCGCGGTGAGCAGGATGATCTGCACCGGGAAAAGGCGGACATCGACAAGACCCTCGGGTCCGAACGCCGCATGAAGACGCTGGTGAAGCAGGAGCTGGCAGCCGTTGCCGAGGCCCACGGCGACGAGCGGCGTTCACCGATCACCGAGCGCGGGCCGGCGAAGGCCATGCAGGCCACCGATCTGATGCCGAGCGAGCCCGTGACCGTGGTGCTCTCCCAGCAGGGGTGGGCGCGGGCGGCGAAGGGCCACGATGTCGATCCGGAAAAGCTGAATTACAAGGCCGGCGACGGTTTCCAGGATGCCGCCTGGGGGCGCACCAATCAGCCGGTGATGTTCCTCGACAGCACCGGCCGGGTGTATACCCTGCCGGCGCACAAGCTGCCCAGCGCCCGCAGCCACGGCGAGCCGCTGTCATCGGTGCTGAAGCCACCCGACGGGGCCACCTTTGTCGCCAGCCTGATGGGCCGCGATGAACAGCCCTACCTGTTTGCCAGTGATGCCGGCAATGGTTTCGTCACAACACTCGGTGACGTGCAGGCGCGGACGCGCAGCGGCAAGGCGGTACTCAGCCTGAGCGGTGGCGCGCAGCCACTGATTCCCGCACCGATCTACGATCCGGCGACGGACTGGATCTGCGTCATCCACAGCAACGGCAATCTGTTGGTGTTCAGCGCCGAGGAACTGCCGACGATGACCCGTGGCAAGGGATCGCGACTGCTGGGCATTCCGGCAAAGCAGTTCAATGCCGGCAAGGAACGCATGGTGGCAATCGCCTCGGTGCCCGCGCGTGGGCGTCTGATCATCCGCGCGGGCAAGCGCCACACGACCTTGCGCCGGCAGGAACTGGAAGCGTATTGGGGCGAGCGCGGCCAGCGCGGACGCCGCCTGCCGCGCGGATTCCAGAAGGTCGACGATGTCATCGTGGATGTCTGACCGCAGGTGATGGCTCAGGGGCGGCCGAGCAATCGCTCCGCCAGCCGTTGGCCACTGCACCACGCGCCTTCCACGCGGTCGCCGTGGCACCAGTCGCCACAGGCGCCGATCCGGCCATCGGCGTCGAACAGACAACCATCGGTCAACGGGGCAGCGCTCTGGCTGTAGCGCCAGCGGTGCACGGTGAGGAGGGTAGGCGTGTGCTCGCAGCCAGTCGCCCGACACCAGGCGTCGACGAGTTCGGGGCCGATGGTGGCGGGGTCTTCGTCGATCCGGGCATCGGACCAGTCGGCGGCGCCGTGGACCACCCAGATGTCGGGATCGCTGCGTCCGGGCTTGCTGCCGTCACGGGCGAACCAGCGCAACGGGGCGTCGATCACGAAGGCGCCGTCGAAGGCCGGCGGGTCAGCCGCCACGCGCAGGGCCGCGGACCAGCAACCCTGCATCGGCGTCGCATCGGCCTGCGCGGCCAGCGTCGGTGCGACGGGTCGCAGCAGCGGTGCGGCCTGGACCGCGGGCACGGCCACGGCAATGCCATCGAATGGGCCGTGGATTTCGTCATCCGTGGTATGGAGCTGCCAGCCGTATTCCGGAGCGTCAGCGATGCGCTGCACGGCGTGTTGTGCGCGCAAGTCGAGGCCGGTGGCCAGATGACGCGTGATGGCGCTCATGCGCGGTGTGCCGACCCAGCGGACCCGATCATCGTCGACCGGCGTTGCCACACCGCGGTCGAGCCAGACGAGTGAGCCATGCCAGGGCGCGACCACGCCGCCCCCCTGCCAGGCCTGCACCGCGGCCTGGAACGCGGGATCGCGTGCGGTGAAGTATTGCGCGCCGAGATCGGCTTGCCAGTCCGTCCCACGCCGCGTGGACAGGCGACCGCCCGGGCCGCGCGCCTTGTCGAAGAGCGTGACCTGCACGCCCTCGGCCTGCAGGCGCTGGCCGCAGGCAAGGCCCGCGATGCCGCTGCCGATGATCGCGATGTGCATCCGCTGTTCCCTTTGTTCCCGTGGTCCGAGTGGTTGCCGTTGTTCATCGGCGCACCGACTATAACGCGGCTGGTGATGCAGTCGTTGCGCGGACACGTACGGTTTCAGCGCGTGGTGCATCGATCATGCGCGTGACCGCGAACGGCGTCGTGTAGAGTCCCACACTCCCATGCATGAACCGGAGGCGAGGCGTTGAAGTTCATCGTGATTGGCGGCGGACTGGCGGGCGTGCCGACAGCCTGGTACCTGCTGCAGGCGGGTCATGAGGTCGTGCTGGTCGACCGTGCGGAGGCCCTCGCCGCCGAGGGTAGTCACGCCAATGGCGCGATCCTGCACGCCGGCAACGGCGAGCCATGGAATTCACCAGCCGTCGTCGGGCAGCTGCTGCGCTGGCTCGGTCGCGAGGACTCGCCGCTGCTGCTGCGCCCGGGGCAATTGCCCAACCTGATCGGCTGGGGCCTGCGTTTTCTCTGGCACAGCCGCCGTGAGCCCTGGCAGGAGGGCATGACCGTGAATACCCGCCTTGCGGTCTACAGCCGCCAGCAGATGGATGCGCTCGCTCGTGAACTCGGGAGCGGCTGGGACCAGGCCCGGCGCGGCAGCCTGAAGATCTGTCGTACGCAGGAATCGCTCGCCACGGCGGCCACGCTCGCGCCCCGGCTGCGTGAACTCGGCATCGAGGTCGAGCTGCTCGATCGTGCCGGGGTGCTGGCCGCGGAGCCCGCGCTGGTGGAAGCGGGTGATGACATCGTCGGCGCCAGCCATTTTCCGCAGGATCAATCGGGTGATCCCTGCCGCTTCTGCCGGTTGCTGGGCGAGCGGCTGATCGCGGGTGGCGGTGAACTGGTACTGGGTGCGCGCGTCAGCCACCTGGAACGCGATGGCGATCGGATCATCGGTGTGCATACGGATCAGGGCGTGTTGCGCGGTGATCGCTACGTGCTGGCAGCGGGTGCTGATGCGCCCCTGCTGGCCGGGCCCGTCGGCGTTCACCTCCCCATCCGGCCGGTCAAGGGCTATGCGGCCACCCTGCCCGTGGGCGAGCGCCGTGGTGCGCCGCACGCACCCATCATCGATGATGATCGCAAGGTGGTGATGACCCGCCTCGGCGAGCGCCTGCGCGTGGCCGGCATGGCGGAATTCGCGGGTCATGATCGCAGCATTCGTCAGGGCCGGGTGGATGCGGTCGTGCGCAATGCGCTGGCGAGTTTTCCGACCTATGCCGCCAGCGTCGATCCGGCCGCCATCGA
The DNA here is from genome assembly GCA_964545695.1 of uncultured Ectothiorhodospiraceae bacterium. Lineage (GTDB taxonomy): Bacteria > Pseudomonadota > Gammaproteobacteria > XJ16 > Halofilaceae > Halofilum. Next base: position 4,782 of record CAZJGZ010000097.1, on the reverse strand, counting down.
GCCCTGGGCCTGCCTGCGGCCGCTGCCCGTCGACGGTCGGCCGATGATCGGGCCGACACCGTTGCGCAACCTGTTCCTGAATGCCGGGGCGGGCCATCTGGGCTGGACCATCGCCGCCGGCGCCGGCCGTCTGGCGGCCGATCTGGCGGCGGGGCAGTCGCCGGAGATCGACCCGGCGGGCGTCAGCCTCGACCGCTTCGGCGGCTGACACAAAGCCGGTGGTCACACGTCGGCCGACCCCGGTGCGGAGCGGATGGGACCGCGGCGCAATGCGAGCAGGCCGGCGCCGATGATCAGGCCGGCACCGACAACGAACAGCAGGTCGGGCACTTCACCCCAGAAGAAGAAGCCGTACACCCCGGCGAACAGTACCGAGGTATAGGTGAACGGCCCGATCTGGGCTGGCGACGCCGCGCCGTACCCGCGCGTCAGCAGCCATTGCCCGAGCGTGGCCAGCAGGCCGATGGCGGTGAGCAGTGCCACCATGGTCGGTGACGGCCACTGCCACTGCGCGAGCGCGAGGGGGGCCGACAGCAGGGACGCGAGCACGGCGAACCAGAAGACCACGCGGGTGGCCGGCTCGGACCGGGTCAGCAGGCGGACCGATACCTTCGCCCAGCCCGCGAGCGCGCCACCCGCGAGGCCGACCAGTGCCGCCAACTCGAAACTGGCAGTGGGTTCAAGCACGAGCACCACGCCGGCCATGCCGATCGGGACCGCAATCAGGGCGGCATTCGAACCGCGCTCGCCCAGCCAGAACAACGCGATCACCGGCATGAACAGTGGGGCGGTCAGCTTGAGCAGCATGCCATCGGCGAGCGGCAGCCGGCCGAGGGCGTAGAAGAAGCAATACATGGCCGCCACGCCGACCAGCGCGCGCAATCCGTAGAGGGGCCACAGGCTGCGCTCGGGCCAGAGTCCGACGCCGGTACGCCCGACCAGCAGCGGCAGCAGCACGACCAGTCCGACCATGCTGCGCCAGAACACGATCATGCCCGTGGAGGTCTCGGCCGAGGCCGCCTTGACGCCGGCACCCATGGTGGCGAAGACGAACTCGGAGGCGATGATCAGGCCCGCACCAGCAACCACGGACGCGCGGTAACGTCGCGCCGTGGCGGGCCCGGCGGGTGGCGATGACATGAGTGACTCCGAAACAGGAATGGCGATGGCGGTATCGCCGCGCGCCAGTATAGCAAAGCCGCCACGCTGTCCGACGCGGTGCGGGATGCCCGCGACGGCCTGGTGGCATACCCGCGTGCACCCGGATTATGTTGCAATACCCGTCGACATTCGAACCGGGAGATCTCTGATGGGCTTTGCACTTTCGGACATGCAGCTCGGCTCGGACGCCTTCGGTCCCCGTGGGGCGATCCCGAAGCGCCATTCGGGCGAGGGCGAGGATGTGTCACCGGCACTGCACTGGAGCGCCGCGCCGGAGGGCACCGCCGCGTTCGCCGTGATCTGCCACGATCCCGATGCGCCGCTGGTCACGCCCGGCACTTACGGGTTTTCGCACTGGGTTCTGTATGACCTGCCGGGCGCGCTGACCGGCCTGGATGAGGGCACCCGCGAAGGCACGCCCGGGGTCAACGACTTCGGCGGGAGCGGCTATGGCGGCCCCATGCCGCCAGAAGGGCATGGCGTGCATCACTACTTTTTCTGGGTCCTCGCGCTGGACCGCAAGCTCGGGCTCGAGCCCGGCCTGACGCTGTGGCAATTCCTTGAACGTGCCGAACCGCATATCCTCGGCATGAATCGCCTGGTCGGGACCTACGAGCGCAACTGATCCATGATGCCCGCGCGGGGCGGGCGGTCGGTACGGCCTCGGCCCATCCCGGTCGACACGGTTTTTCGCAGCCCCTTTTTCCTGGAGTAGCGCGTGCAGGTCGAATCCGGTTTGTGGCGCGGGCAGATCCCGGCCGTAGCGTGGCCGTCGGTGATCGTGCTCGGCCTGTTCATCGCGATCACCGGCGGCTGGCCCGAAGCCGCGGGCGAGGCGTTCACGGCGCTGCGCGAAGGTGTGGAACTCGCCTTCGGCTGGGCCTATGCGCTGCTCACGACCGTCATCCTGATCTACCTGCTGCGCCTGGGACTCGGCCGTTATCGGCACGTCCGGCTGGGCGGAGACGACTCCCGGCCCGAGTTCAACCCGGTGTCGTGGTTCGCGATGCTGTTTGCCGCCGGCATGGGGATCGGGCTGATCTTCTGGTCCATTGCCGAGCCTATCGAGCATTTCGCCGGCAATCCCTTTGCCGGCACGGACGATCCGGTCAGCGAACGCGCGCACGCCGCGCTTCGCCTCACCTTCTTCCACTGGGGGCTGCATGCCTGGGGCGTGTTCGCCTTGATGGGGCTGGCGCTGGCGTACTTCAGTTTTCGCCATGGTCTGCCCATGACACTGCGCACGACGCTCTATCCGGTACTCGGCGAGCGCATCTATGGGCCCATGGGCCACGCGGTCGATATCTTCGCCGTGTTCGGCACCGTTGCGGGTGTAGCGACCTCGCTGGGGCTGGGTGCGCAGCAGATCGTGGTGGGGCTGAACGAACTCTTCGGTGTGGAGGTGACGCTGGCGACGGAGCTTGGCGTGGTGGCGGTGATCACGGTGCTCGGCACGGCGACCCTGATGGCCGGGCTGCGGCGCGGCATCGAGAACCTGTCCAACATCAATCTCGCCCTGACCGTGGTCCTTGGCCTGCTCCTGCTGGTTGCCGGGCCCACGCTCTTTCTCGTCAATCTCGGCTTCCACGGCATCGGTGAATACCTGCAGAACCTGATCGGACAGTCACTGTGGGTGTCGCCGATCGAGGAAACCGGCTGGCACCGGACGTGGACACTGTTCTACTGGGGGTGGTGGATCTCCTGGGCGCCGTTCGTCGGTATCTTCATCGCGCGCATATCGTACGGGCGGACGCTCGGCGAGTTCGTGCTCGGTGTGGTCATGGTGCCGACCCTGCTGACCATCCTCTGGCTGACGGTGTTCGGCGGCACGGCGCTGTATTTCGAGATCGAGACCCCCGGCGTGCTGGTTGATGCCGTGGCCGAGCATGAAGCGGTCGCGCTGTTTCGCACGCTGGAACTGCTGCCCCTGTTCGGCTGGCTGCAGCAGGTGACCCTGGTGCTGGTCGTCGTGTTGATCGGCACCTACTTCCTGACCTCGATGGCGGCGGCGACATTCGTGGTCAATCAATTGCTGGCGGGTGGTCAAACCCATCCGCTGCGTCGTCATCGCCTGATGTGGGGCCTGGGCATGGGGCTGATCGGCGGGGTGCTGCTCGCCGCCGGTGGTGTCGAGGCACTGCAGGCAGCCACCATTGCCGCCGCCCTGCCGCTGGTGATCATCTTCGTGATCATGATCTACGGCTTCGAGGGCGGTCTGGCGGCCGACCGTCCGCGGCCTTCGGGCCCGCGCCGCCGACTGTTCTCGCGACCGCATCCGACCCATCCGGAGAGCCCGGCGCTGGTGGATCGACGTACCGGCGAGGAGCCGCGCGAAACGGGGTGAACGCGCACCCGCAATCCGTGCGCACGTGAGGCGGACAGTCCGCAGCCTGTGTCAGGTGCCCGAGCGCCGCTCGGGATCGTCCGGGGATGGAGCCAGCTCGAGCGCGCTGGTGTCGATGGCGGGGGGTGCGGTGGTGTCGTCGCGAGGCTCGAGCGGCTGATCATCCTCGACGACGGCGAGGTCGCTGGTGTCGATGTCCGGCGCGGGGCGGTCATCGCTGGTCTCGACCACGCTGCCCTCGGGTGCCAGCGCGAGATCGCCGAGATCGCTCGGGACGGGCAGGTCGACAATGGTCTGGTTGGGGTCGTCGCGTGGTTCTTGCTTCGAAACATCCGTGGCGGACGAGCCGGCGGGTCCGGCCGCGCTCGACGTTGGCGTGGCTGCGGTATCGCTCCCGTCCCGCCCCGTGACTTCGCAGATCGCGCCGGCCTCGGCAAAGGTACGCCGGATCTTTTCGGCAGTGGCGTCGTCGATATCGCGCTTGATGACCACCGGCTTGCCGGTAAACAGCGCGTCAACCTTTTCCGGCGACAGCCGCAGGCGCCTGGCCAGGGCGGAGCGCACGTCCGCCTCGGCATGATCAGGCGCGATTTCTCCGCGAAAGATTACCTTGCAGTCGGCTGAGTTCATGCCATCTTCCAGGCTGCCTGTCGGTTGTTCCGGCGCCGCGTCACGGATCGATGCAGCCTGCACCGCAACGACGGTTTCAGCATACCGCGTGGCAATGGATCCGTCGATGTGAGCTCGGATGCGCGGGGAACCACTTGATCTGGATCAATATCGCCGACGGCGCAGGGTGGTATCTTCGCGCCGGCTCGCAACCCCCTGGACGAGCGGCGGTGCGCTCGCGGCTGGCTTCTTCCCGTGCGCATGATGCTGTTGTCGCATGGCAAGGCGCGGTCCGGCCGGTTGTTTGCGGGTAGTCTCCTCTCGTGAATCTGGAGTAACCATGACGGATGCCTTCGCGGATGTTCAGCAGAGCTTCAATCGTTGTCTGCAAAGACGGGATTTCCTGCGCCGGTTCTATACCCTCTTCCTTGCCAGGGATGAGCGGATCGGCGAGAAATTCGCCGGGACCGACTGGGCCATGCAGGTGCATCTGCTCCGCCACGGCATCAGCGCTTCCCTGATCTATGCCGGTGGCGGCGATCTTGGCGCACACGAAGTGGGGCGTCTGGCAAAGAGTCATGCTCGCGGGGGCTACGACATCCCCTCCTGGATGTATGACTGCTGGCTCGAGGCGCTCATCGAAGCGATCCGTGAGACCGATTCCCGCT
>CAZJGZ010000096.1:0-9352 GCA_964545695.1 uncultured Ectothiorhodospiraceae bacterium | reverse complement strand
GCGAGATTCAACTTCGCCACGCGACCGATAGCGCGCCGCACTCTGAATCACGCCAGGCACGCAAAGAACGCCAAGGAATCATTTACTCTTCGCGTGCTTCGCGTCTTTGCGAGATGTAATCCCCGGTGAGGGATTTCACCCGCGATCCCGCAGAACGAGGAAATCGATGCCGTTGCTGCGCAGCCGATCCTGCGCGTCCTCCATGCGCTCGACATCCGAGAATGGACCAACCCGCACCCGGAACCAGTCGTCGTTGTTGACTTCGACCTCGCGGATTTCGACGTCGAGGCCGAGCAATGCCACCTCGGCGCGCAATTGGTCGGCCGGGTCGGGATCCTGGAAGGAGCCTACCTGCAGGAAGAATCGGCCTGCCTCATCAATCTCCGCCGGCGCAGGCGCTTCTTCCGGCACAGGCGTGACGGCGTCCGGGGCCGGATCCAGATCGGGGTCTTCCTCGGGCCGCGACAACTCCGGCACCACGACCTCCAGCTCCGGCAGGATGGAGTAGAACTCGAAACGCGGGCGATCGCTGGATTCGGAATCGACGAGTTCGTCCGTGTCCTCGACCGCCACCTCGTCGCTGGTCAGCGGATCGAGGTCGTCGAGGTAGACCAGGAAGGCGACGAACAGGCCGATGATCAGGCCGATGGTGAGCATCGCCCAGCCCGGCAGACCGCCTCCGCTTCCCGTGTTCCGTTTCTTTCGGCGAGCTGCCATGGCCCCCTATCCTACATTGATTCGGGCGCGCTCACGCCGATCAGATCGAGACCGTTGCGGATGACCTGCCCCGTGGCGGCAACGAGCGCCAGGCGTGCATCGCGCAGATCCTCGTCGGCGACCAGGAACGTCTCCGCGTTGTACCAGGTGTGGAACGCGTTGGTGACATCTTCCAGCAGGTAGTAGCAGATCCGGTGCGGTTCGTGATTGTCCGCTGCCTGCGCCACGACTTCCGGGAACCGCTCCAGTGCCTCGAGCAGCGCGGTTTCGTGCGGCGTGCCGAGTCGTTCAAGCGCCGCGACACCGCGCGCGCGATCCCACTGGCCGTCGCGCGATTCAAGCTGGCGGAACACGCTGGCGATGCGCGCATGGGCGTACTGGATGTAGTAGACCGGATTGTCCTGGGTCTCGGCCTTGGCCAGGTCGAGGTCGAAATCGAGATGCTGATCGCAGCGCCGCAGGACATAGAAGAAGCGCGCGGCATCGTTGCCGACCTCTTCGCGCAGCTCGCGCAGGGTCACGAACTCGCCGGCCCGCGTGGACATCGGGACCTTCTCGCCGCCGCGATAGAGCGCGGCGAACTGGACCAGCAATACATCAAGGCGGTCGTCACCGTCGTTGAGCGCCTGCAGAGCGCCCTTCACGCGCGGCACATAACCATGATGATCCGCGCCCCAGACATTGATCAGGCGGTCGAAGCCGCGTTCGAGCTTGTCCAGGTGATAGGCGATATCGGAGGCGAAGTAGGTGGTCTGGCCGTTCTCGCGCACGACCACGCGATCCTTCTCGTCACCGAAATCGGTGGCGCGGAACCATTCCGCCCCGTCACGGCTGTAGACGTGACCGGACTGGCGCAGGCGCTCGAGCGTGGTGTCGACGCGGTCGCTGTCGACCAGGCTGCGTTCGGAATACCAGACGTCGTAGGTGACGCCGAACTCGGCGAGATCCGTACGGATATTGTCGACCATGGCGTCACGACCGGCACCGAAGACCCGGTCCCAACCGTCGTCGCCGAGCAGACCGCGGGCGCGCGCGACCAGCGCATCGATGTAGGTCTCGCGGTCGCCGCCGTCGGCTTCGTCGGCGGGCAGGTCGGCCATCAGCTCCGCCGTCGGACGGACGTACTGGTCACCGAAGCGATCACGCAATTCGCCGGCGATTTCCCGCACGTAGCTGCCCCGATATCCATTGGCGGGAAACGCAGGTGTCTCACCGTGCGCCTCGAGGTAGCGCAGCCACACGCTGACGGCGAGGATATCCATCTGGCGGCCGGCGTCGTTGACGTAGTACTCGCGCTCGACCCGCCAGCCGGTCGCGGTCAGCAGATTCGCCACGCAGGCGCCGTAGGCCGCGCCGCGGCCGTGGCCGATGTGCAGCGGGCCGGTGGGATTGGCGGAGACGAACTCGACCTGCACCGAGCGCCCGGCACCGCGATCGCTGCGGCCCCAGTTGGCACCCGCATCGAGCACGCTGGCAACGACATGGTTGCGCGCCCCGGCGGCGAGAAAGAAGTTGATGAACCCGGGGCCGGCGATTTCCACGCGCGCGATGCGCGCATCGCCGGGCAGGGCGTCGATGATCGCCTGCGCCAGTTCGCGTGGCGGTCGGCCGGCCTTCTTGGCCAGGGTGAGGGCGACATTCGAGGCCAGATCGGCATGGCCGCGGTCGCGGGCGCGCTCGACCCGGATCTCGGGGGCGGTCTCGAGGGTGAGCGTGCCGGCTTCGTGCAACACCTGCAGGGCACGACCGATCAGGTCGGCGACAACGTCCTTCAACGGAAGCTCCGGGTGGTGACGGCAGAGCGCGGCATTCTACCGCCCGCGCGCCGGCCGGAGAAGCGAAGTGGCGTCTTCGGCCGCAGTTACAGCATCTCGATCGGGTCGACATCGATCGACCAGCGTACCGAGCGCGTGGCGCGGGCCTGTTCCAGCCACGGTCGCAGTTCGCCGAGGGCGGCGTGCAGCGGGCCGCGGCGCGTGGAACTGATGATGAGCTGCGCCCGGAATCGGCCCGCCAGGCGTTCCATCGGCGCGGGGGCCGGTCCCTGGCAGACGAGGCCGGGCACAGCCAGCGCTGCCACTTGTTCGCGCACGGCATTGAGCGCGCGCAGTGGGGCATGGGCGTCTGGCGACTCGGCGCGGATCAGGGCCATGCGCGCCGCCGGTGGCAGTTCCGCTTCGCGGCGCTCGGCGAGCAATTGGGCGGCGACGCTTTCGTAGCCTTCGGCGATCAGCGCCTGCAGCAATGGGTGATCGGGCTGGCGTGACTGAATCAGTACGCGCCCCGGCTTCTGCGCGCGCCCGGCCCGGCCGGCCACCTGCAGGATGGTCTGGGCAAGCTGCTCCGGACCGCGGAAATCGGCGCTGAACAGGCCGCCATCGGCGTCGAGGATGCCGACCAGCGTCACACCGGGGAAGTCGTGCCCCTTCGCCAGCATCTGCGTGCCCAGCAGGATGCGCGCACGCCCGGAGCGGATGCGCTCCAGTCCGGCGGCGAGGGCGCCGCGGCGCCGGGTGCTGTCGCGATCGATGCGCTCGGTGGCGTAGTCGGGGAAGCGCGCATGCAGGGCCGCCTCGACGCGCTCCGTGCCCTGGCCGAGTTGCACCAGCGCCGTGGATCCGCAATCGCTGCAGGCGGTCGGCTGCCGGCGTTCGGCGCCGCAGTGATGGCAGCGCAGGTGAGCGCTGGCGCGATGAACCGTCATGCGCGCATCGCAGCGGAGGCACTCGGCGACCCAGCCGCAGTCATCGCAGATCAGGGTCGGCGCCCAACCGCGGCGATTGATGAACAGCAGCACCTGCTCGCCGGCGGCCAGGTGCGCCTCCATCGCCTCGCACAGCGGCTCCGACAATCCCTCCTGCAAGCGCCGCCGGCGCACATCGACCAGCTCCAGCGTTGGTTGGCTGGCGCCGCCCGCGCGCTGATCCAGCCGCAGGCGCTGGTAGTTGCCGCGTTCAACATTGTTCAGGCTCTCCAGCGATGGCGTCGCCGAGCCCAGCACGATGGGGATGTCGAGCTGGCGGGCGCGCATCACGGCGAGATCGCGGGCGTGATAGCGGAAGCCGTCCTGCTGCTTGAGCGACGGATCGTGTTCCTCGTCGACGACGATGAGGCCGGGGCGCGCCAGCGGCACGAACACCGCCGACCGGGTGCCCAGAATGACGCGTGCGCGGCCGTCGCCCGCCCGGCGCCAGGCCGCCAGGCGCTCGCCGTCGGCGAGACCGGAGTGGAGTACGGCGACGGGTGTGCCCAGGCGCTCGCTGAACCGCGCCAGCAGTTGCGGGGTGAGGCCGATCTCGGGAACGATGATCAGCGCCTGGCGGCCGGCGCGCAGGCCGCGCTCGATGGCATCGAGATAGACCTCGGTCTTGCCCGAGCCGGTGATGCCCTGCAACAGGAACGCCTGGAAACGGTCGGTGGCCGCCGCGATGTGATCCGTGGCGCCGCGCTGTTCGTCACCCAGCACCGGACCGGCGACGGGCTCGGGCTCCGCCGCGGCCGGCGGCTCGACCTCCGCCACCAGCCCCGCTTCGGCCAGCGCGCGCAGGGGCGGCGCATAGCGCTCGACGATCAGACGCATGCGGCTGGTATCGATGCCTTCCGGCTGCTCCGCGATCGCTGCCAGCAGGCGCTGGCGTGCCGGTTGTCCCTTCAGGCCTGCCGCCAGCGCTTCCCGTCCGGCGGCCGTGATGCACCAGTAGGCCGGCTCGCTGCGGGCGGGCTCCTTCGCCCGGCGCAAGGGCGCCGGCAGTAAGGTCGTGAGCACCTCGCCCAGCGGATGGTGGTAGTAGTCCGCCGCCCAGCGCGCGAACGTGAGCAGCTCCGCCGGGATCGCGGGTGCGGCGTCGAGCACGGCACCCACGCGCCGGAGTCGGCTGCGCTCGACCGCCGGCTGGTCATGGTGGTCGACGACGATCCCGACCCGACGGCCGCGGCCGAATGGCACCTGCACGCGGCTGCCCACTGGCGGCACGTCCGCAGCGGCAGGCGGCAGGTAATCGAACAGCCGCGCGAACGGGCCGGGGACGGCAATCTGCAGAATCGGTTCAGCGATCATGGACGGGCTCACCGCGGTGCGCGAGCGAGCATAACAGGCACGTGGGGGACGCGTTCATGCCGCATTCCAGCGGCTGCACGAATGTCCACAAAATCTGTGGATAACTGTGTGGAAAGTCTGGGTGGAAGACGGCTCACACGCCGTCACGCCGTGGCTGTCATCAAATTGTCGAAATTTTAATCAATCCGGAAAACTGTATTCTAAACAGTAAGTTACGAAAATTTTCGGATTGCTGTTGACAAGTAGACGGGAAAACTGAAGCGGCAGAACATGTCGCGCGCAAACTGTTGACAAAAGTTCTGACGCCGTTCTTCCGCTGGACGATTCGGTCGGGTTCGCAGCGCCCACGGCGGCCCTCAGCCATTGCGTCCGTCACGGCAGACCAAGTGTGCGCTGCGGCGGGTGCGACGCATGTCGGCACCCGCCCCGAGTTCCGGCTATAGCGTCTTGACCGCAGCGATGAGCTTGCCGGCAACGGCCTGGGCATCGCCGTAGACCATGCCGGTGTTGTCGGCGAAGAACAGCTCGTTCTCGATGCCCGAGTAGCCCGCGCCCTTGCCGCGCTTGACCACCAGCACCTGCTCGGCCTTGTCGGCGTCGAGGATGGGCATGCCGTAGATCGGGCTGTCCTTCTTGGTGCGCGCGGCCGGATTGACCACGTCGTTGGCGCCGATGACGACAACCACGTTGGTGCGCGGGAATTCGGCGTTGATCTCGTCCAGGTCCTCGATCTTGTCGTAGGGCACGCCGGCCTCGGCAAGCAGCACGTTCATGTGACCCGGCATGCGCCCGGCGACCGGATGGATGGCGAACTTGACCTTCACCCCGCGCTCCTCGAGCAGCTCGGTCAGCTCCCAGACCTTGTGCTGGGCCTGGGCCACGGCGAGGCCATAGCCGGGCACGAAGATCACGTTGCTGGCGTAGGCCAGCATGATCGCCGCGTCGGTCGGATCGACCTCCTTCATGGTGCCGCCCGGGCCGGCCGCTTCCTCGCCCTCGTCGGTGCCGAAGCTGGTGAACAGGATGCCGGCGAGCGAGCGATTCATCGCCTTGGCCATCAGCTGGGTCAGCAGCGTGCCGGAGGCGCCGACCACGGTGCCGGCGATCATCATCGCCGCGTTGTCGATCACGAAACCCTTGAGGCCGACGGCCAGGCCGGTGAGGGCGTTGAGCAGCGAGATCACCACCGGCATGTCGGCACCGCCGATGGGCAGCGTCAGGGTGACACCCAGCACGAACGCGGCGGCGAAGAACAGCGCGATGCCGCCCGCCGGGTGGCCGATGGTGACCAGGGCGACCGCACCGGCGAGCGTGGCCAGTGCCAGCACGGCATTGAATGCGGGGACGAGTACCGACCGGGGCGTCTTCTGGATCAGGCCGTGCAGTTTGGCGAACGCCACCAGCGAGCCCGAGAAGGCGACCGTGCCGATGATCGCGCCGGTCACACCGAGCATCAGCACCAGCGTGCTGTGGTCCTTCGGGCCCAGCAGCTCGATGGCTGCAATGGCGCCGGCCGCGCCGCCGCCCATGCCGTTGTACAGCGCGGTCATCTGCGGCATCTCGGTCATGGCGACGCGCTGCGCCGTCCACCAGGCGATGCCGCCGCCGGTCACGATGGCGACGATCATCAGGCCGTAGTTGCTCATGCCGGCGTGGAAGAACGTCGCGGCGACGGCGACGAGCATGCCGACACCGGCCCAGATCACGCCGCGGCGCGCCGTCTTGGGCGAGCTCATCGCCTTCAGGCCGACGATGAACAGCACCGCCGAGACGAAGTAGGAGATGTCGATCAGCAGCGCGAGACTCATGATTCATCTCCCTTCTTCGCCCCGCGCTGATCCTGCGAGGTCTTGAACATCTCCAGCATGCGCTCGGTGACGACATAGCCGCCGACGGCATTGCCGGCGCCGAGGAACACGGCAAGGAAGCCGATGATCTGCTGCGCCGTGGTCTCCGCGAGCCCGAGTGCGACCATGGCGCCGACGACGACAATGCCGTGGACGAAGTTCGATCCCGACATCAGCGGCGTGTGCAGGATCACGGGCACCTTGGAGATGACCTCGTAGCCGGTGAAGGCGGCGAGCATGAAGATGTACAGCGCGATGAAACCTTCCATCAGGTTTCTCCCTCAACGGTCTTGCGCGTGGGTTCGTGGCGGATCTCGCCGGCGTGGGTCAGCACACAGGCATCGAGGACCTCGTCATCGAAGTCGATCTCGGTGCCGTCCTCGCCCAGCACCGGCTCCAGCAGCTTGAGCAGGTTGCGGGCATACATCTCGCTGGCATGGACCGCCGCGAGGCTGGGCACATTGCCCGGCCCGGCGATGAGTACGCCGTTCTTCTCCACGGTCTCGCCGAGCTGCGTCAGCGCCGTGTTGCCGCCGCCCTCGGCCATGAGGTCGACGATCACCGAGCCGTTCTTCATGCCCTCGATCATCGCCTCGGTAATGATCTTCGGCGCCGGCCGTCCCGGCACACCGGCCGTACAGATCACGGCATCCGTGCTCTGGAGCTTTGCCGCCAGCACCTCGGCCTGCTTGTCGCGCTCTTCCGCGGTCAGCTCACGGGCATAGCCACCTTCGCCGGTGGCGTCGATGCCGGTGTCGATCAGGCGTGCGCCCAGCGACTCGACCTGCTCGCGGGCATCCGGGCGAATATCGTAGGCCTGCACCTGGGCGCCGATCCGGCGCGCGGTGGCGATGGCCTGCAGGCCCGCCACGCCGGCGCCAATGACGATAACCTGCGCCGGGCGAATGGTCCCGGCCGCCGTGGTCAGCATCGGGAACAGCCGGCCGGAGAGTTCGGCGGCAATGATCGCCCCCTTGTAGCCGGCGATCGTGGCCTGCGACGACAGCGCATCCATCGACTGCGCGCGACTGATGCGCGGAACCAGCTCGAAGCTCAATGCGGTGATGCCGCCATCGCGCAGCCCGGCAATCAGCTCCGGATGGCGATAGTGTTCGGTGAAGCCGATGTAGATGGCGCCGGGTTTCAGCGCCGCGACCTCGTCCCCGGTCGGTGGATGGATCTTGGCCAGGATATCCGCCTGGCCCAGGGCCTCGGCGGCGGTGTCGACAACACGCGTGGGTTCGTAGGCGCTGTCAGGGTAACGTGCATGCTCGCCCGCTCCGGCCTCCATGACGACCTCGAGCCCCATGCCGATCAGCTTCTGCACAGCGCCGGGATCGAGAGCGACCCGGCGCTCCCCCGGCGTCGTCTCACGGATCAGCGCAATCGTTACGGCCATGCGGTTTCTCCCGGACTGCGCTCGACCCCGCTCCCGGGTATGTGGCTACCAGGCAGAAGGGGCCTACAGGTGTCAGGTAACGGACGGCAGTGCATTGGTCTTGTATTTGCCGCCGAACAGCCGCAACCCTACAATGCCGGACCGTTGATTTCCAGCGCATCTGGCCCGCGCCCCGCGCCGAATGCACTATCAGTATTTCCCTCGCGCACAGTCCCGCTCCTCTAGGAACCTCATGACAACCAACTATTCCGCATACGTCGACCAGACCGATTACTCTCACGGCGATCCCGATTCGCTGGGCGTGCTGATGGTGAATCTGGGCACGCCGGATGCACCGACCGCCAGTGCGTTGCGGCGCTACCTGCGCCAGTTCCTGAGTGATCCGCGTGTCATCGAACTGCCGCGCTGGAAGTGGCTGCCGATCCTCGAAGGTATCGTCCTGCGCACGCGGCCGCGGCGGGTCGCCAAGGCCTACGCCGAGATCTGGACCGAACAGGGATCGCCACTGATGGCGACCAGCCAGCAGCAGCGCGCCAGGCTCGAGGAAGTGCTGGCAAGGCGTGCCCGCGGGCGCATCAAGGTCGCCCTCGGCATGAGTTACGGCGAACCGTCGATCCCGCGGGCGCTGGCCGAGCTGCGGGATGCCGGGGCTCGACGCATCTTGCTGTTGCCGATGTATCCGCAGTATTCCGGCTCGACCACCGCCTCCGTGTTCGATGCCACGGTCGCCGAGCTCTCGCGCTGGCGCTGGGTGCCCGAGTTCCGCATGATCCAGCACTACGCCGATGACCCGGGGTACATCCGCGCGCTGGCCAACTCCATCCGCGAATATCGCGCCGAGCACGGCACCGGCGAGCTGCTGCTGTTCTCGTTCCACGGCGTCCCGCGGCGCTACCTCGACAACGGCGACCCGTACCATTGCCTCTGCCGCAAGACCGCGCGTCTCGTCGCCGATGAACTGGGCCTCGGGGCCGATGAGTGGATGGTCACGTTCCAGTCCCGCTTCGGCCGTGAGCCGTGGCTGCAGCCCTATACCGACGAGACCATGAAGGCGCTCGGCGAGAAGGGCATGAAGCGTGTCGATGCGATCTGCGCCGGCTTCTCCGCCGACTGCCTGGAAACGCTGGAAGAAATCGCCGGCGAGAACCGCGAGATTTTCGAGGAAGCCGGCGGCGAGGCGCTGCACTACATTCCCTGCCTCAACGATCGCACCGACCACATCGAGGCCCTGGCCGATCTGGTCATGCGCCACTGCGGCGGCTGGCCGGAAACCGACGCCAGCGTCCGCCTGCCGGGCCAGAGCGACTACGACGCCAGCCGCCAGCGCGCCCT
>CAZJGZ010000095.1:6077-9564 GCA_964545695.1 uncultured Ectothiorhodospiraceae bacterium | reverse complement strand
CGAGCGGGCGATGCCGGCATGCACCTCGGCCATGGCCTGCGCTTCGCCTTCAAGCGCATCGCCCAGGATCAATGGCTGGTAACCCTGCTCACGCACGCGTTCGGCGGCCGCGCGCAGGCTGGTCATGGCAGAGCAGAGGATGGTGTGCCGGCAACGCCCGGCCAGTTCTTCGATGCCGGGTGGCGGATCGACCGCGCGCGCCTTGCGCAGCGCATCCGGTACCGGAATGTCATGCCGCGCCAGTACCGCTTCGGCATCACCGGGTGCGAACGGTGAGGCCACGGTTGGCCCGGAAGCGATCAGGGCAGGATCATCGCCCGGGATATCGGAGACCAGCAGCGTGTGCACCGGCGCCGGCGCGGCCAGTCTGGCCAGCCGGCCGCCCTTGCTCTGCGACAGGGCCTGGCGCACGCAGTTGATTGCCCGGATGTTGGCGCCGCTGCGCAACAGTTTCTCGGTCAGCGCCTGCTTGTCGGCGAGCGAGAGGCCGGGCACGGGATCGCACAGCAGTGCCGAGCCGCCGCCGGAGATCAGCGCGATCACCTGATCGTCGGGCCCGGCGTCGGCGAGCTGTTGGCGGATGCGTTCGGCAGCCGCCACGCTGCGCTCGTCCGGCACGGGATGGCCGGCGACCATGCACTCGATATGGCGGCAGCGGGCGTCAACACCGGCCGGGATCGCGACGGTGCCGATGACGCTGTCGCCGCGCGCCGCCTCGACCGCTTCAGCCATCTCCGCGCTGGCCTTGCCGGCGCCGATGACAATGGTGCGGCCCGCGGGTGGTGGCGGCAGTTGCGCGGCTACCCGCAGGCCGGGTCGGGCTGCCTCGATGGCGCCGTGGAACAGTGCCAGCAGGAGCTCCCGCGGGGCCGTCATGATCGTTCAGGCGTGCCCGGTCACGACTCGATGGCGTAACGCTGCGTGACCTCGGTGATCTTCGCGGACAAGTCGGCGAGCAGCGCGTCGTGCGAGGTCACGAACTTGTGGACGCCATCGGCCTCGAGATGGGCGGCCACGGCATCGATGCCGATGCCGTGCTGCTGGATTCGCTGCATCACTCGGTCGGCCTCGTCGAGATCATCGGCCAGATGCGGGTAGTCCGCACCGTGCTCGATCATCGCGTCCAGCGTCTTCGGCGGAATGGTGTTGACCGTATCCGGGCCGAGCAGCGCTTCGACGTAATAGACATCCGACAGCTTCGGATCCTTGGTCGAGGTGCTCGCCCACAGCGGCCGCTGCACCTTGGCGCCGCGGCGCGCCTGGGCCTGGAAGCCGGCCTGGTTGCGCAGCGCGAGGAACGAGCGATAGGCGAGTTTGGCGTTGGCGATGGCGGTCCGGCTGCGCAGTGCAGCGGCTTCCGGTGTGCCCGCTTCGTCGAGGCGGGCGTCGATCACGCCGTCGATGCGGCTGACGAAGAACGAGGCCACGGAGGCGACATCACGCGGGTGGTCGTTCTGCTCCAGGCC
Organism: uncultured Ectothiorhodospiraceae bacterium; assembly: GCA_964545695.1. Lineage (GTDB taxonomy): Bacteria > Pseudomonadota > Gammaproteobacteria > XJ16 > Halofilaceae > Halofilum. The sequence goes on along the minus strand of CAZJGZ010000095.1, from coordinate 8,098 downwards.
ACGGACGAAGGCGTCGAACACGGCTTCGTAGCGCGGCACGCCGAACAGCAGGGTGACATTGACGTTGATGCCTTCGGCGATCAGCGCCTCGATGGCTTCGAGACCGGCCGCGGTACCCGGGACCTTGATCATCAGGTTGTCGCGGTGGACAGCCTTCCACAGATGGCGGGCCTGGTCGATCGTCGCGCGCGTGTCGTGGGCGAAGTGCGGTGAGACCTCCAGGCTGACGTAGCCGTCTGCGCCTTCGGTCTTGTCATACACCGGGCGCAGGATGTCGGCGGCCATCTGGATATCCTGTGCCGCCAACCATTCGTACAGGGTCTCGGGGGTGACCTCGTGGTCGGCCTGGATCAGGTCGAGAATCGCGTCATCGTAATCGTTACTGCCGGTGATGGCTTGATGGAAGATCGTCGGGTTGCTGGTGACGCCGCGCAGCCCTTCCGCGACCAGGCGTTCAAGCCCGCCCTCGGTGAGCAGGCTGCGGTCGACATAGTCCAGCCAGATGGACTGGCCGCGGTCGAGCACGTTCCGGATCGATGCCATGGGGGGATCTCGCTTGTGCTGTGAGAAGTAGGGCCGACAATCCTAGCAGATTGCTAGGCCTGGGCCTGTTCGAGCCGCTCGGTCGCCTGCAACCACTCGGCCTCCAGCTGCTCCACGGCATCGTTGAGTTCCGCCTGCCGGCGCAACAGCGCCTGCAGATCGCCCTGACGCTCGGTCTCGTACAGCGCCGTGTCCGCCAGCTCGGTCTCCAAGCCGGCCAGCTCCTGCTGACGTTTTGCCAGCGCCTTCTCGATGCGCTGGACCTCCTGGCGCAGCGGCTTGACCGCTTCGCGGGCACGCGCGGCCTCCTTGCGCTCTTTCTTGCGGTCGCGACTGTCCCCGCCCTCGGGTTTGGGCGCCGCCGCGCGCTCATTGCCGGGGCCCTCATTGCCGGGACTAATAGTCTTGCGCTCGCGCAGCCAACGCGCGTAGTCATCGAGATCGCCGTCGAAGGGCTGCACGCGGCCGTCGGCGACCAGCCAGAACTCGTCGACGCTGTCGCGCAGCAGGTGGCGGTCATGCGTGACCAGCACGACGGCACCGGCGAACGACTGCAGGGCCATGTCGAGGGCATGGCGCATGTCGAGATCGAGGTGGTTGGTCGGTTCGTCGAGCAGCAGCAGATTGGGCCGACGCCAGGCGATGCGTGCAAGCGCCAGGCGCGCCTTCTCGCCACCGGAGAATTGCGCCACCGGCGCCAGCGCCTGATCGCCCGGGAAGCCGAAGCCGCCGAGGAAATTACGCAGGATCTGATCGCGCTGGCCGCGGCTCTCGCGGCGCAGATGCTCCAGCGCACTCCAGTCCGGGTTCAGATCATCGAGCTGGTGCTGGGCGAAGTAGCCGATGGCCAGGTGCTCGCCGGGGGTGCGGTCGCCGCCGAGCAGCGGCAGTTCGCCGGTCATGCTGCGGATGAGCGTGGACTTGCCGGCGCCGTTCGCGCCGAGCAGGCCGATACGCTCGCCGGGCAGCAGCGACAGACCGACATCGCGCAGCACCGGTTGGCCGGCCTCGTAGCCGGCATCGACATGGCGCAGATGCAGCAGCGGGTTCGAGGTCTTCTCCGCGGCGGGAAATTCAAAGCGGAAGGGCGAGTCGACATGGGCCGGCGCGAGCTCTTCCATGCGCTCGAGCTCCTTGAGCCGGCTCTGCGCCTGGCGCGCCTTCGACGCCTTGGCGCGGAAGCGGGCGACGAACTGTTCGATCTCGCGCACGCGTTGCTGCTGCTTCTCGAATGCCGCCTGCTGCTGGGCCATGCGCTCGGCGCGCTGGCGCTCGAAGGCCGAGTAGGTGCCGCGATACTGGACCAGCGTACGGTGGTCGAAGTGGACGATGTGCTCGACCACGTTGTCGATGAAATCGCGGTCGTGCGAGATCATCAGCAGCGTGCCGGGGTACTGGCGCAGATACTGTTCCAGCCAGATCACGGCATCGACATCGAGATGGTTGGTGGGCTCGTCGAGCAGCAGCAGGTCGGAGCG
>CAZJGZ010000095.1:0-5977 GCA_964545695.1 uncultured Ectothiorhodospiraceae bacterium | reverse complement strand
CGGCATCGACATCGAGATGGTTGGTGGGCTCGTCGAGCAGCAGCAGGTCGGAGCGCCGCATCAGCGCGCGGGCGAGGTCGAGGCGTACGCGCCAGCCGCCGGAGAAGTGCGTGACCGGTTCCTGCATGGTGCTGGCGGGAAAGCCGAGGCCGGCGAGCAGCTGTTCGGCACGTGCGGGTGCCGTGTAGCCGTCGATGGCATCGAGGTCGCCGTGCAGGCGGCCCAGCCGGGCGCCGTCGCCGTCGGCTTCCGCCTGGGCGATCCCCGCCTGCAGCTCGACCAGTTCGCGATCCCCCGCCATGACGTAATCGAGCGCCGAATCCTGGCCGCCGGCCGCTTCCTGCGCCATGTGTGCCAGACGCGTGCCGGGCGGCAGGACGACCTCGCCGGCATCGGGGGTGATCTCGCCCAGCAACAGCCGGAACAGGCTCGACTTGCCGCAGCCGTTGCGGCCGATGACACCCACACGCCAGCCCGGGTAGAGCTGCATGGTGGCGTTTTCGAGCAGCGGCTCGCTGCCGAGCCGCAGGGTGATGTGGTCGAGTCGAAGCATCGTCGGGCACGGGGTTGCGCGGGGCGCGTACGGTACCAGAAAGGCGCGCGCGGCGAACCCGCTGTCGCGTCTTTCCCGGACTTGCTCAAGTCGCCATACTACAGGGCTGACCGCCGACATGGCCGCGTCTCGCTGCAGGCGGGGCGTGGCACCCGCAGAGCGGCAATACCCAAGAGTGATTCCATGAACGAACAGCAGCAGGAAGCGGAAACGACCGCGGCACGTACCGTAACCATCGATCATCTCGGCGGCGGCGGCGATGGCGTCGCGCTGGTGGGCGACGAGCGCTGGTTCGTCGCCGGTGCATTGGCGGGTGAAGAGGTGGTGGCGCGGCCGGGTACGCGCAATCGCAACGGTGTGCATGCCGACATCGAGCGCATCGTGCAGCCGGCCGCCGAGCGCGTGACGCCGCCGTGTCGTCACTTCGCCGATACGGCCGCGCCCTGTGGCGGCTGCAACCTGCAGCACCTGGCCGCCGAGCCCTACCGCGCCTTCAAGCGCGATCTGATCGTGCACGCGCTCCAGCACCGCGGCCTGGCCGCGGATGCCGAGCTGGTCGCGCCGACGCTCGCCAGCCCGACGCACAGCCGGCGCCGCGTGATCCTGACCGCGATCGGCACGCATGACGGGGCGGTGCTCGGCTTCCATCAGCGGCGTTCGCGGCGCGTGGTCGATATCGCCGAATGTGTCATCGCGGTGCCGGCCATCACCGCCGCCCTGCCGGAACTGCGCACGGTGCTGGGCGCGTACCTGCACGCGGGTGAGCGTGCGGGCGTCACCGTCGTCGCCACCGACAGCGGTTTGAGCATCGAACTGGCCGGACCGAAGCGTTACCCGCGGCGGAGCCTGCGCGAACGGCTGACGGCGCTGGCCGAGTCGGTCGACGCCTGCCGCATTGTCTGGCAACCCGGTGGCGGCAAGCCCGTGACGGTGCTGGTCGACCGGCGCCCGGCGCTGCAATATTTTGCCGGCGTGCCGGTCGAGCTGCCCTACGGCGCGTTCCTGCAGGCCACAGCGGACGGGGAAGCGGCGATCCGCGATCAGGTGCTGGCGGCTGTGGGCGAGGGCGAAGGCCGGGCCCTGGCCGATCTGTACACCGGCTCCGGCAGCCTCGCCCTGCCGCTGGCGGTAGCGGGGCATGCCGTGCGCGCGGTGGACCACGAACGCGCCGGGCTGCGGGCGCTGAAGCGCGCGTCGGCCGCCGCCGAGCTCGATCTCAAGACCCTGCAGCACGACCTGAGCACGGGCGGCCCGCGCGGTCTGGACTGGAACCAGCTGGAGGCAGTGGTATTCGATCCGCCGCGCGCCGGCGCGCGCGCCATCGCCGGCGAACTGGCGCGCTCCGAGGTGCCCACCGTGGTGGCTGTGTCATGCCATCCCGGCACGTTCGCGCGTGATGCGCGCATGCTGGTGGATGGCGATTACGTGCTGACGTCGGTGCAGCCGATCGATCAGTTCGTCTACAGCAGCCATGTCGAGCTGGTGGCGGTCTTCCGACGCGGATAGCCGCGTGAAGATGCCCGCAACAGGGTGCCGGCTGGCGATTACCCCGGCAGTCCGTCCGCCAGCATCAGCGTGTGCCAGACGGTGTAGACGGCGATGATCGCCAGCAGCACGATGAAGGCGTAGCGCGCGATCGTGGGCGACATGTCGCGGGTGTAGTGTCGCCCCGCGATCAGACCGATCACGCCGGTGACGACGAATACCGCGAGCGTGACCAGCGGCATCAGCTCCGGCGCCGGCCCCGTCATCTGGCCGGCGAGGCCGATGATGCAGTTGAAAGCGATCAGCGCCAGGCTCGTACCCACCGCCCGATCGAGACCCAGCCCGCCGAAGCGCAGCAGCGCCGGCACCAGCAGAAAGCCCCCGCCGACGCCGACAAAGCCGGTCAATGCGCCGATGCCGGCACCGACACCGGCCGCCTGTGGCCACGGGCCACAGCCGGGCCGGGCGGTGACCATCATCGATGCCCGCAACGTAAACCAGGCAGCGACGACGACCAGCACACCGAAGATCGCCATCTGCAGCCATTCCGGTGCCAGCGGGGCGAACCAGCCGCCGATGGCCGCACCACCGACCCCCGGCACCCCGAACAGCAGCAGACAGCGTGGTACCACCAGGCCCCGCCGTGCGGCCAGCAGGGCCCCGGTGCCGGCGATACCGCCGACGATGACCAGCGAGCTGGCGATGGCCGTCTTTTCGCCAATGCCGAGGCCGAACACCAGTACCGGTATCGTCAGGATCGAGCCGCCCGAGCCGAGCACGCCCAGCGCGATGCCGATGATCGCGGCGCCGATGAGGGTGGCGATCAACTCGTCCGCCCGAACAGGTTGCAGATGGCGGGCATCAGTTCCCGGACGCGGGCATCGGCGATGCGATAGTGGATGGTCTGCGCCTCGCGACGGGTGGTAACCAGACCCTCACGGCGGAGGACGGCGAGATGCTGGGACAGCGCCGATTGCGACACCGGCACCCGTGCCTGCAGGGCACCGACCGACAGTTCGCGATCGTTGAGCGAGCACAGCACCATCAGCCGGCTGTCGTTGGCCAGCACCTTGAGAAAGCGTGCCGCTTCGGCGGCGCTGGCGGCGTCGGTGAGGGGCCCCATGGGATTGGCAGCGGTCTCTGATTGGGTCACGGTCGGCTTCCGCAGTCTCTTGCCGGCGAAGAATCGGGCCGGCGCGTATTGATTTCATGGATACTAATTTAGTATTGACGCAAATAGCAAATCAATCTACTGTTAGATTTAATGGTAATCAAAGGTTGCTCCGGTTGCGAGGGGCAGCTCGACATGGGCCGCCGACGTGCGGACCAGGGAGTCAATGATGGCGGAATTCGACTGGGTGGCCGGGCTCGCAGGCGGCGTGCTGATCGGCCTGGCGGCAACACTGCTGCTCGCCGGCAGCGGCCGCATCGCGGGCATCAGCGGCATCTTTGGCGAGATTCTGTCGCGGCCGATGAACGCGGGCGCCTGGCGCTGGCTGTTCATCGTCGGCCTGTTGGTCGGGGCATTGCTGCAGCAGCTGATCAGCGGTAACCCCGTGGTCCCGCGCGAGGGTTATCCCGTGATCCTGCTGCTCTTCGGCGGTCTGCTGGTCGGTATCGGCACGCGCATGGGCGGCGGCTGCACCAGCGGCCACGGCGTCTGCGGCATGGCGCGGCTGTCACCGCGCTCGCTGGTGGCGACGGTGACCTTCCTCGCGGTCGCCATTGCCACGGTGACCCTCACGCGCCACGGCCTGGGCTTCGGAGGGCTGGCGTCATGAATGGTCTCGTCGCACTCATCGCCGGCCTGCTGTTCGGCTTCGGCCTGAATCTCGCGCACATGACCGACCCCGAGGTGGTGCTCGGTTTCCTCGATGTCGCCGGTCAATGGAACCCGCAGCTCATGTTCGTGCTGGCAGGCGCACTGGGCACTGCGCTGATCGGGTTCCGCCTGGTGGGCCGCCAGCAGCAGTCCTGGTTCGGTGGCACATTTCAGTTGCCCACGCGCAAGGACATTGATGCCCGCCTTGTCGGCGGCGCCGGTCTCTTCGGCATCGGCTGGGGGCTCGTCGGCTACTGCCCGGGCCCCGGCCTCGCGGCGCTCACTCACGGAGCGGCCGATCCGGTCTGGTTCATGGTCGGCATGGCCGCGGGCATGCTGGGTTACGGCCTGCGTGGCCACTTCAATGCGGGAGTATCGCCATGAAGCCGGAAGTCCGTCACGTCCTGCACGAGCCGAGCAACACCTTCTCCTACGTGATCTGGGATCCCGCCACCCGCAAGTGCGCCATCATCGACCCCGCGCTCGATTACGATCCGCATTCCGGGCGCAGCGGTACTGACACGGCACAACAGCTGGTCGATATCGTCCACGCGGAAGGGCTGACCGTCGAGTGGCTGCTCGAGACCCATGCCCATGCCGATCACATGACCGCGATCCCTTTTCTGCAGGAGCACTTTACCGCGCCCACCGCGATCGGCGAGCGCATCGCCGAGGTGCAGGAGCGGCTTGCCTGGCTGTTCAACCTGGGCGCGGATTTCCCGATCGACGGCAGCCAGTTCGACCGGCTGTTCGCCGATGGCGACACATTCACCGTCGGCGACATCCCGGCCAAGGTCTTCCACACGCCGGGCCATACCAGCGATCACATCACCTATGTCATTGGCGATGCCGTCTTCGTCGGCGATACCCTGTTCATGCCCGACGCCGGCACGGCGCGCTGCGACTTCCCGGCGGGCTCCGCACGCCAGCTCTATCAGTCGATTCGCCGCCTGTTCGCCGAACTGCCGGATGACTACCGCCTGTTCGTGCTTCATGACTACGGCACGGACGATCGTGCACCGGAGTTCGAGACCACCGTCGGGGCGCAGCGCCAGCACAACATTCATCTGGGCGGTGACGTCAGTGAGGATGATTTCACCGCCAGGCGCGAAGCCCGCGATGCCACGCTGCCCATGCCGGTGCTGATCCTGCCGGCCGTGCAGGTGAACATCCGTGCCGGCCACTTCCCGCCCGCGGAAGACAATGGCCTGAGATACCTGAAGATCCCGCTCGACGAATTCCGCGCGCACTGGAACCTGCCCGGGCGCTGATCAGGCGGCCTGTCTCGTGACTCGCACGCGTCTGGTCCACGGCCCACACATGGGTAAGTGATGGCAGTGCGATCGGGAAAAGGAAAGGAGACTGCCGACCCCACAGGGGGGGGAGCGGAGCCGGCAGTCGGTTCGCACAGGGGAACACCACTTGCGACAAGGCCGACGTCAGAGCGGGGGAGAACCCTGCCGTCGACACCCGAGACTATGCCTGTACGGAAATGTCCGCGTCCTGTAATCGCGATGACGTTTCATTCATCTTTTTTGGCGGCTTTTGCGTCCACCCCGACGGGTGCCCTTGCCGCGTGCTTCGCCCAGCAGTCGCACGCGCACGGCCGGGTGCGCGGTCTCCAGCAGGCGACGGTTGATCGTATCGCGCGCCTCCGGCGACAGTTCGCTCCAGCGGGCGATCTCATCCCCTGTGCGGCCGCAGCCCTTGCAGTAACCATCCGCGCCCAGTTGGCATACGGCGATGCAGGGGCTAGCGGTCAGCAACTCGGTCATGCCTGTCTCCGTTACAACTGCGGTGTTGATGGAACCAACCGGCGGCGCGGGTTCATGGACCTGCATGGTGCCGTCCATGGTCACCACTGGGAAGGACCAAGGAACCTCTGAACAAAGGCCATCCTGGCCTTGTTCAGCAACGGGCCATGAAAATCGCATTATCATGGCCCTTCAGATCAACGACTTACAGTCGCTGATTTGCCGGCACATCCATGTGCCGCGGGAAGGTCTGAATTGATCAGACCTTCCCGAATAAGGCGAATGCCCGATACAGGGAATTCTTGATGAATCGCATGGCGCGAAGCGCCGGCAGCTCTCGTCAGATCGACCGCCCGCAGCGAT
>CAZJGZ010000094.1:1874-9741 GCA_964545695.1 uncultured Ectothiorhodospiraceae bacterium | reverse complement strand
TGCGCAGCGCGCACATGGCTTGGCGCACCACCGGCAACCGATTGCACGACCCGAGGGCAATGGCCCGAGGGTAACGATCAGAGGGGAAGGACCATGGGAATCAGTATCTGGCAGCTCCTGATCATTCTGGCCATCGTGCTTGTACTGTTCGGTGCCAAGCGGCTGCGCAACCTCGGGGGCGATCTCGGCACCGCCGTGCGTGGCTTTCGCGATGCGGTCAAGAACGGTGAGGCGGAAACCGACGAGGCGCGTGAGCAGGATTCGCCCGGTCAGCTCGGCACGCATGACGCGAACCAGGCGGACGAGGACTTCGCCGATCGCGACCCGGCCGGGAACGACGACTCACAGCCCCGCGACCGGCAGTGAACCGACTGTCCTGTAACGGAAGTTCACCAGCTTCTCGCCGGCCCTCGTGGCGGCTGGCGGTGTTCACGACGCTGCGGTTTGCCGGCACCCCGGCCGGTTGTACCGGAGAATGCTCGCCCGAACTCCGCAGGCGATCGCTGATCGGCGGTCGACTCTGACCGTCTGGCCCAGCCCGGAATACAGCCCCAGGGCACAGTCACAGAGCACGGATTGAATCGACCATGTTCAGCTTCGGTTTCTGGGAAATTCTGGTCATCGGGCTGATCGCGCTGCTCGTCGTCGGGCCCGACCGCCTGCCGGGTCTCGCCACCTTCGTCGGCCAATGGGTCGGGCGCCTGCGGGCGATGGCGCGGAACATGCGCAGCGAGATCCAGCAGGAGCTGGAAGCCGAGCACCTGAAGAGCCTCCTCGATGAACAGAACCGCGAAATCTCCGAGCTGCGACGGGAGGTCGAGGGCGTGCGCGAGGATGCCGATGCCGCCGTACGCGAGGCCCGGGATGACATGGGTGACATCGACCGCGACAGTGAACGCGCCCGTACGAGCGCTGGGCAGCGCGGCAGGCAAAAGCAAGGCCCGGAACGTGACAGCAGCACGAAACGCGATGCCGGCGGGGACGGCGATGATGGTACCTCGCCATGAACGCTGACAAACGCACCGAAGACGACCCGAACGACCGGGGCACTGGCGCCGACGCAACCGCTGCCGGCGAGCAGGAGGGCGCCGCCGGTTTCCTGTCGCACCTGGTCGAATTGCGCAACCGGGTAATGCGCATGGTGCTGTGCGTGCTCGTGTTCGCCATCATCCTGTTCCCGTTTCGCGACACGCTCTACACCTGGCTTGCCGATCCACTGACCGCGCACCTGCCGGAAGGCACCAGCATGATCGCGATCGAGGTGGCCTCGCCCTTCCTCATTCCGTTCAAGCTGACGTTGCTGCTGGCGGTTTTTCTCTCGGCGCCCTACATCCTCTATCAGATCTGGGCCTTCGTCGCGCCCGGCCTCTACACCCACGAACGGCGTCTCGTACGCCCGCTCATCGCCGCCAGTATCGCGCTGTTCTATGGTGGCATGGCCTTCGCCTATTACGTGGTCTTCCCGCTGGTATTCGCATTCTTCACCGCCGTCGCCCCGGTGGGCGTCGAGGTGATGACCGATATCTCGCGTTATCTCAGTTTCGTCATCACCATCTTCTTCGCCTTCGGTATCGCCTTTCAGGTTCCCGTGGCGATCATCCTGCTGGTGATGACGGGCTCGACCACGCCCGAAAGCCTGGCGGCCAAGCGCCCTTATTTCATTGTCGCGGCCTTTGTCATCGGCATGGTGCTCACGCCCCCCGATGCCATCTCGCAGACCCTGCTGGCACTACCCATGTGGCTGCTGTTCGAGATCGGCGTGTGGCTGTCACGGGTGATGCGCCGGCGTCAGCGCGAGGCCTCACCGGGCTCTTGACGCGCTTGATCGCGCACGATTCTGGCGCGGCCATGCCGGAGGGTCCTAGAATAATGGCGCGTGTACGCGGGCCCGCATGGTCCGAATGCCGGAGACTCTGAATCACGGGGCTGCCGCGGCGGCCCCCGCTGTCGCTACTGCCAGGAGAACCACCGATGCCGACACTCGTCCTGCTCCGCCACGGCGAAAGTGAATGGAACCGCTCGAACCGTTTTACCGGCTGGGCCGACGTGGATCTGACCGACAACGGTCGTGACGAGGCGGCGCGCGCGGCCGCAGCCCTGCAGGCGGAGGGCCTGGATTTCGATGTCTGTTACACCTCGGTGCTCAAGCGCGCCATCCGCACGCTGTGGATCACCCTCGACGGCCTCGACCGCATGTGGCTGCCGGTCATTCGTGACTGGCACCTGAACGAGCGTCACTACGGCGCCCTGCAGGGCCTGAACAAGGCCGAGACGGCGGCGCAATACGGTGACGAACAGGTTCACATCTGGCGCCGCAGTTATGCCGTCCAGCCGCCGGCGTTGACGGCGGACGATCCGCGCCATCCGGGTAACGATCGCCGCTACGCCGATCTGCCCGCGGACGCGCTGCCCCTCACCGAATGCCTCGCCGACACGGTCGACCGCTTCCTGCCCTACTGGGAGCAGGAAATGGCGCCGCGGGTGCGTGCCGGGGAGCGCCTGCTGGTTGTCGCGCACGGCAACTCGCTGCGCGCCCTGGTCAAGCACCTCGATGGGCTGAGCGACGAGGCCATCATGGGCGTGAATATCCCCACCGGCATGCCCCTGGTGTATGAACTGGACGCCGATCTCAACGCCACCGACTGGCGCTATCTGGGTGATCCCGATGCCGTCGCCGCGGCCATGGAAGCCGTCGCCAACCAGGGCCGGAAGAAGTAAGGGGCGGTGACGCGCAGCGCCGGTGGGAGGCCAGTCCGGCGCCGGGCGGCTCAGGAATCCATGTTCCGGTAGAAGCAGCAGCGCCCCTTGCCTGCATGCTTGGCCGCATACATCGCGGCGTCAGCGTGCTGCAGCAGCTCGTCCGCCGTTGTGCCGTCATCGGGGAACACGCTGATGCCGATGCTCGGGGTCAGCGTGAATGTCTCGCCATTGACCTCCAGCGGTTTGGCAAGGTGGTCCACCAGTTTGGCGGCCACTTTTTCCACCTCCGGTGCACCCGAGATCGGCAGCACGAGCACGAATTCATCCCCACCGATTCGGGCCACCGTGTCCTCGTCGCGCAGATACTTGCCCAGGCGCTCGCCCATGATCTGCAGGACGCGGTCGCCAGCCGCATGGCCGAGGCTGTCGTTCACGATCTTGAAGTCGTCCAGGTCCAGCAGTAACACGCTCGCGTTCACGTCGCGTCGCCGGGCTTGCGCGATGGCCTGGCGCAGACGATCCATGAGCAGGGCGCGATTCGGCAGTTCGGTGAGGTCATCGTGGCCGGCCTGCCAGGAGAGCTGATCCTCCAGATGCTGCTGCTCAATGGCGATGGCGGCGAGGCGCGCGGCCTCGACCAGGGCCGAAGTTTCGATGTGCGCCCCGCGCTGGTCCACGGGCGGCAGCACCATTACCAGTGCACCCACCAGCCGCCCGGCCCGATCGTGCAATGGATCGACCACCGCCTCACCCTCCGGGAAGTCCGCGAGCAGAGCGCGGGCGGTCGGTAACGGCAACGGGATCGGTTCCTGCTCATCCCGGCCGCGGTTGGCGTGCTCGAGCCAGCTGGCGTCGAGCCCGGCGAGGTTCCCCTGTTCAAGGTCGACCAGGCGCTCACCGTCGACCAGGAATGCCCGTGCGCACCGCGCCGCGCCGAGGCGCTCCAGCATGTGCTGGACCTGCACCAGTACCTCGGCCAGCGGAGCCCGGCGAGCAATGCTCTCGAGAATGCGCCCGCGGTCCGCGGTCATCCGTTCCAGGCGCTCGCGCGGTGTGACGTCGCGGATCACCGCCTGGATGTAGTGGCGGTTGCCGGCCTTGTCGGTAATCAGGGTGGCGGAAATCTCCACCGGGACGGGCGTGCCGTCCGCGCACAGCAATTGCTGGCGGAAGGGGGCGGCGTTGGCCTGCTGGCAGCGGGCGCTGTAGGCCGCTTCTGCCCGGTTGCGGGTGGTCGGGGGATGCAGGTCCGAGCGCGCCAGCGTCAGCAGATACTCGTGGTCGTAGCCGAGCAGATTCGCCGCGCGTGCATTGGCATCGAGGATGCGTCCGGAGGCGATGTCACTGATGACAATGGCATCGAATTCGTTCTCGAACAGCGCCCGATAGCGCTCCTCGCTTTCGCGCAGTTTCGCCTCCCGCTTCTTGTACGCGGTGATATCGACCAGAATACTGACGCGGCCGTCGTCGCGGGTGGGGTGTTCCTCGACGCGCAACCACTTGCCCGTGGAGAGCTGCTGCTCGAAGGAGTCGCGTGGATTCTCGCGCCGCCGGCGTGTGCGCGCGGCAAGCCACTGCTCCGGGGCGGAACGGGCATCCGGATACAGTCCGTCGCGCAGGCCGACACGGAGAATGTCGGCAAAACTGTTGCCCGGTTGCAGGTTATCGCCCCCGAGGGAGGACAGTTCCCGATAGCGGCGGTTGCACATCAGCAGACGGTCGCTGGCATCGAACGAGGCGAAGCCGTCGGAGATCGCCTCGATGGCATCGACGAGACGTTCGCGAATGCGGTCGGCCTGCTGCTGGGCGCTGCGCTGTGGTGAGATGTCGATGCCGAGGCCGCAGACACAGAGCTCGCCCGCGAATGAAGCCGCGCGGCCGCAGAAATAGTGCGGGACGATCCCGCCCTGTGCATCGGCCAGACCGGCTTCGCAATCGCTCGCACCGTCATCGATCGCGGCCTGGATCGCTGCCGCAGCAGTCTCGCGATCCGCCGGGGCGATCAGGTCCAGCGGGTGGCAATCGGCAATCTCGTCGCGGGTTCGCCCGGTACGCGCCTCGAGTGCCCGGTTCCAGCGGAGCATGCGGCCATCCTCGGCCCGGAACAGATAGAACACACCGGGCAGACTGCCGATGATTTGGCTGGCCAGATCATCGCCCACAGCCTCGTCGCCAGGTGTGAGCATGCTCTCCAGCCAGTCTCCCGCTCCGCTGGATGACATGGCCCCTCCGTCCCCTTGATCCCTGCCCGGACTGTATGCGGCCCCGGGTGCGCGTTCAAGCGCGCATATCGCAGGCAGGAATCATGCCGATTCCGGATTGCACGCGCCGCGGGTCAGTCCGGTCCGGGCTCGGCGTCGCTTGCGCGGTGACCGAAGAGTGGACTCTCCTTGTAGCGCGCATGGGCGTAGCGCAGCAGCACCATGATGACCGCCGCGGCGGGCAGGGCGAGCAGCACGCCCACGAATCCGAAGAGTTGGCCGCCGGCCAGCACCGCGAAGATGACCGCAACCGGATGCAGACCGATGCGGTCACCGACCAGCCACGGCTGCAGGAACATGCTCTCCAGCGCGTTGCCGATCCCGAACACCGCCAGGATCAGCAGCAATGGCCACCATTCGCCGAACTGGAAGAGACCGGCAATCAGCCCGATGCCGATGCCGACGATGGTCCCCAGATAGGGCACGATACTGAGCACGCCGGCAATGACACCGACCAGCAGTGCCAGTTCGAGACCGATCAGCCACAGGCCGATGGCATAAAAGCCGCCCAGCGCGAGCATGACCAGCAGCTGCCCCCGCAGGAACGCGCCCAGCACGCTGTCGCACTCGCGTGCCAGGCGGACGACCGTGGCTTCCATCGCCTGCGGCAACACGCTGTGGATGTTGGCCAGCAGCCGACGCCAGTCGCGCATCAGATAGAACGCGACCACCGGTGTCAGCACCAGATTGAGCAGGAAGGCGGCGAAGGCCAGCCCGGACTGCGTCACCCGCTCGGCCACTGTGCGCGCGAAATCACCCGTCTCGCGCCAGTGCGCGGTGACGAGTTCGCCCATGCTGGCCAGGTCGAAGCGATCGGTCAGGTCGATGCCGAGGGTCGCCTCGATCCACGGCAGCGTCGAGGCCTCGATCCACGCCAGCAATTGCGGCAGCGTGCGCTGCAGGTACTCGACCTGCGCGGCGATCATCGGGATCAGCAGCAACACCAGCCCGACGATCACCAGCGCGATGGCCGCGAACACCAGCACCACCCCTGCCGTGCGCGGCACCCGTTGCCGTTCGAGCCGATCCACTACCGGGCTGCCCAGATAGGCGAGCAGGGCGCCCGCGAGGAAGGGCATCAGCACGGGCTGGAGCAGGTAGACGAGAAAACCGGCGACAATCGTGCCGGCGAGGATCAGCCAGCGTTGTGATGGCGTCATGAACAGGCCTTTCTTCCGCTCTTCGTTCCGCAATCGGGGCCGGCGGGATGATACGCTATGGCCGCTCCAACGGACCGCAGGCTACCGGAACATCCACGATGAAGCGATTCGGCATTCGCAAAACGCTCGCCCCTGATCATCCGCGGCGCCAGTCCCATCTTCTCGGCGATGACTGGGAAGCACACGACTGGTTCGAGACCGAAGCGGAACGTGATCAGGCATACGACAACCTGCTGCGCGAGCACCGCTGGTCGCGGCGGGGAGATGTATCACGGTTCCAGCTCGAAAAGGTGGCGCGCTGAGCCACCTGCGCTGGGCCCTGCTGGCGGCCGCACTCAGCGGCGCGCTGGCCGTCGCCCTCGGCGCCTTCGGCGCCCACGCCCTGGCCGATCGCCTCACTGGACGCCCCGGCGAGGTCTGGGCCACCGCCAGCCTGTACCACTTCGTCCACAGCCTGGCGCTGCTGGCCGGCGCGCTGGCACCGGCGGCGGGCGTCTCCCACCGCATCGTCACCATCGCCTGCGCCGCCTGGCTCGCCGGCATCATCATCTTCAGCGGCAGCCTCTACGGGCTTGCCCTCACCGGCATTACCTGGCTCGGCGCCATTACGCCGATCGGTGGTGTGGCGTTCATCGTGGGCTGGCTGGCGCTCGCCACCACCATCCGCTCGCGTTAGCGTTAGCGCGAGACCGGCGTGATGTGGTCGCGGCTCAGGGTCGCGATGGTTGCGCGGTCGGCGAGGTCGAGGAGGATGCGCACGCGTTCCGGGCCGGAGGTGGCCTGGACGATGCCCTCATAGTTTTGCAACAGGCCGTCGATCACCCGTACGCGCGTGCCGGCCTCGACCTCGGGTGGCGTGAGATCGTGAACAATATCGTCGTCATCGGCGGCCGCGCGCAGCGCCTCTACCAGATCCGCCGGCACGATGGCCGGGCGGTCGCCGCAGCGCACCAGCGTGGACACACCGAGCGTCGAGCGCACCGGGCTCCAGTCCTCGCCGTCGAGATACAGAAACAGGTAGCGTGGAAACATCGGCACCACGCGCGCGCGAAAACGCCCGCCCCGGCGCACCTGGGTGCGCAGATGCGGCAGGAAGGTCGTGAATCCCTGACGCTCCAGGTTCGCGCGCGCTCGCTGTTCCTGTTGCGGTTTGCTGTAAACCAGGCGCCATGCCGATTTCGTCATGCAGCCTCCATGTGATGTCGAGATCGAGCGCACATCGCCGCTCCGTTCACACCAGTGTAACGCGAACCGCAATCAACCCCGCCGCAGAAAACGCCACGCCCCGGAGCGTTCATGGCCGATGCGGCCCCGCTGCGCGGGGCCTTGTCTGCCCTGCGCATCTCGCACCTCGCGAAGGCGCCAGGAACGCGAAGAAAATCATTTCCCTTGGCGTTCCTGGCGTCTTGGCGTGAGCGATTGTCGGCGTGGGATCAACCAGCACCGTGAATCATCTCTCCCAGAGTCGCAGAGTTCGCGGAGAAGCATCTTCCTCTGCGGGCTCCGCGCCTCTGCGAGATTGCGGGTCGGCACCGCATCGATGACAAGCCGAATCTGGAGTCACGCCAGGCACGCAAAGAACGCCAGAAAGTCATTTTCTTCTTCGCGGGCGTCGCGTCTTCGCGAGAGGTAATAGCCCGGACGCAACCGGTCACTCAACCGCCTTGACCAACTCCGGCCCGTCATTGCTGACGCGATTCACCGCCCGGCTCACCGGGATCATCTCCAGCCCGAGGGCATCATCCC
>CAZJGZ010000094.1:0-1774 GCA_964545695.1 uncultured Ectothiorhodospiraceae bacterium | reverse complement strand
CAACTCGAGCAGCTGCTCCCGCGCCGCATCCGGCTGGATCCATTGCGCCGCCGCGTCGTCATCCCGCAACACCGCCGGCATGCGTTCATGCACGGCGGCAAACGCCGACGCCGACGGGCGCGTGATCACCGCCGCATTCGCGCGGCCATCGGCATCGCGGGCGGCGATGCCGGCAAACCAGAACACGTCATCATCCGGAAGGTGAAAGAAACAGGGCTGCTTCGGCCCCTCTTCCCGGGCCTGCCACTCGTACCAGCCATCCGCCGGGATCAGGCAGCGACCCACCGCGAACGCCCGGCGGAACATCGGCTTGTCGGCCAGCCCCTCGGCGCGGGCATTGATGGGCGCCTTGCGATTGCCGGTCAGCCACTTCGGCCGGAAGCCCCAGTCCACACCGCGCACGACCCGCCGGCCCTCGCGATCGCGTGCGACCGCGACCAGCGGTTGGCTCGGCGCGATGTTGTAGCGCGGTGCCCCGAGTTCATCCGGGGTCGCCGCGAGCCACGCATGACCCCGAGGATTTCGCAGGGTGAAGCGTCCACACATGACCGGTCTCCGGACGTCCTCGGCGGTCAGGCCTGGTAGTAGTCGCGATACCAGGCGACGAAGCGGTCGATGCCGGTGGCCAGTGGGGTGGCCGGGGCAAAGCCGACATCGCGCTGCAGGTCATCCACGTCGGCATAGGTTGCCGGTACGTCGCCGGGCTGCAGGTCCATGTACTTGCGCTCGGCCTTCTGGCCAAGGGCTTCTTCCAGCGTGGTGATGAAGTCTTCCAGCTTCACCGGCGTGTGGTTGCCGATGTTGTACAAACGATAGGGCGCATAGCTCGTCGCCGGGTCGGGCTGGTCGCTGTTCCAGCCGGGGTCGGGCTGGGGCACGCGGTCGGCCGTGCGGATCACGCCTTCGACGATGTCATCGATGTAGGTGAAGTCGCGCTGCATGTGGCCGTGGTTGTATACCTCGATCGGCTCGCCGTTGAGGATGGCGCGGGTGAACAGAAACAGCGCCATGTCGGGTCGGCCCCACGGGCCATAGACGGTGAAGAAGCGCAGGCCGGTCATGGGGATGCCGTAGATATGGCTGTAGCTGTGCGCCATCAGCTCGTTGGACTTCTTGGTCGCGGCGTACAGCGATACCGGATGGTCCACGTTGTGGTGGACGGAAAACGGCATGCTGGTGTTGGCGCCGTAGACGGAACTGGATGAGGCGAACACCAGGTGGTCGATGTGGTGGTGCCGGCAACCCTCGAGGATGTTCATGAACCCGGACAGGTTGCTGTCGACGTAGGCGTGCGGGTTGGTCAGGCTGTAGCGTACGCCGGCCTGGGCGGCCAGATGGATGACGCAATCGAACTCGTGGCCGGCGAATACCTCCGCGACCCGTTCCCGGTCCTGCAGACTGATGCGTGCCTCGGTGAAGCGCTCATGATCGTGGATGCGCTTGAGCCGATCTTCCTTGAGTTGCGGGTCGTAATAATCATTGACGTTATCGAGCCCGACGACCGAGTCGCCGCGGGCAAGCAAACGTTCGGCAACATGATTGCCGATGAAGCCGGCCGTGCCGGTAACCAGATAATGCATGGCGGAATCCCTGTGACCGCGGGGAATGACTTGCGCGGACGAGCCTGTATTCATGAACACGCACGGTGATTGCTGCGCCCGCGACGCTACGCGTTGATCAAGGCAGTGTACCGGAGCCGGATTTGGTGGTGTAGGCGATTCCCGGCAGAATGTTTGCAGCGCGCCGCACGTGGGCATGTCCCGGGATTGTCGGG
>CAZJGZ010000093.1:0-9851 GCA_964545695.1 uncultured Ectothiorhodospiraceae bacterium | reverse complement strand
TCCACTGCCGGTGCAGCCGCGCCGGCCTCGCGCGTGCGATCGCGGGCGAGCATCTGGTAGACCGCCGGCACCATGAACAACGTGAACAGCGTGCCGATCAGCAGGCCGGTCGATACCACGAGACCCATGGCGAAGCGCGACTCGGCGCCGGCACCGGTCGCCAGCATCAGGGGCGCGACCGCGAGCACCAGCGCGGCCGTGGTCATGAGCACCGGACGCAGGCGGATCGCGGATGCACGCTCGATTGCTGCGCGCTTTTCATGTCCTCGTGCCTGCAACTGATTGGCGAACTGCACGATCAGGATCCCGTGCTTGCTGATCACACCGATCAGCGTCACCAGCCCCACCTGGGTATAGATATTGATCGAGACGTCATTCACGCCGAGGCTGACGAATATGAGTGCGCCACAGATCGACATCGGCACACTGACCAGAATGATCAGCGGATCGCGGAAACTCTCGAACAGCGCGGCGAGCACGAGGTAGATGACCAGCAGCGCCAGGAAGAAGGTCACGACAAGCGCGCCGGTCTCCTCGACGAACTGCCGGGACTGGCCGGCGTAATCAATGCTGTAACCTTCGGGCAGCACCCGCTCCGCCGCATCCTCGAGGAATGCCAGTGCCTCACCGAGGGCCACGTCGCCGCGCGGCTGCGCCTGGATGGTCGCGGCGTTGAGCTGCTGGAAGCGGTTGAGCTCACGCGGCTGCACAACCGTCTCGAATGATGCCACGGTCGACAGCGGCACCATCAGGCCTTCGCCAGTGCGCACGTGATAGGTCTCGAGCTGCTCCGGATTGAGGCGATCCATGCGCCCGACCTGCGGGACCACATCGTAGCTGCGCCCCTGGATGTTGAACTGATTGACGTCGGCGCCCCCCAGCAACGCGCCGAGGTTGCTGCCCACGTCCCGCATCGTGAGGCCGAGATCGGACGCCTTCTCGCGATCGATCTCGAGCCGGTAGGAGGGGCGATCGAAATTCATGTCCGAGGTCGTGAACACGAACAGCCCGCTTTCCTGCGCCTCGGCCAGCATCAGCTGCGTGGCCTCGTAGAGTTGCTCAGTGTCCTCGTTGGTACCGATCACGAACTGCACCGGGAGCCCGGTGGCCGCGCCCGGCAACGGCGGGCGCGTGAACACCGCGGACTGCAGGCCGGCGATCTTGCCGGTCTCTTCCTCGACCAACGCCTGGATCTCGTCCTGCGAGCGGTCACGCTCGCCCCATGGCACGTGCGTCAATCCGGTGATCGCCACGCTTGGACTCGGTGCACCACCGAAGGCCACGCCGTTGAACTGCCACACCCGCGAGATCTCCGGCAATTCTTCACCGAGCTGGCTGATCTGGCGCGTAAACCGGGTCGTATGGTCGAGCGAGGCATTGGGTGCGGCCTGCGACTGGACCATCACCAGTCCGGTGTCTTCCGAGGGCGCCAGTTCGAATTCCGAGGTGGTGTAGAGGAAGTAGCAACTGACCAGGATACCGAGGCCGAACACGGCCATCACCGGCAGATAATTCAGCGTGCCGTGGAGCGCATTCTCGTAGCGCCGCTGCAGTCGATCGAACTGGCGATCCAGGAAGGCCTCGAAGCGCCCGCGATTATCAACCTCGCTGTGCGGCTTGAGGATCTTTGAACACATCATCGGTGACAGCGTCAGCGCGACAATGCCCGAGATGATCACGGCACCGGCGAGGGTGAACGCGAACTCGGCGAACAGCGTCCCGGTCAGGCCGCCCACGAACCCGATCGGCGCGAAAACCGCCAGCAGCGTGATGGTCATGGCGATGATGGCGGTAAACAGCTCGCGCGCGCCCTGGATCGACGCATCATAGGGCGTCATGCCCTCCTCGATGTTGCGGTGGACGTTCTCCACCACGATGATCGCGTCATCCACGACCAGTCCGATCGCCAGCACCATGGCCAGCAGCGTGAGCAGATTGATCGAGTAGCCCAGCAGCAACATGATGAAGGCGGCGCCGATCAGTGACAGCGGCACCGTGACCGCAGGGATGAACACCGAGCGCAATGTACCGAGGAAGAGGTAGATCACGAGCATCACCTTGACCACGGCAAGGGCCAGGCTCTTGATCACCTCGTCGATCGACGCCTGGATGTACTCGGACGCATCATAGGGAATCCGTGCTTCCAGCCCCGGCGGCAGCTGTGCCTCGATCTCCTCGAAGGCCGCACGCACCTCGCGTGTAACGTCCAGCACATTGGCCTCGGGGCCCGGGCGAATCCCCACGAAAGTTGCCGGGCGCCCGGTATCGAACACCGCCGTGTCATAGCTCTCGGAGCCGAGCTGAACCTCGGCGACGTCCTGCATGCGGATGGTCGCGCCATCAATGCGGTCGATCACCAGTTGCTCGAATTCTTCAGGCGTCGATAGATCGGTATCCGCGGTGAGCTCGACTTCGACCATATTGCCGCGGGTCGAGCCGATGGCGGCCTGGAAGTTATTGGCCTGCAGTACTTCACGGATGTCGCTGGGGTTCAGATCGAACGCGGCCAGGCGTTCCGGCTTGAGCCAGACGCGCATGGCGAACGTGCCCTCGCCCCAGATCGGGACCTCCTGCACGCCGCTGACCGTATTCAGGGTCGGCCGCACTTCGCGTTCGAGATAGTCAGTGATCTGGGCCGCGGTCATGCGGTCACTGAAGAAGCTCATGTACATCGCCGCCGTGGCCTGACCCACGGACAGATCGATGGTGGGATCCTCGGCGTCATTGGGCAGGTCGTTGCGCACCTGATCGACGAGCGCGCTGATCTCCGTCAGCGCCCGATAGGGATCGTAGTCGAGCTCGAGATTGGCCTCGATGATGGACACACCCTGCACGCTGGTCGACTCGAGATAGTCGATCCCCTCGGCGGCCGCGATTTCCTGCTCCAGCGGCGTGGTGATGAATCCGCGGATCAGGTCGGCGTCCGCGCCGATGTACGTCGTCTGGACGGTGATCACGGCATCCTGCGTATCGGGGAACTCGCGCACCGTGAGATCGAAGGCGGCGCGCAACCCGATCAGCAGGATCAACAGGCTGACGACGGTCGCGAGGACCGGGCGCTGGACAAAGATGTCAGTGAATTTCATGCCGGCCCCCGATCAGGTGTTGCCGACTTCGGGATCGGGGTCGCTGTCCGGTTGCACCTCGTTGTTGATGCGTACCCGGATGCCGTCGCGCAGCTTGATCTGCCCGCTGCTGACGACAATCTCGCCCTCTTCGAGTCCGTCACGAATGGCGATCTGATCACCCCGGCGACTGCCGGTCTCGACAAAGCGCTGTTCGGCCTTGTGATGGACCTCGCCATCGTCATCGGTTTCCTCGACCACCACGTAGACGGTCTCGCCATACGGGCTGAAGGTGATCGCGGTCTGCGGCACCGTCATGACGTCCTGCTCCTCGTCGAGCGCCAGGCGGGCGTTGACGAACATGCCGGGGCGAAGCAGCTCGTCGGAATTCTCCACACGCGCGCGTACGTTGATATTGCGCGTGCGCTGTTCGACGCGCGGACTGATCGCCTCGACACGGCCGGGGAAATCGCGGTCCTGGAAGGCATCAACGCGGATCTCCACGTCCTGACCGACGCGCAGATCACTGACGCGCTGCTGTGGAACCGAAAAATCCATGTAGATCGGGTCCAGCGTCTGCAGCGTTACCAGGTGATATCCCGTCTGGACGAACTCGCCGATGTCCGGCTCGATAATGCCGGTGCGGCCATCGAACGGTGCGCGCAGCGTCTTTTTGTCAACGCGTGCCTGTGCGCCTTCGGCACGGGCCCGTGTCTGATCCAGCATGCTTTCGGCGGTATCGACATCCGCTTGCGAATTCACGCCCTGTTCACGCAGACGTCGCTGACGATCCAGCTCGATCTCGGCCAGGCGGGCATCCGCCTGCAATTCACGCAACTCGGCGCGGTCCGTTCGGTCGTCAATGCGGAACAGGACGTCGCCCGCCTCGACGATATCGCCGGACTCGAACTCGATGGCCGTAATCTTGCCGGCGATCTCCGGGGCGATCTCCACGCCTCGCACGGCGCGCAGGCTGCCCACCGCGCTGATCCGCGGCTGCCACACATCGCTTTCGACCTGCGCGGTCGACACCGTCTCCGTTGGCGGGCCACCAGCCATTGCCGCCTGGCCGGCCTGGTAGCCCTCCCAGGCCTTCCAGCCAAAAATGCCGCCGAACAGGATGACCAGTGCGAGCACGGTCAGAATCATCCGCAGGATCATTCGTCGTTCCCCCAGCAGCGGCGAGTCACGAGTTGATCCCGCCGCCAGCCGTTTCGTTTCACATTGCCCACAACACCCCTGTTCGAAGCGCTGCGGTTCCTATCGAGATTTACCGGGATTGCCCGGGCTGCGCGCGCATCCCGTTCAGCAGGATCCGTGCCATCTGACCCGCGTAGCGCTCCGGGTCATCCACCACATGCTCGTCCACCAGATGCCGCAAAACATGGCGCGACTGAAAGACAAAAACACCCGCGGCGATCATCATGATGGCTGCGGTCTCGGGCTCGATGTCGGCGGCAAAGACGCCCGCCTTCTGACCATCGCGGAACAACGCGACCACGAGTCGGAAATGCTCATCGAAGACATCGCTCGCCAGTTTCTTGCCCCGGCTCGGTCCGCTCTCGAGCACCTCGCGCAGGATCAGGTGTGCACGCTCGGGGTCGGCACGCATCTGCTCCATGTCGCCACGCAGGAAGGCCTCAACGCGCGCGGCATGGTCGCAGGCCATCTCCTCGGCCAGCTCCGTGGCCGTGGCAAAGCCGCCGCACGCCTGCTGCATCACCTCGAGATAGAGTGATTCCTTGGAACCGAAGTGGTGGAATACGTTGGCCTTGCTCGTCCCCGCCCGCTGCGCGATTGCCTGAATGGATACAGCATCGTAGCCGGATTCGGCGAACAAATCCGTTGACGCGGTGAGGATTTCACCTCGACCGGGAGCCGAACTCCCCGGGGCTGGACTTGGCGCGGTTTGTGGCATGACGCTATACTCCCCCCGACCGACCGACCGGTCAGGCGGAGTGTAGCGCGCCTGATGAAGAAACCCAAACGAGCCCGACAAGCCGGTTGCTCGGACCCGGAGAACGGCTTACGCTCGCGACACGTGGCGATGCGGGGAAGCGGCAATGAGCGAAATGAATCTCGAACGTGCTCGACGCAACATGGTCGACCAGCAGGTCCGACCGTGGACCGTACTCGATCCCGATGTCATCCAGACACTGAGCAGTCTGCCGCGGGATCGATTCACACCGCCGGCGTACCGCCAACTGGCCTATGCCGACACGCGCGTGCCGATCGGCCACGGCGAAACAATGCTGGCCCCGGTCGTGGAGGGGCGGCTGTTGCAGTCCCTCGAAATCCTCAAGGAAGATCGCATACTCGAAATCGGCACGGGCAGCGGATTCCTGGCGGCGTGCCTCGCACACCTGGGCTCGCATGTCGATTCGGTCGACATCCACGAGGATTTCACAGCGGCTGCGACGAGCCGGCTGGAAGCGCTGCAGATCGACAACGTCACGCTGCACACAGGTGATGCGGCACGCGGCTGGTCCGGCGACCGCCCCTGGGATGTCATCGCAATCACGGGCGCCGTCCCTGAAGTACCGCAGGCCTATCTCGACGCGCTCGCCCCCGGCGGCCGTCTGTTCGCCATCGTCGGCGAACAGGATCGCCCGATCATGGAGGCCGTGCGGATCACCCGGGTCGATGTCGACGACTGGGCCACCGAGAGCCTGTTCGAAACCTGGATCAACGTGCTCGCCCATGCCGAGCGCCCACCGCACTTCGAGTTCTGAGCGCACACCGTTCCGGCGGCATAGACCCATTGCCCGGCACAGAAATCGATTCAACCACGCCGGTACGCCCGGCGTGACACGACGGGAGTCACCCATGCGGGGACCGAAAACACTAGCTGCCTGCTGCATCGCAGTGATCCTGGCTGCGCCAGCCACGGCAGTACAGGCCGCCGACCTGCTGGAAGCCTATCGCCTGGCACAACAGAACGACCCAACCTATGCGGCCGCCCGTTATGACTATGAGGCGACTGTCGAACGCCGTCCGCAGGCCCGTGGCGCGCTGTTGCCGCAGGTCACCTTTTCGGCATCGTACAGCGAGGACGACCAGCGCAGCCTCGATACCAACGATTCCGACCGCTTCACCAATGAGCAGTACAGCCTGAATCTGCGTCAGACCCTGTTCAACTGGGAGCAGTTCGCCGGCCTCAGCCGCGCCGACGCGGAAGTCGCACGGGCCGAAGCGGAACTCGCCGATGCCGACCAGAGGTTGATCCTGCGCGTGGCCGAGGCCTACTTCGAGGTTCTCGCCGCCGAAGAGAACGAGCGTTTCGCCCGCGCGGAGGTCGAGGCGATCGAGCGCCAACTGGAACAGGCGCGGGAGCGTTTCGACGTCGGTCTGATCCCCGTCACGGACGTAAAGGCCGCGCAAGCGAGCTACGACCTGGCTGTATCACGCCGCATTGAGGCAACCAACGAAATCGACGATGCCCGCGAGGCTCTCCGTGCGATTACCGACCGCCGCACCGGCATGCTCGCGCGGGTCCGGGATGATCTGCCATTGACGTCGGCCGACCCGCATGATGCGAACACCTGGGTCGCCCGGGCCGTGGAACAGAATCCGGAATACCTCGCGGCGCGCGCCGCCTCCGAGGCGAACCGTCAGGGCGTGCGCCAGGCGCGTGCCGGCCATTATCCGGAAGTGGACCTGGTCGCCAGCCGCACGCGCCAGGAACAGGATTCCGATCTGTTCGACAGCGGCGGCCAGCAGGAACAGTTCAGCCGTGACAGCGAAACCGACTCGATCGGCATCGAGGTCACCATCCCGCTGTTCCGCGGCGGGGCGACGGCGTCGGGCACGCGCGAGGCACGAGCCAACTTCGAGGCCGCCCAGTCACGCATGGTGGAGGCGCGGCGCGCGGTCGAGCAGCGCACACGCAATGCCTTCCGCGGTCTGGAATCGCGCATCAGCCAGGTCCAGTCGTTGCGCCAGGCGGTGGACTCGAACGAAGCCTCGGTGGAAGCCGAAGAAGCCGGTTTTGAAGTCGGCACGCGCACCACCGTGGATGTGCTCGATGCGCTGCGTGATCTGTTCGCGGCGGAGCGCGATTACACCAACGCCCGCTTCGAGTACATCCTCAACCGCCTGCGCCTGCAGGAGGCAGCGGGTACACTGACGGTCGAGGATGTGCGCCTGGTCAACAGCTGGCTGGAGGCCCCCTCCCCCTGAACTCGGCCATCGCCGTTGATCCGCTGCCGTGAATACCAACACGCCCCACAACCGCCCTGCCCCCGGCGGTGATCGTGAAGCGTTCCGCCTCACCGCGGTCGACTGCCTTCACCCGCGCAATCTGCCGCTGTGGTCGGCACTGGGAATACTGCGACTACTGACGCTGCTGCCTTATCCATGGCAGATGCGTCTTGGCCGTGGCCTGGGCGGCCTGATCTTCCATGTCCTGCGTGGGCGCCGTGCCGTGGCGGCCACCAATATCCGCCTGGCGTTCCCGGACAAGAGCGGCAACGAGCGCCGGCACATGGTGCGCCAGCACTTCGCCGGCCTCGGCATGAGCCTGTTCGAAACGGGCATCACCTGGTGGCGCTCGCCGCGCTGGTATCTGCCGCGCATCAGCATCGAAGGCCGCGAACACCTCGACCATGCCCTGGCACAAGGCCGTGGCGCGCTCCTGCTGACCCCCCATTACACCGCGCTCGAACTCGCCGGCATCGGTGCCGGGCAGCAGCTCGGCCTGTGCGCAACCTACGCGGAACCGAAGAACCCGCTGGTGGAGAAACTGCTCATCGGCCACCGCAAGCGCCTTCTCGATATCGTCCTGCACAACAGCGATATCCGCGGCATGGTGCGCACGCTGCGGGCGAATCGCGCACTGTTCTTTGCCCCGGACCAGACCATGCGGCGCACCCGCGGCAGCGTCATCGCACCGTTCTTCGGCATCCCCGTGGTGACATCGACGGGGACCAGTCGCCTGGCCCGCATGAGCCGTGCGCCCGTCATCACCATGCTGCTGCTGCGCCGCGAAGACCACAGCGGCTACCGCGTTCGCTTCCTGCCCGCCCTGGAGAACTTCCCGACCGCCGATGCCGAAGCCGATACGGCGCGGGTCAACGAGCATCTTGCCGAACAGATCCGGGCTCACGCGCCGGAGCAGTATTTCTGGATCCATCAACGCTTCAAGCGCGGGCGCACCAAGCATGAACGCATCCCCTACGTCGAGCCGCTACCGCGGCCGCCCCGGGTCTATCGCCTGATCAATCTCGCCCTGGCGCTACCGATGAGCTGGCATGTCCGCCGCCGGGCCGCGCGGGACGGTGGCCATGACTACCACGCACAGCGCCATGGCCACAGCCTCGACGCGCTGCCGCGCCGGGCCATCTGGATCCATGCGGCGTCGGTGGGGGAAGTCGCAGCAGCACTGCCCCTGCTCGCACAGCTCGCGCGCGAACGCGACGAGCCGCTGCTGCTGTCGACCAACACCCCCACAGGCCACGCCGTGGCCAGGGCACGCGCACCGACCGGTACCGCGATCTGCTACCTGCCGATCGATCGGCCGACAGCGACCCGGCGCTTTGTCCACAAGCTGGAGCCGAAGGTCGCGCTGATCATGGAGACCGAGCTCTGGCCCTGGCTCTACGCGCATTTGCGACACGCCGCCGTACCGATCGTGATCGTCAACGGGAGGCTGTCGGCGCGCACCCGCAACGCCCCGCGCTGGCTCCAGCCCGCACTGCGCTTCTGCCTCAAGCAGTGCCGCCTCGTTCTCGCCCGCTCGGACGACGATGCCGACGCCTTCCGCGCGCTCGGCGGCCCGCGGCGCCGCACCCGGACCATCGGCAACCTCAAGTACGCACCTGGCGCTCAGCCCGCAGAGCCCGTGCACACCGGCCGCACCAGCGTCCTGGCGGCATCGACCCATACCGATGAAGAACTGCAGCTGGCGCGCGCCTGGCAGCATGCAGCAACGGCGGACGCACTGCTGATCATCGCCCCGCGCCATCCCGAACGCGGCGACGACATCGAGGCGGCACTGCGGGCCGAGGGCATCGACATGGCCCGGCGCAGCCGCGGCGATGCGGTGACCGCGAATACCGAGATCTATCTCGCCGACACCATGGGGGAGCTCACCGCACTCATGGCCGGCGCCGAGGTCGTCATCATGGGCGGTTCATTCGTACCCCATGGCGGTCAGAATCTGCTCGAGCCGGCGCGCCTCGGCCGTGCCACCGTGGTAGGCCCGCACATGGACAACTTCCGCGCCGAGACCGAGCGGCTCGCCGCCGCGGACGGCATCGCGCAGTGCACCGATGCAGCCAGCGCCATCGACACCTGCGTGCAACTGCTGGCGGACCCCGACGCGCGGTCAGCGATGGGAGCACGCGCGCAGGCCACCCTCGCCGCCGAGGACGACGTGGTCGCACGCTACCGGGATGCCATCGAGGTTGTCCTGGAAGAGGCGTCCGCCCTGCGCCGGCCGGCCTCGTAACCCGCCGTCAGCACATCCCAGTCGGCATCGCCGAAGGCGAAGTCGGGGCGTTGCCCGGCGAGTTTGTCCAGCGAGCGCCGCAGCCGCACAAGATTCGCCGGCGCCCATTTGCCCGGCCCGGCGTGCAGGCGGGCGCGATCGAAATCGATCAGCGTCGGCGTGCCGGCATCATCGAGCAGCAGGTTGTGGGCATTCAGGTCGGTGTGTTCGAGGCCGGCGGCATGGAAGCGCGCGATGACCTGGCCAATGCCGTGCCATTGGGCGCGATCGAGACGCGCGCGGCTGAGCACCTCGGCCAACGTCTGCGTCGCCGGCAGGCGCTCGGTCAGCAGGTCCGC
>CAZJGZ010000092.1:0-9903 GCA_964545695.1 uncultured Ectothiorhodospiraceae bacterium | reverse complement strand
TCCATAAGGGTCGGCGTGAGACACCCGATGACCGATGGTGGCGGTAGCCGGCCCTTTCCGGTCACCCAGTCGGCCGGGACCAGTGGCCGCAAAGGCCCACCCTGCAGACACCCACCCACGGCTGGGATGGCTGTGCCGGAGTTCCGAGAGCCTGAGCCTCGTCGAGGGTTCGGCTGGAAGATTGCGATGCTCCGGATCAAGCGACATCAGAATCGGCGAAGCCATCCTGGTTGGCGACCCTCTTTCCGTGCCCCGGGCCGTGCCCAGAGTCCCTCCAGGCCAAGCAGATTCGTTAGCGTTCGGTCTTTCGAATGCTGTGTTGTCCTTTTCGCGCACCGAACAGGGCTTCCAGCCGGTTACCCGGCCACCTGGTCAACCTCGTCCGACGACTCAGCGTCGTGCACGGCCGCTCGGGAACGCTGGCGGCTTGGAGCAAGACGGTCTATATTCCATTAGTACGTGGAATATGAGAGTGATTCATGCCTCTGTGCAAACACCCATCCGCCAAGACCCCTGACATCCCGTCGACCGAGCTTCTGGGCCACGCGGCCGAATTTTTCCAGGCAATGGGTGATCCGGAGCGTCTTCGGCTTCTAGCCCTGCTTCAGGGCGGCGAGCGCTGCGTGGGTGAATTGGTCGGCGAACAGGACAAACTCAGCACCGTTTCGGCACGGCTACAGGCCCTGCATCGCGCCCGTCTGCTGCATCGCCGGCGCGAGGCCCGACACATCTACTACCGGCTCGCCGACGACCACGTGGCGAGTCTGTTGAACAATGCGCTGGAACACGCGGCCGAGCGGCTTGCGCCGGCGATACAACCCCCTCAGGAGGACGACTTCGATGAGCTGCCAGAAACATCCTGATCACGATCACGAGCATGGCCCAGGTTGCGGGCACACGGCGGTAGAGCACGACGGGCACGTCGATTACCTGCACGACGGGCATCTCCATCATCCGCATGGGGACCATGTTGACGAGCACGTGATCGCCGTGGGCGCGACCAACCCCGATCAATGCACGCCGGCCCACGACTGCGGCGGTCACGAAGCCGGTCACGTTCACGGACCGGGCTGCGGGCACGAGCCCGTGCCACACGGCGACCACGTCGACTATCTTGTGAACGGCCATCTGCATCACCCGCACGGGGATCACTGCGATGACCACGGTCCCCTGAAGGTCGTCGGCTAACGGCGTTTGCGCCCGTCGTAGGCTTCCCCCTGGGGAGGGGTGGCGTCAGTTCCCCTCGCTCCCGCCGAACCCGGTTGCGCCGAATCCAGCCTGTCCGGCCGGTGAATCCGGCGAACGGGTCGGTGGGGTCGCAACCTCGAGGAAGTCCAGCCACGCGGAACGCGCGTCGAGGCGCGTTCCGCGGGCACGAGCCCCCTGGTAAAGCGCATAACGCAGCCCGGCCTCGACGTGCCGCAGTTGCCGTTCGTCCAGCGCTCTAAGGTGCGGATCCTGTTCCGGCGGCAGCGCATCGAACAGGGCTGAATACAGCCGATCCCGTTCCGCCCCAACCACCCATCGGGCCGCGCCGGTCAGCACCGCACGATGGGTGCGCGGAGCCAGATACTCAATCAGCGGGCGGTCGTCGGTGTTGATACGAGCATAATCGAAGAAGCGGCTCTGCCCCGGGTTTCCGCCATAAAAACACAGGCCCAGTGCCTCGTAGTATTCGTCAGAGCGTTCAGGTGCGTCGAGCAGGCGGCGCGCGTTGCGCACCAGCACCTCCGGATCCAGCGGCTCGGCCGTACTGCGGCCGACCAGCGCGACGATCGACCGGCTTGGGTACAGATCGCCGCGCCACAAGGTCAGTTCCGGAAACACCGAGGCCATGGTCGCGGAAATGATCGCGAGTTCCTGCATGGACACCTGGTACAGCGGGACCCACTGCACGTACATCCCGCCGGGCTTCAGCCGCTCGGCCGCCAGCCGGTAGTGATCCTGCGTGTAGAGGTTGCCGGTACCCGCCTTCCAGGGGGTGAACAGGTCGGCAATGATGGCATCGAAGCGCTCGGGGCTGCGCGCCAGGCACTGGCGGCCATCCTCCGCGTGGATCGTTACCCGGGAATCATCAAACAGTCCATTCACCCAGGGCTGGAGGTGCTCCCGTGCCAGCTCGACGACCTCGCCCAGGATCTCGCAGACGACGATGCGTTCCACCGGCAGCAGCAGCGCGGCACCGGCGGTGATCCCGGTGCCCATGCCGAGGAAGAAAACGCTCTGCGGGTCCGGGTGCGCTAGCAGCGGGATCAAAGTCTGGTTGCGCTCGGCGATCGCGGCATGCGTGCTCCCGAGCGTGTAGTAGTTGTTCACGCGGATACTGAGACCGCCTTCGCGTTCGATCACCGCGGCATGGGCAGCACGCCCTTCGCGCAGCGCGACCAGGGTTTCGCCGCGACTTGCATCCACCCGGACCGGCGAGGGCGTCAGATCGATTCCCGAGCGCGGTAGACGAAGCCCGTGGCTACGACCGCGCCGACCAGGATCAGGCTGACCGGCAGGCGCAGGCGGCCTGCCATTGCGTGCGCGGGCCGGTGTTCAATGGTGCGCCCCGCGTCCCGGATTCGCAATAACGACAGACCCTGAAGCAACGCGAGGCCCGCATACAACGCGCCCAACCCGAGCAGCGCGTTCCAGGTGCCGAGCACCGGCAACAGCACAAACCCCGCTGCAAGCGCCCCGAGAATCGCACCCGCGGTATTGGCCGCAACCAGTCGGCCGAGGATCTCGCCGGGCGCCGCCTCCGAGGTCTCCAGCAGGCGCAACAGGAAAGGCAGCACCGCGCCGAGCACGATGCCCGGCAACAGGATGACCAGCCACGTGGCCTGAACCACGGCCAGTACGTAGCCCTGGAAGTCCTGTCCGCGACCGAGGTAACTCATGCCGTCGGTCACCTGATGGAACAGCCAGGGCGTTCCCGCGACGATCGCGGCGGAAGCGGCCAACAGACCAAACAGCACCCCGCCCGGGGGGACCAGGCGTTGCCGGTTCAGCAGGTTCGCCAGCACGGCGCCCAGCGCCAATGCAGCCAGAAAGCTGCTCAGCACCAGGGCGTAGGTATACGCGGAGTTCTGCAGCACCTGGGCGAACAGCCGGGTCCAGATCACCTCGACCGCCAGGGTGATTATTCCCGACAGAAACGCGATCGGCCAGACCAGGGAAGGCAGCCGCACCGACCGGGGCACTGAGCGCGGTTTGGCAGGAATGAGCGCCGGCTGCCCTCGGGCGAGCGCGAGGGCCGCAAGCCCGACCGCGAGATCCATTCCCACAGCCAGCAGGTACGCATCCCGGAAGCCCAGTGCGATCGGCAGCACGAATCCCGCCGCCAGCGCCCCGGCCACCCCGCCGAGGGTGTTGATCGCATACAGCGCGCTGCCAGTTCGTCCAAGCCGGTCGCGCGTCCGGATCAGGTGCTGTCCCATCATCGGGAGGGTGCCGCCCATCAGAAACGCTGCCGGCAGCAGGAGCGTCGCGGCCACCGAAGCCTTCAGCAGGGTCTCGAAGACGGGAGCGTGGCCGACCAGGGCGTACAAGGTTGGATAAAGCGCGAAGTAGAGATCCGCGACGAAAAAGTGCGCCAGCGCCGCACCCGCGACGCCGATCTCCAGCCAGCCGAAGGCCCGCAGCGGCCGGCGCATCCGACCCGCGCGTCGCCCCCAGAACCAGCCGCCACCGGCAATGCCGGCGAAGAAGATCCCGATGGTCAGCGCGGCTGCCTCGGCAGTGCTGCCGAAGAGCAGCCCCAATTCCCTCACCCAGAGCAC
Source organism: uncultured Ectothiorhodospiraceae bacterium (assembly GCA_964545695.1). GTDB lineage: Bacteria > Pseudomonadota > Gammaproteobacteria > XJ16 > Halofilaceae > Halofilum. The sequence goes on along the minus strand of CAZJGZ010000092.1, from coordinate 6,136 downwards.
CTGGTAAGTGAGCGCCGCGGCCCCCGACACGAAGAACAGGGCGGCCAGCGCGATGGTGTGCCCGCGAGTCGGCGGGCTGGCGCGGGCAACGTTTGAAGTCATGCCTGGCATGTGAGGACCCAGTCTCCGATTAGAAGCATCTGCGCCACTGCGAATTTCAGGGTGGTCGGCAACCTTTTGGACAGAAAGGGGCGCCTGCGACCCATCCAAGCCGGTAGCGGGCCGCCGCGCGTCACGCCGCCAGGCGAGCGCGCAATGGAGCCGTCACTCTGAGGAGAGCTGCGATGATCTGTCACTGCGGACGTCACCCGCAACAGCGCTTCAGGCGGCGTCCGCCGCCTTGCCCCACCGCGGAAACGGATCGGGAAACCGCGCCCAGCCCTCGGGACCGAGCGCCATCTCCTCTTCGTTGAGCAGGCAGGCATCGAGAGAAGCGCGCAACGCGCCCTCGTCCATGCCCATGCCGATCAGCACAAGTTCCTGCCGGCGATCGCCCCACTCCCCCTGGAACTCCCCTTCGATACCCGCGCGATGCGCCGGGTCCTCCGGCCAGTGGGCGGGGTCCACGGCGCTCCACCACATGCCGGCCGCGCCTTGCCGGCAGGCGCCACCGGCCTGCGACCAGGATCCGGCGAAATCAGGCCGCGAGGCCAGCCAGAACCATCCCTTCGATCGCACCACCCCGGGCCACTCGCTGTGAATGAGGTTCCAGAACCGCTGGGGATGAAAAGGCCGCCGGGCGCGGTAGACGAAGCTCGCGATCCCGTATTCCTCGGTCTCCGGCACATGCTCCCCGCGCAGTTCCTTCAGCCAGCCGGGCGCGGTAGCCGCCTGCTCGAAGTCGAAAAGGCCGGTGTCGAGGACCTTGTCCAGCGGCACACGTCCGAATTGTGCAAACTGGATGCGGGCGCGGGGGTTCAGGGCTTGCAGGATCGAGAACAGCCGGGCCAGCTCGTCCGGGGTCACGAGGTCGGCCTTGTTCACCACGATCACGTCGCAGAACTCGATCTGGTCGATCAGCAGGTCGACAACGGTGCGGTCATCTTCCGAACCCAGCGATTCACCACGTTCCTGAATCGAATCGGCCGACGCGTAGTCCTTCAGGAAATTGAACGCATCGACCACGGTCAGCATCGTGTCGAGCCGCGCGACGGAAGACAGCGACATACCCTCCGCATCGGCGAAGGTGAAGGTTTCGGCCACCGGTAGCGGTTCGGAAATTCCCGTGGACTCGATCACCAGGTAGTCGAAGCGTCCCTCGCGGGCGAGCCGCGAAACCTCCTCGAGAAGATCCTCGCGCAGCGTGCAGCAGATGCAGCCGTTGCTCATCTCGACCAACCGTTCCTCGGTGCGCGACAACTCGGCGCCGCCTTCCCGGACCAGCGCCGCGTCGACATTGACCTCGCTCATGTCGTTCACGATCACCGCGACCCGGCGGCCCTCGCGGTTGTTCAGGATGTGGTTCAGCAGCGTGGTCTTGCCGGCGCCGAGGAAACCGGAGATCACCGTCACCGGCAAACGATTGTCTTTATTCATTCAAGAATCCTTATGCACACAGTGTACGAGACGCTTCGAGCCCGCGAGGCCGACATGGCTCAGTCTTCCCAGATCGCGTCGAGTGACAGCGTCACCCGTGGCGCAACGCTGGGATCGACCTGCGGCGAACGGTGAATGGCGCCGCGCCCGGCGTTGCCCTGCCATAGCGACCCCTTCAACAGACCGACGGCGAAGGTCGGTATGTTCTTCACCTCGGCACCGGGCAACATCAATCCGGAGGTTTCGTCGGTCAGGCCGCGGCTTCCGGGCCCCAGACGACTGCGGTCGGCCCAGCCGTCGTCCAGCCACTCGGTGCCAGGCCCGCGCCAGGTACAGACCAGGCGAATGCCGGTGCGGTCCACATGGAAGCGCGGACACATCGGCCGCTCCAGCACCTCGATGCGCAGCGCCGCCGACGGACACCCGAGCAGATCGGTGTACACCCCGGTCAACCAACCGATCTCGGACAGCAGCGCCACCCTGCCCGCCTGATCCGGCAACTCGAGGTCGGGAAGATCGTCGTCGGCGTGCACCACGCGAGATCGTCCCGAGCCCAGCCTGTGGGACACCGCGTGAACGTAATCTGCAATCGCCGGGACCGGCGCCCGCTCGAACCAGGCGATCTGCACACCCGGTTCGAAGATCCGGACCAGTGCACCCAACGAACTGCCGGCGGCGGTATGCGGGGCACCCGTACCCGTGTTCCATGGCTTGAGCTCAGCAGACAAGTCTCGACCTCCGTTCAACACTGGCATCACTTAAATGGTATGTTATAGCATCGCTTCGCTCGAGCGAAGTTTCAAGCGCTCGCTCGTCCGCACAACCCCAGACCACGGAGAAGAAACCATGCAAACCCACAGAATCATGCGCCACGCAGGAGCCGGGCTGCTCGCCAGCGCCTTGCTCATGCCCACTCTGGCCTCGAGCCAGTGGCAAATCGGAGACGATCACATCGGGGTCGACGTGTCGTTGATTCTCGAAGGCGTGTACTTCAGCACGCTGAGCCGCGGCAACGACGAGCCCGCGGGCTTCGAAGGCGGTCACGATCACGGACACGGGCACGGACATGATCATGGCCATGGGCATGGACACAGCCACGGGTTTGACGAGGGGTTCAACCTCGGGCACTCGGAACTCGTGTTCGAAGCCCGTCTCGGCGAGCTCCTCGACGGCACGCTGATGATCGGCTTCGACGACGACCATCTCGAAGTGGAAGAGGCCTATCTCACCACGCGCACCCTGCCCGCGGGCCTGCAGGTCAAGGCTGGCAAATTCCTTTCCGACATCGGATACATCAACAGCCGGCATCCGCACGACTGGGACTTCGTCGATCGCCCGTTGGTGAACGAATACCTGTTCGGCGACCACGGACTGCAGGAAACCGGCGTGCAGGCAACCTGGCTCGCCCCGACCGAAACCTATACCTTGCTCGGAGTCGAATTCCTGCAGGGCACTAACGAGAACGTCGCCAACTACGAGGGGCGGCAATCTGCGCTGAACGGTCAGAACCGGATTCTCAGCGATGCCTCGGGTCCGCGCCTGGTCACCGCGTTCGCCAAGTTCGGGCCAGATCTCGGACCCGATCAGGCGCTGCAGCTCGGCGTATCGGGCGGCTACGCAAGAACCTTCCAGAAGACCGATGAGCATTCGACCCGCTTCGAGGACTGGGACGGCTCGGCCTGGTTTGCCGGACTGGACGCCGTGTACAAATACGAATCGGGGCGCGCCTACGGCCACGGTAACTGGCGGCTTCAGAGCGAGTACTTCTACCGGGAAATCGACGTCGACCGCCGCGATGTGAATTTCGCCGAGGATGACAATGGTCCGATCGGCTTCGTGCGCAACGTGCAATCGTTCAAGAACAAGCAGGACGGCATCTATCTCCAGGGCGTCTACGGTTTCGCGCCACGCTGGGAGGCGGGCCTGCGCCTCGAGGCTCTGGGTCTGACCAACGAACTCGGCCGCGGAGACGGCACCAAGGAAGACACGTCCTATCGCCACGGAGCGCAAGTGACGTTCCGCCCGACCGAGCCGGTGTTCCTGCGTGCCCAGTTGAACCAGACCGACTTCGCCGGAGATCACGGAAGTGACCGGGGGCTCGAGTTCCTGTTCCAGGTCAACGTCGCCCTCGGTGCGCACGGCGCCCACCGTTTCTGACAGCAGCCAATCTCAGCCGGCCGGGCGGACCCCACGCCCGGCCACACGCCATGGAAACGGCGATTGATCTGCGCTTACCCAATTTTCCCGGGAGTCCTTCATGCAACCTATGTCTTGGATCCACTTTCCATCGAACTTCGCCCGATGGCTTGCCATTGCTGCTCTTCTCCTTCTTCTTCCGTTCTCTCACCCGACGGCAGGAGAACTCAACGTAGTCGCAACCACATCGAGCCTCGGCGCCCTCGCACGCGAAATCGGCGGCGATCACGTCTCGGTGCGCGTGCTGGCGCCGCCCGACCGCGACGCGCATTACCTCGATGCACGGCCGTCGTTCATGGCGGCGCTCCGTCGCGCCGACCTGCTGCTGGAAATGGGCGCCGGCCTGGAAGAAGGCTGGCTGCCCGCCGCGGCGCGCGGGGCCGCGAACCCGGCAATCAACATCGGACGTCCGGGCCGGTTCATCGCAGCGGATTTCCTGCATCTGCGCCGCTCCATCACCATTGACGAACCCGGGATGGGCCATGTGCATGCCGAGGGCAATCCGCATTTCAACAGCGACCCGCTGCGCATGGCCGAGGTCGCGGTCGCGCTCGGCGAGCGCCTGGGCGAGTTGATGCCCGAGCGGGCCGAACACTTCGGCGCCCGCGCCCGGCAAACGGCCGACCGGCTCGAACAGCACGCGAGGGAGCTGGCCGCTCAGCTTCCGGAGCGTCGCATCGTCGTCTACCACGAAGATCTGGACTATCTGGAGGAGTGGCTGCCGGTCACCGTCGTCGGCTATCTCGAGCCGAGTCCGGGAGTGCCGCCGACCGCGCGGCACCTGCAGCGGCTGGTCGACGAACTGCAGAACACCGAAGGATCCGTGCTGCATGCCAGCTTCCAGCCGGACCGCGGCGCCCGGTTCCTCGAACGCCACCTCGGCTGGCCGCGCGCCGACGTCCCCCTGGATCCGCCGGCCGACGCCGCACTGGACGGCTATCTTGAACTGATGTCGACCTGGGCCGGCGCATTGCAACCGCAGTGATGCGCCGACCGTCCCCCAATGACATCTGCTGAAACGCTGGTCGAGTTCCACGCCGCCTGGATCGGTTTCGATCGACCGCTGCTGGGTCCGCTGGACATCCGGATCCCGGCCGGCGCGCGTTGGGCGCTGACCGGCCCGAACGGGGCCGGCAAGTCGCTGTTGCTGCGCGCGCTGGTCGGTCAGGCCTCGCTCCACGCAGGCTCGATCCGGCTCGCGTCCGCCACCCGCACCACGCTGCTGGCGCAGGACCATCCGCGGCCGCATCCGTGGCCGCTCTCGGGCTTCGACTGGTTCGATGCGATGGGCGCCGCACCGCCGGAGCGGCCACGGATTTGGGAACTGCTGCCACGGAGGCTCGATCGGCTGAGCGGTGGGCAGTGGCAACTGCTGCGCCTCGCGTCCGCCCTGGCGCCGCCGGTCGCGGCTGATCCGCCGGCAGGCGGCGCTGCACCACGCCTGGTTCTGCTGGATGAACCCGCAAATCACCTCGATACCGAGGTCCGTCAGGATGCACTGGAACTGATCCGCGCCGTCCCCGACGGCACCACTCTGGTGATCACCAGCCACGATCCGGCGTTCTTGTCCGAACTCGGGCTCGAGAACCGTCCGCTGGCCACGTTGCTCCGGCGCTGAACCATGCTCGAACTGCTGGCGCTACCCTTCTCCTCGGGCATCCTGGTCACCGCCGTCCTCGCCCTCGCCGGTGCGGGTCTGTTCCTGCACGGCTCGGTTTGGCAGGCACTAGCGGTGAGCCAGTGGGCGGCCGCGGGTGGCGTGCTGGCATCGGTATTCGCGTTGCCGGTGCTGCCGGTGGCCATCGCCGTTGCCGGTGCTGCGATGGCCGTGATCGGCCGAACACGCGACGCCGAACGCCTGCCGCTGGTCGCCTTCCTCGCCGGACTCGCGCTGGTCACGCTGCTCGCCGCCAACTTCGCCCAGGCCAGCCTCGCTGCCGCGTCGTGGGCCGAAGGCCAGTTGTACTTCGTCGGAGCGATCGAATTCCGCGCGATCGCCGTGGCCGCGCTGGCCAGCCTGATACTTTGGCCGGTCCTGCTGAAGCTCTGGCTGCACCACCAGTTGTTTCCCGACGTTCCCGCCCATTCCGGTCCGGCACGCTGGCGCCGCGTGCTCGGGGCCGCCTGGCTGCTCGGCGCAATCGTCCTCGGCAGCATGGCGCTCGGCGTGCCGGCGGCGCTGGCGACACTACTGTTGCCCGCATGGGGCGCCAGTTTCCTCGCGCGCGGCGCCAGGGGCCTGCTCGGCTGGTCGCTGGGTCTTGCCCTTTCAGGGTTTCTGCTCGCCTGGGGCGCAAGCCTTGCGCTCGATCAGCCGTTCGCGCCCGCGCTGGTGCTCGTGCACCTCATGCTCGCGCTGCTCGCCTGGGCGCTTGCCATGCACACTCCGGGCATGCGATCCACC
>CAZJGZ010000091.1:0-9957 GCA_964545695.1 uncultured Ectothiorhodospiraceae bacterium | reverse complement strand
GCCAGCGAATGGCCGGCCGCGAGCAGGCGCCGGAAGGCCTGTAGCAGGGTTGCCACGTCATCCATGTGCAGGCCGGTGGTGGGCTCGTCGAAGATGAACAGCAGATGCTCGCCGCCACGCCGCCCACCGACCTTGGCCAGATGGCCGGCGAGCTTGAGCCGCTGGGCCTCGCCGCCGGACAGGGTCGGCACGGGCTGGCCCAGGGCCAGGTAACCGAGGCCCACCGCCTGCAACGGCTCCAGGCCGCGCAGTACTTCAGGGTAATCGGCAAAGAAGACGACGGCCTGGCTGACCGTCATCTCCAGTACATCGGCGATGGCGCGCGGGCCGCCGTCGCAGCCGATGGAGGGCGCCAGCGAGACCTCGAGGATCTCCGGGCGATAGCGCCGGCCATCGCAATCCGGGCAGCGCAGATAGACGTCGGAGAGGAACTGCATCTCGACGTGCTCGAAGCCATTGCCGCCACAGGTCGGGCAGCGGCCGTTGCCGGCATTGAAGCTGAACGTGCCCAGGGTGTAGCCGCGCGCCTTCGCCTCGGGCTGCCCGGCGAAGAGCTTGCGGATGGCGTCGAAGGCGCCGACGTAGCTCGCCGGGGTCGAGCGCGTGGTGCGGCCGATGGCGGACTGGTCGATGAGCACGGCGTCGTCGATGTGCTCGTGGCCGGTGATGGCCGTGTGCGCACCGGGCACCTCGCCGGGGTGGCCCTTGAGTTCGGCCAGCGCGCGGTAGAGCACGTCCTCCATCAGCGTGGACTTGCCCGAGCCGCTGACACCGGTGATGACCACCATGCAGTTCAGCGGCAGATCCACGTCGATGCCCTGGAGGTTGTGCTCGGCCGCACCGCGAATGCGCAGACCGGCCGCGGCGGTTTGCGCGCTCGCCTCGCGGCGCTCTGACTCGGCCGGATCGGCGACCCGGCGGCGGCCGGTGAGGTAATCGGCGGTCAGCGAATCCGCGGCCATCAGTTCCGCGGGCGTGCCCTGGAAGACGATCTCGCCGCCGCGCTCGCCCGGCCCGGGGCCGATGTCGAGCACCTGATCGGCGGCGTGCATCACCTTCGGGTCGTGTTCGACCACCAGCAGCGAGTTGCCGGCATCGCGCAGCCGCTGCATGACGCCGATGATGCGGTCCATGTCGCGCGGGTGCAGGCCGATGCTGGGCTCGTCGAGCACGAACAGCGTGTTCACCAGGGAGGTACCCAGCGCCGTGGTCAGGTTGATGCGCTGGACCTCGCCGCCGGAGAGCGTGCGCGACTGGCGGTCGAGGGTGAGGTAATCGAGCCCCACGTCGACCAGGTAATCGGTGCGCGCGCGGATGGCGTCGAGCAGCAGATCGGAGGCGGCATCCAGCGGTGCCGGCAGGTGCAGGCGCTGGAACAGTTTGCGCGTGCGCCCCAGCGGCAGGCCCATGAGGTCGGCGATGTTGAGCCCGGGCTGCGCCTGCAGTGTGGCGTCGGAGAACTGCGCGCCCGTGGGCCGGGCGCGCTGCGCCGGATCGAGTACGGCATCCGCGTCGGCCTTGGAGCCGACGCGCCAGAGCAGGGCTTCGGGCTTGAGCCGTGCGCCCCGGCAGCTCGGGCACTGGTCGTAGGAGCGATAGCGCGACAGCAGCACGCGCACGTGCATCTTGTAGGAGCGCGACTCCAGCCAGTCGAAGAAGCGCTGGACGCCGTACCAGCCGCCGCGGGTCGAGTGCCAGCTCCAGTTCTCGTCGCCCGCGATGATCCAGTCGCGATCCTTCTGCTTCAGCTTGCTCCAGGGCACGTCGGTGGGCACGCCGTTGCGCTTGGCGTAGCCCATCAGATCACGCTGGCACTCGGCATAGCTGTCGGTCTGCCACGGCTTGATCGCACCCGCGGCCAGCGATTTGGTCTCGTCCGGCACCACCAGCCGATAGTCGATGCCCATGACCCGACCGAAGCCGCGGCAGTCGTCGCAGGCGCCCATGGGCGAGTTGAACGAGAAGGAATTGGGGATGGGGTCGCTGTAGTCGCGATCGCACTGCGGGCAGTGCAGGCTTTCCGAGAAGCGCCAGTGCTCGATGACCTCGCGCTGCTCATCGAGCGGGAACACGCCGACATGCCCCTGCCCCGCACGCAGGGCGGCCTCCACCGCCTCGGTGATGCGCTCGCGATTGTCGGCGTTCAGGCGCACGCGGTCGCGCGTGACCCGCAACGCGCGCCCAGCCACGTCTTCCACCCGCGTATAGCCCTGGCGTTCCAGCTCGGCACGCACCTTGGCGGCCGCGACATCGCCGGTCAGCGCCACGTCGAAGGTGATCAGCGCACGCCGGCCACCGCCACGCTCCAACAGTTCGGCGACGATGTCATCCGCGCTGTCGCGGCGCACTTCCTCGCCGCAACCCTGGCAGAACAGCCGCGCGGCGCGCGCGAACAGCAGCTTCAGGTGATCGTTGAGCTCGGTCATCGTGCCCACGGTCGAGCGCGAGTTCTTCACCGGGTTGGTCTGGTCGATGGCGATCGACGGCGGAATCCCCTCGATCGAATCCACCGCCGGCTTGTCCATGCGGTCGAGGAACTGGCGGGCGTAGGGCGAGAAGGTCTCGACGTAGCGGCGCTGACCCTCGGCGTAGACGGTATCGAAGGCCAGCGACGACTTGCCCGAGCCGCTGGGACCGGTGATGACCGTGAGCGTCCCGAGTTGCAGGTCGACGTCGAGGTTCTTCAGGTTGTTCTGCCGCGCGCCGCGCAGGCGGATCAGGTCGTGGCTCATGAGGGCTGCCTGTGACTGCAGGGAGAGGCCGCGGCACGCGCCACGGCCGGCGCAGGATCGCGGGGTTTACCCGACCGGGTCAAACACTGTTCGGTCAAGCTGTCGCGGTGGAGTCGGTTGCGGGCCCGGGCAAGCGTTGCCCGCAGCCCTACAGGCGCAAGGCCAGTTCGCGGCCTTCGTAGATCGCCATGACGGCCAGCCTTGGTGCGACACAGTCGCCGACCGTGTGCAGTTCGAGGCCCGCATCGGCGAGATCATCGGTCAGCCAGCGCTGTGATTCGCCGACGGTCGCGGTTACCAGCGTGTCCGCCGCGATGTGCCGTGTTTCCCCGTCACGCAGATCGGTGATCGTGGCGCCATCGCCGTGCCACTCGGTGAGTGCGGCATCGCCGATCTCGGTCACGCCGAGCTGCTTCAGGCGCTTGCGCAGCGGGGCGTCGGCGGCCGTCCGGGCAAGCTCCGCGGCGACTGTGGGAAAACGCGTGACGATGGCCACCTCGTGGCCCTGTTCCGCGAGATGCCAGGCCGTGCCGGCGCCATGCCAGTGGCCGAGATCGTCCAGCACGATGACTCGCGATCCCGGCCGGACGGTCCGCCCCATGACGTCGTCCACCGTGCACACACCGCCACGCTCCAGGCCGGGCAGTTGGTCCTGTGCCGGCAGGGCGCGCTGGAAACCCGTCTCGTTGGGCAGCGAGCCCGTGGCAAGGACGATGGCATCGGCGTCGCAGGCACGGATGTCATCGGCGTCCACCGGCGTGTTGTAGCGGATGTCCACGCCAAGGCGCTCCAGCTCGCGTTGCCACCAGGCGATCAGGTCGCTGATCTGCCCGCGCCGCGGTTGCAGGCCGGCAAAGCGGAAACGGCCGCCCAGTTCGGGGCCGGCCTCGGTCAGCGTGACGGCATGCCCGCGTTCGGCGGCGACGCGCGCCGTCTCAAGCCCCGCCGGGCCGCCGCCGACGACGAATAGCCGCCGCGCTGTGCTCGCAGGCGTGAAGCGGTCACCGCCCCACTCGAACTCGCGGCCGGCCGAGGGATTCACCAGGCAGGAAATCCAGTAGTCGCGGTAGCGTCGGCCCCAGCACATCTGGTTGCACGACAGGCAGGGGCGAATGGTCTCGTCGCGACCATCACGCGCCTTGTTGCCCAGATGCGGGTCGGCGATCTGGCCGCGAACGATGCTGACCAGGTCCGCCTGGCCCTCGCCGAGGATCGTGTTGGCGTTTTCCGGCGTGCGTACATGGCTCTCGCACTGCACCTTCGCGTGGCGCACCACCTGTTTCAGCGCTTCGGCAAAGGGCGCACCGAGTTTCTCCGGATAGAGCACCGAGGGCATCAGTGGATAGAAGTCGAAGTAGCTGCCCGTACCGCAGGTAACGTAATCCATGAGCGCGCGTTCATCGTGCCAGGCGACGATTTCCTGCATCGCCTCGATGGACAGGGAGACGTCCACATCCGGGTGCATGCTCACCGCCAGGCCGATGAGGAAGTCGTCGCCACAGCGCTGGCGTATGCGTTCCATGAGCGTACTGGAAAAGCGCATCCGGTTTTCGAATGTCCCGCCCCAGCGGTCATCCCGGCGGTTCGACCAGGGCGTCCAGAACTGGTCGATCAGCGCGTGGTAGGCGGCGAACAGTTCGATACCGTCGAAGCCGGATTCGTGGGCGCGCCAGGCGGCGGCAACGAACGCCTCGATCGTCTCCTCGATCTGCGCTTCGGTCATGGCGTGGCTGCCATCGGAGTCGTGATACGAGGGCATGCCTGAAGGCGACCAGTTGGCATGAAAGGAGTTGTCGTAATCGCCGTGACCGCCGACGTGATAGAGCTGTTGCAGCATGACCGTGTCATGCGCCTTGCAGGCTTCGGTGATGCGACGGAAACCGGGGATGACCGCATCGTCGGCCGGGCGAAAATTGCGCGCGGTCAGGATGGCCGCCGGGTGGACCGGCACCGGCTCGACCACGATCATGCCGGCACCGCCACGCGCGCGTTCTTCGTAATACGCACGATGACGCTCTCCGGGCAGCCCGTTGTCGGCCATGTTGGCCGTGTGCGCACCGAAGGTCAGGCGATTCTTCAAGCGCTTGTGGCGCAGATCCAGTGGCGAGAACAGGTGACGGAAGGATGAGTCAGTCATCGCGGCTCCTCTGCGCAAGGCGGTGGCAGTGTGCAGCGGTGAACAGGTCGAGGTGGCCACCACCGCCGTTCTTGAACAGCGTGATGGCATGATCCGACTCACGTCCCGGATGCCTCCCCTGGCAAAGATCAAACAGGTCGCCACGAATGTCGTCGTGGCTGATGACCCCGTCGGCCAGAGGCTGGACCAGATCGCCCGAACTCTCGACCGTGCTCAACGGCAGATCGACGAACAGTTCCGCCCGGCGCACGCAGTCGTCATCGGACTCGCGCATGCCCGGCTCGAATGAACCGACCAGATCCAGATGCTGGCCCGGTTGCAGCCATTGCCCCCGGATCAGCGGTTCGGTCGCAGCGGTCGCGCAGGAGATGATGTCGGCTTGCGGTACAGCAGCGGCGAGATCATCGACCGCCTCGGCAGCGATGCCCTGCTCGCGCAACGCCGTGACCACCTGGTCGCGGTTGCCGCGGCTCCGATTCCAGACCATGACCCGATCGATCGAAGGTCGGGCGGCCCTGTGGGCGGCCACCAGGTGCGACGCCAGTGCACCCGCACCGACCATCAGCAGCACGCGCGCACCGGCGCGCGCCAGCAAGCGGCAGCCGAGCCCCGAGTCGGCGGCAGTCTTGCGCAGGGTCAGTGCCGTACCGTCGATGGCGGCCAGGGGCTCGCCGGTGGTTCCATCGAACAGCTGGTAGGCGGCGTGGATGGTCGGTCGCCCGGCGGATCGTGTGGCGTTCGCCGGGATGACCGTTGCCATCTTCACGCCCATGACCTGTCCCGGGCTCCACGCCGGCAGTACGAGGAAGGATTCGTCGCCGTGGTCGCCGTCGGGGTCGGGTTGCAGCAGCGATCTGCCGACCAGTGGCGCCGGCTCGCGGTGGGCGGTCTCCAGCGCATCGATGAGACCCGGATAGTCGAGTAACTGGTGAACGGTATCGGCGTCGATGAGATGCATGGTATGTCCTCGCGCGAGCGGGTCAGTCTGCCATCGATTGCTTGCGTCGGCGAGGCAGCCAACACAGACTCGGACGCGGGGATATCGCCCCAGCCACCCTGGCCACGGACCTCGACATTGTGGCGCGAAAGAATGAACTCGGTCAGCCGATCGGCGAGCCCGTACCGGACTGGCAGCCACCGCCGTCTCCTGCGGCCGAACGGGTGGAGGGCCGCTATTGCGACCTGGAACCGCTCGACCCGTTACGCCATGCCGAAACGCTGTTCCACGCCATCAGCGAAGACCGCGATGGCCGCAGCTGGACGTACATGCCGTACGGACCGTTTGCGTCGCTGGCGGCGTATCGCGCGTGGATGGAAAACGCCACCGCCGGTGATGATCCCCTGTTCTTCGCCGTAGTGCCGCACGACCGGGGATTGCCGACCGGGGTGGCCAGCTACCTGCGCATCACCCCGCAGAGCGGGTCCATCGAGGTCGGTCACATCCACTATGCGCCTTGCCTGCAAGGCAGCATTGCCGCCACGGAAGCCATGTTCCTGATGATGCAACGGGCCTTTGCGCTCGGCTACCGGCGCTACGAATGGAAATGCGACGCGCTGAATGCGCCATCACGACGCGCCGCGCAGCGACTCGGCTTTTCCTTCGAGGGCGTTTTCCGCCAGGCGACCGTATACAAGGGCCGCAATCGCGACACGGCGTGGTACGCCGTCATCGACCGAGAATGGCCGGCGTTGCACGACGCATTCACGCAATGGCTCGACCCGGTCAACTTCGACGCCAATGGCCGACAACGCCTGCGCTTGAGAGAGCTCACGGATCCCATTCTCGCCGCACGAGGGTGACCGTGCGTGCACAGAGCACCACCCATCGTACGCGAACAAGGCTTCACGCTTTCTCGTCGGCGGCATCACCCGGAATTGCGATCTCCGCCAACACCGACCAGCCGCCGATCAGCGCGTGATCGTCGTCCCACGCGCCACTGATGACGGGTAGGTCATTCGCGAAAACAATATAGGTGTTCCTGGGATCCAGGCCCCATTCCTCGGCCTTTTGCTCATCCGCACCGGTCTGCAGGATGCGCACGCCCAACCGGTACGTCTCCGCATCGAGGTCGCCGAGCGCCAGCGACGGTTTCAACCGCATGACGCCATCCGGCAGCACGCTCGTGAGATCGTGATCAACCTCCACCGAAACGACTGGCTGGTCATCGTCATCGAGCAGGGCAAACTGTACATCCCACGGCATGTACATCGGGGCGACGCCGATATTCCGCACTTCGACCTCCATCTCCAGATCACCAGACTCCTCCCAGAGCATGGTCCTCTCAACCTGGAAGTTGTACCCCATGCGTTTGTGGATACGCATGTACTCGTCACGGTGCGGATCACCATGATCCTGACGGTACTCGCCCGGCTTCATGATCGAATAACGCCCGGTCTCGGTCATGCGCATGCCGTAGGTATCGCCACTATCCGATGATTCGTACAGGGCACCCGGATCGCGATCCCCCAACGGCGGCACCTCTCCACCGATCGGGCCGTCGCCCCATTTTTCGGCCTGTGCTACCGCCTCATCGAATTCGTCGCTGTGGCCATTTTTCGCGACAAAGAAATCATTGTGGAAGCCAATGTCGCCAGTGGACTGCAGCGGCTCTCGCCACGGGTAACGCCCCTGGAGATGAACCCTGGAGAATGCGGATCTGTAGGCGTCAAGAATGCTGTCCCTGGTCACATCGGCAATCTTGTAGTCGTCATCACTGACACGGGTCAGATGCCATTCACCCCACCATCCCAGCACGCCGATCTGAAACACGAATGCCCGCGGGTCATCATCGTAGTGTGCCGCCAGTTCATTAATCGCCGCGATGGCATGCTCGATATAGACAGGATCATTGTAATCCGTCACATACTTTGTACCGCCGCCCGATGTCGGAACCTGCAGTCGGTCGACATCGAGCCATTCCGGACAAGCCCTCGACGTTTCGTCCTCCCCGAACCAGTCGCAGTACAGCCGCAGAATGAAATGCCGCCCCTTGGTGCCGGGCCGATCCAGCAGACGCTCCACGGCATCGTGGTCATATTTGCCTTGTTCGGGCTCGAAGTCGTTCCAGCCGAGATACTGAAAGCCGACCGAGGCTTCGGGGTGGTCTTGCCACCAACCTGAATTCCAGCCCTTGAGCGGATTCTTGTCCGGCCCGTCAGTGGAATCATGGCGCAATGTGACCGGCTCACCGCCGAGGTCGGTGACAGTGGCGCTATCACCTTCGCTGGTTGTATTGGCAGCGTCACTCGCCCCATCGTCGCCGCTACCGCCGCCACAGCCGACAAGGATCAGGAGCACCCCTCCAGCCCCTACCGAAAGAACCAATGACTTGATAAGAGCCATATGCCCCCACAGATCAGCATATCAATACTGCGCGCCGCATATATTTCAGAATATGATGCGCATTAATCTCGCTGCTAGCCGAATAAACTACCATCGCAGAGAATTTTTTCAACTTCCCGGCAGATCACCCAAACTCCGTGTGCATCCCGCAATGGGCATGAAGAAGGGCTCGGCACACGCTCGGATGGCAGGTTTCCGCTGCGGCCGGCAGAGATATGAAAGGCCTGCCCGTCCCCTGCATGAGACCAAGGATCGGCACTTGATCGAGCTCACCTCGACGACCCTGCAGGCGCGCGGCTGAGCACAACGGGCAGGATGCGGTAATACCGGCTCAGTAGCGGCAGAGGACACGGGCCACGCGGTCGCTGGCCAGCAGGCGCTCGGCATGGCGGCGGGCGTCGCCGATCGAGCGGGCGCTGTCGGCGTTCGTGAAGTCCGTCGCGACGGCGCGGGCGGCGGCGCGCACTTCCGCGTGCGGAATGGTCAATAACGTGCCACGGCGATTATTGCTCGCGAACACCGCGCCGACGGCCTCGCCGGCGGCATCGATCACGGCACCGCCGCTGATCCCGCCCAGGCCTTCGGCCGAGCGGACATGGTCCGGCAGCCTGCGTATGCCCCAGACCTTGTAGCGGAACGGCCGCTCACTCGACAGCGCGCCGGTGAGCTGCATGCGACCCTCGCCGTGCAGGGTGAGTTCGGCGACACCCGGCTCCCCCTGCGGGTAGCCGATGGCGTAGGCGCGGTTGCCGTTCCGGGGTGCGTTTCTGGCCAGCCCGACCGCAGCCTCGGCACTCTGGCTGCGCATGGCCGCGAGGTCCGCATCGGGATGCACCCATAGCCGCTCGACCTCACCCGGGATTCGGGTGTTCAGTTCATGCGCGGCACAGTGCTCGATCACATGACGGTTGCTCAGCCAGGCGTTGTCACCGACATGCCAGGCGGTGCCGACGGCGGCCGCACCGCGGCGCGCCCGATCGACGGCAAGCTGCGCGACCCGGCCACCGCTGCCGCCGCTCTGCGCACTGCGCGGCAGTTGCTCGACCTCGATGTCAGCATCTCGCACCGGGCCCGGCTCGGCCAGTTGTCCCAGGACCTGGCCGAGTACCCAGATGGCCACGACAAAACCGAAGCCGATCGGCGTCCCGCCCACTCGGCTCATGCCGACAACGCAGCCGTGTTGATGAAGGCAACGCCAAGCTGGACACCGACGACGGCGACCGCAGACGGCAGCTCACCGGCCTCGACGCTCGCGCGGGTCTTGCCGAACAGAGCCGCCGCCGCGTAGTAGGCGGCGATCTGGATCAGCGCCGCGAGCGCCGCCCACACGGCAACCTCGGTTGTGGTGTGGGAAAACCGCAGCGCCGCGCCGATCGGCATCGCCATCGCCACCGTGGTCCCTGCCGCCCAGATCGCGGCGGCAAGGTTGCCCTCGCGGATCAGGCGCACCTCGGCCGCCGGCGTTGCCTTGAGCACCACGGCGACGGCGATGATCAGCGTGGCCAGCGCAACGGCGAACTGCGCGAAGAAAACCGGCAGTGCGGTCAACAGGGCTTGCATTACGTCCATTGCATCTCCTTGGTCATTGGTCCCGGGGTCATTGTCTCGGAGCCCGGCAGCGGCCGCATGCTACCCCCTCCCACCCCAACAGTCATTGCAGCCAATCTTGTGCAGCAGAGTCTCGTCCGCCAGGGCATGCAGCCATGCGCATTGCATTCGCCGGCATTATCGTGTGCTATCGCGCC